>NZ_CP121648.1:5095000-5395000 GCF_029714205.1 Methylobacterium sp. CB376 | reverse complement strand
ACCAGCAGGGTGTCGGCGGCGATCTTGTCTCCCGGCCGGCTCACCGCGCGCAGGCTCCTGGCGTTCTCCAGGCTCTGGATCAGCCGGGCCTGGATCAGGCGCGGCAGCCGGTCCACCCATTGCCCGCCGCCCAGGAAGGAGAGCGAGCCGCCCGGCTCGCGCACGATGATGCGGTCCGCCTCGAAGGGCTGCAGGCCGACCGGCTCCGCCACGATCAGGCTCCGGCGGGCGCTGCCCGCGCGGGCCGCGCCCGGCAGGGCCGTGAGATCGAAGGTCGTGGGCACCGTACCCCCGCAGCCGCCGAGCACCAGCGCCAGGGCGAGGGCGCTCGCGGTCGGGACGTGCGGGATCCGGAGGAACACAGGCGGCATGAGCACGGATGGGCTGGCTGTTCGTCGCACCGATATAGGCCGGAAACCTTGACCGGACATCGACGCCCGGGCCCCGGTGGTGCCGCAGCGCACATGGGCACCCGCCGTGCCCGGTCACTCGGTCAGCGACCGTTGTATTCGGGCAACGACGGCTTGCCGCCGAAGATCACCTGCGAGGGGTCGCGCTCGATGGTGCGGGCGGCGCTGTTGAGGCTGTTGAGGGTGCGCTGGCCCTCGGTGGACAGGTTCTGGACCTCGCGCCGGCCCGCCCCGCTCAGGCGGCCGAAGCTCGTCGTGATGGTCGCGGTGCGCTTGTCGAGGTTCTCCGACATGGTCCGGAAGGCCCGGCCCGCCTCGCGGATCGAGATCGCCGCCTCGCGGATCTCGCCGAAGGTGCTCTTGCCGGCCTCGCCGGAGGCCGAGCCGAGGAAGCCCTCGGCCCCCTTGAGCACCGCGTCGACGCGGTCGGCGGAGGCGTTGAGCTTGGCGGCCAGGAGGCGCGCGTCGTGCAGCCCGTCCTGGATGTCGGGCGCCGCCGCCGCGAGGGCGGCCGAGAAGCGGTCCGCATTGTCGATCAGGCTGCCGAGCTTGCGGCCGTCCACGGCCTTGACCAGGGCGTCGAGGGCGGGGGCGCTGTCGTTCAGCGCCTTCGAGAATTGCTCGACATTGGCGAGGGTGCGGTTGATCGCCCCCTCGTTGCCCGCCACCACCCGGTCGAGGCGCTGCAGCATGTCGTCCGCGCGCTGCGCGATGGTGCGCGCGCTCTGCATCAGGTCCTGGATGTCCGACGAATCGGCGAAGATGGTCGCCATCCGGTCGCCCTCCGGCGCCTTCAGGGGCGGGGCATCGGCGCTGCCGCCCACGAGGGCGATCGAGGCGACGCCGGTCAGCATCGTCATGTCGAGGCGCGCCCGGGTGTCGGCGCGCAGGGGCGTGCTGCGCTCGACCTCGACCAGGGCCATCACCCGCCGCGGGTCCTGCGGCAGCAGCTCGACCTCCGTCGCCTCGCCGACCCGGATGCCGTTGAAGGTGACGACCGAGCCCTTGGCGAGCCCGCCGACGCCGCCCGAGAACACGATGCGCAGGGGCATGCGGCCGTCGTTCGAGACGGGGCCGCGCATCCAGAACGCGAACAGGAAGCCGGCGGCGATCACCGCGAGGGTGAAGGTCCCGATCAGGACGTTGTTGGCGCGGGTTTCCATGCCGTCAGGGTCCTCCGGAGGAGCTGGGGGGCGCCGCCGCGCGGGATCGCGTCATCGCGCCGCCGCGCGGGGCTCGCCGGGCACGATCGCCCGCGCGCGCTTGCCGTGGAAGTAGGAGCGCAGCCAGGGGTGGTCCGAGGCGAGCATCTCCTCGATCGGGCCCGCCGCGATGATCTGGCCGTCGCCGAGCGCCGCGATGCGGTCGCAGGCGGTGTAGAGGCTGTCGAGGTCGTGCGTGACCATGAACACGGTCAGGCCGAGCGTGCGCTGCAGGGTGGCGACGAGGTCGTCGAACTCGCCCGCGCCGATCGGGTCGAGGCCCGAGGTCGGCTCGTCGAGGAAGAGCACCTCCGGGTCGAGGGCCAGCGCCCGGGCGAGGGCCGCGCGCTTGATCATGCCGCCCGAGAGTTCGGAGGGCAGCTTGTCGGCCGCGTCCGGCTTGAGGCCGACGAGCTCGATCTTGAGCCGCGCGAACTCGTCGAGCAGGCGCTCGGACAGGGTCAGGTGCTCGCGCATCGGCACCTGGATGTTCTGCTTGACGGTGAGGGCGGAGAACAGGGCGCCCTGCTGGAACAGCACGCCCCAGCGGCGCTCGATCAGGCGCCGCCGGGCCGGGGAGAGGCGGTCGACATCCTCCCCGAAGACCTCGATCGTGCCCGAGCGCTTCGGCACGAGGCCGAGCAGGGTCCGGGTCAGGACGGACTTGCCCTGGCCGGAGGGGCCGACGAAGCCCAGGATCTCGCCCCGGCGGATGTCGAGGTTCAGGCCCTTCAGGACCGTCCGCTCGCCGAAGCCGACCACGAGGTCGCGCACGCGGATCACCGCGTCGCCTCCCGGGGAGGCAAGGGGTTGGGCGTGAGCCTGCACGGGAGCCGCTTCTACAGGTCGATGGCCGCGAAGAAGATGGCGAAGACGCCATCGAGCACGATGACCATGAAGATTGACTTGACGACTGAGGCGGTGACGTGGCGGCCGAGCGATTCCGCCGAGCCCTCGACGCGGAAGCCTTCGCTCGTCGCGATGATGCCGATGATCAGGGCCATGAAGGGGGCCTTCAGCATGCCCACGAGGCCGTGCCGGACCGAGATCACTGCCTGCAGCCGCGCCAGGAAGGCGTCGAAGGACAGGTTGCCGTAGGCCATCGAGGTCAGGGCCCCGCCGAGCAGGGCCGCGACGTCGGCGAGGAAGCCGAGCATCGGCAGGGCCAGCATCAGGGCGAGGATGCGCGGCACGATCAGGATCTCGATCGGGTCGAGGCCCATCACCCGCAGGGCGTCGACCTCCTCGCGCATCCGCATCGAGCCGATCTCGGCCGTGAAGGCCGAGCCCGAGCGGCCCGCCACCATGATGGCGGTGAGCAGCACCCCGAGCTCGCGCAGCGTGAGGATGCCGATCATGTTGACGACGAAGGACTGCGCCCCGAAGCGCTGCAGCTGGATGATGCCCTGCTGGGTGACGATGCAGCCGACCAGGAAGGCGATCAGCATGATGATCGGCGTGCCCCGATAGGCGATCTGCTCCATCTGGTTGACGAAGGAGGCGGCGCGGAAGCGGCGCGGCCGGGCCAGGACCCGCAGGCAGGCCGCCACCACCTCCCCGAGGAAGCCGAGCCAGGACAGGCCCTCCGCCCCGAGCCGGCGCAGGCCGGCCCCGAGCGCCTCGAGCCCGTCGAGGAGGCCGAGGCGGCGGCGGCGCGGGGGAGGGGGGGTGTCCCGCCGATAGGCGACCTCGCGAAGCAGGATGCGGTGCTCGGGCCGGGCGCCCGCGTAGTCGACGGCGCGGCCCGCCGCCTCGATCTCGCTGCGGGTGCGCTCCAGCACGAAGGCCCCGAGCGTGTCGAGCCGGACCAGCCCGGAGAGATCGACCTGCACGCGCGGCCCCGGCTCGCCCGGCGCCGCGATCGCGGCGGCGGCGGCCTCGACGGCGGGCGCCTGGTCGGCGGTCCAGGACCCGGTGAGCCGCGCCTGGACGCCGTCGCGGAAGCGCAGGAGGGTGGCGCCGGCCACGGTCAGGTGCGCGCTGGCCTCGGTCGACACGGGCCCGGCCTCCTGGTTGCTCGACATCCCCTCGGGCGGCCTTATAGCCTGGGCTCGCCGCGCGTGACAAACCGCGCCGCCGCGGCCCGGGCCGCCGCCGCGGTGAGGACGAGCGCGAGGGCGGCGACCGGGAGCATCAGGGCAAAGGCGAGGAGCGGCCCGCCCTGCCGGACGGCCGCCCCGCTCGCCAGGGTGGCGGCCGCGGAGGCGAGCGAGGCGCTCGCCGCGTAGATCCCCTGCGCCCGGCCGCGGGCCGCCTCCGGGGCGAGCCGCGCCAGCGCCCCCATCGCGCCGAGCTGGGTCGCCCCGAAGGTGAGCCCGTGCAGCGCCTGGAGGGGCAGCAGGGCGGCCGCCAGGCCCGGGCCCGAGAGGCCCGAGAGGCCCGAGAGGCCCGAGAGGCCCGAGAGGCCCGAGAGGCCCGAGAGGCCCGAGAGGCCCGAGAGGCCCGAGAGGCCAATGAGCCCGGCCCAGCGCAGGAGCGCCGCCCCTGCCCCGAGGGCGAGGAGCCGGAAGGGCGCGTCGCGCAGGGCCGCGACGCGTCCGACCAGGACGAAGAAGGCGATCTCGGCGACGACGCCGGTCGCCCAGGCGGCGCCGATGAGGGGCGGAGTGAGGCCCAGCGACGTCCAGTGGATGCTGCCGAAGGCGTAGACCGCCGCGTGGCTCGCCTGGGCCGACGCGGCCGCCGCCATGGCGAGCCGCAGCGCGAGGGGGAGCCGGGCGGAGCCCGGCGGCGTCCGGCGCGCCGGCTCCGCCGCGGTTCCGGCGGCCAGCGCCGCGCTGCCCAGCGCCGAGACGAGGCCGAGGCCGGCCAGGAAGGCCGTGACCCCGGCCCGCTCGCCGACCAGCCCGAGCAGCCAGCCGCCGGCGAGGCTCGCGGCCAGGAAGCCGAGGGAGCCCCCGAGCCGGATCCGCGCGTAGGCGAGGCGCGGGTCGCGCCGCACCGCCGCGAGGCAGAGGTAGTCGAGCGCCGGCACGAGCGGCGCCCCCGCCACCGCGTTGAGCGCGATCGCCCCGGCGAGGACGGGCCAGCCCCGCGCCGCCGCCGCGGGCATCAGCGCGTAGGTGAGGGCGAGCCCGAGGCTGCCCGCGACGAGGAGCGCCCGCGCGGTGACGCCCCGGTCGATCAGCGCCACCAGCGGCGCGGTGGCGACGATCTTCACGGCGATCGGCAGGGCCACCAGGGCGCCGATCACTTCCGGCGGCAGCCCGAGGCTCGCGAGCCAGAGCGGCAGGAACGGCATCGCCACGCCGATCCCCGCGAAGATCAGGGCGTAGAGCAGGCCGAGGCGCGGGCCGGCGGCGAGGGGGAGCAGGGACATCGCCTCCGGTTGACAACGGACGTCGCGTAAGCGGCCGTTAACGTGGGGATGTCAAGCCATGAAAACGGGCCATCGGGCGCCCTCACAGTCCCGGGACACGCACCATGGCAGGCTTCACCTCGCTCCCGACGCCCGGCGCGGACGAGTATGGCGTGATCGAGTCGGCGCTGATGGAAACGGCGCGGGGCCGGTGGTTCCTGGCCGAGTTCGCCCGGCGCCAGCGCGGGGACGACACCGAGCGCCTGCTCGCGGCGATCGGACGCCTGGAATCCACCATCGCGGCGGACCGGCAGGTGCCGGAGATGGACCGCATGCGCCTCGACCTCGTCGAGATGGTCAAGGCGATCAGCCGCACCAAGGACGAGATCACGGCGATCCAGTCGCCGGACCAGGACCAGAGCCGCCTCGAAGCCGCCTCGGAGGCCCTCGACGCGATCGTGCGCACCACGGAGCGGGCCACCTCCGACATCCTCGCCGCGGCCGAGGAGATGCAGGAGGTTGCCTGGACCCTGCGCGAGAGCGGCGCCGACAGCCGGGTCTGCGACATGCTCGACCAGAACGCGACCCGGATCTACACCGCCTGCTCGTTCCAGGACCTGACCGCCCAGCGCACCAGCCGGATCGTCAACACGCTGCGCTACCTGGAGCAGCGGCTCACCGCAATGATCGAGATCTGGGGCGGCGACGCCGACGCGGCTCCGCCGCCGCCGGAGCCGGTGGCGCCCTCGCCCGAACTCGCCCAGAGCGACGTCGACGCGATGATCGCGACGTCGGCGCCGCCCCCTCCGCCGGTGCGCCGCCGCGACCTGGAGGACCCGGTTCTGGCCTCGGACGACATCGCCTTCGTGCCGAGCCTGCCGGCGCCCCCGGCCGAGCCGGCTCCCTTCGAGGGCGAGAACCTCGCGCTCGGCGCGGCCTTCGCCGACCTCGACGGGCTCCCGCCGACCGAGAAGATCATCCGCTTCAGCTGACGGGGCGCGCCCGGGCCGCGCCTCGCGGGTGCCACGATCGGGCGGCAGAGCGGCCCCTCCCGCGAGACGATTATGCCCCTTCACCTCCTCAAGCTCTGCGTCGGCTGCGACTCGATCGGCGACCTGGAGGCGTGGATCGCCGAGCGGCGCGACGGCGCGCGGCGGGCCGGGACGGCCTTCGAGCAGGTCCACACCACCCGCATGGTCCCCAAGCGCGCCGACGCGATCGCGGGAGCGGGCTCGCTCTACTGGGTGATCAAGGGGCTCGTCGCCTGCCGCCAGCCGATCCGGGCGATCCGGCCCTTCGTGGACGGGGACGGGATCGGCCGCTGCCACCTCGTCCTCGATCCGTCCGTGGTGCCGGTCGAGCCGCGCCCCTGCCGGCCGTTCCAGGGTTGGCGCTACCTCGCGGAGGCCGACGCGCCCCGCGACCTCGGCCGCGACGCGGCGGTGAGCCTCTCGGCGATGCCCGAGGCGATGCGCCGGGAACTCGCGGCCCTGGGGCTGCTCTGAGAGGGTGGGGACGGTGCGAGGTGCGGCCTGCCCGGCTTGGCCCTGCCGCGAAGGGTGAACCGTGGGGCGGGAGACGCATGGCGCCCGCGCCGTTCCCCGTCCGCGAGGTTCCCGGCCCGTTCAAGCCCCGGCCGCCGCGCCGCGCAGCCCGACCAGCACCCGCACGTCCCCCTCGCGGCAGAGCCGCGCCATCCGGGGCTCGGCCAGCCCGGTGTCGGTGACCGCGTAGCCGAGCCCTTCGAGGAGGGCGCGGACCGCCGCGGAGGGCGCGCCGTAGCAGCCGTGGGTCTCGACCGCGACGACCCGCGGGCGGATCGTCATGGCGCCGAGGATCACCGTCTCGGCGCCCTCGCAGTCGAGTTCGAGCAGGTCGGTCGGGGGCAGGTCGGCCGGGGCCACGATCCGGGCGGCGCCGGCCCCGCCATAGACCCGGACCGGCGCCCCGACGACGGCGTGGTGCAGCCGCACCCGCGCGGCGACCCCGTTCGCCTCCAGCATCCGGCGCGTCGCCGCGATCCCGCCCGGGTCGCCTTCGTAGGCGGTGACCGTGCCCTCCGCGCCGACCCCGAGGGCCGCGACCGCGGTCGTGACGCCGCTCCCGGTGCCCACCACCGTCACGGCGTCGCCCGGGCGGAGATGGGCGCGCAGGGCCCGGACCAGCCCCTCCTCGAAATCGGGAATGTCCTGCGCCACCAGGGCGGCGGGGAGCCAGCGGTCGCCCCAGCGGCGGTAGCGGCCGGTCGGCAGCCCCGCGTAGAGGACCGGCTCCGCCCGCGGCAGGTGACGGCGCAGGGCCCGGTCGTAGGCGACGGAGGCGGCCTTGGCGGCGAGGCCGGCGAGGCCGCGCTCCGCCCGCAGGAAGGCGGCCTTCTCCAGGATCTCGCGCATGGCCGCCGGCCGCCCCTCCCGCCCGTGTTGTGGCCGCGATAGAGCACCGACGTGGACGTGTAAACGCGGTCCTGCCTCAGCCCGGGCAGCGCTGGGGCGCGAGGGGTGGGGCCGGGCTGCGCGACAGGCGCACCGCGTCGGCGGCGTAGAGGGCGAGGGCGATCCAGGTGAACCCGAACACGGCCGCCCGGGCCGGGTCCAGGCTCTCGCCGAACACCGTCACGCTCAGCAGGAGGGTGCAGGTCGGCGAGAGGTACTGCATCAGCCCGAGCGTCGCCAGCTTCAGGCGCCGCGCCGCGGCCGCGAACCAGATCAGCGGCAGCGAGGTCGTGATGCCGGTCAGGAGCAGGAGCCCGGCCGTGCGCCCGTCGAGGGCCGGGAGGGCGGCGGACTCGGGCGCGGCACCGGCGAGGTAGGCCAAGGCCGCCGGCAGCAGCAGCACGGTCTCGGCGCCGAAGCCGAGGATCGGGTCGATCGGCACCAGCTTGCGGATCAGCGCGTAGAGGGCGAAGCTCGTGGCGAGCGCGAGGGCGAGCCAGGGCAGGGTTCCGGCGAGCGCCACCGCCGCGGCGACCCCGGCCGCCGCGAGCCCCACCGCCCAGGCCTGGAGCGGGCGCAGCCGCTCGCCCAGCACCGCGGCGCCGAGCGCCACGGCCACCAGCGGGTTGATGAAGTAGCCGAGGCTCGCCTCGACCATGTGCCCGTTCTGGACCGCCCAGAGATAGAGCGACCAGTTCACCGCGATCAGCAGCGCCGAGACGGCGAGCAGCGCGTGCCGCCGCGCGGGCACGAAGGGCGCGCGGCGCCCGCGCAGGACCACCAGCAGGAGGAGCACGAACAGGCTCGACCACAGGATGCGGTGGGCGAGGATCGTCCAGGGCGGCAGGCTGCCGAGGAGGCGAAAGTGCAGCGGGACCAGGAGGCCCCAGCACAGATAGGCGCCGAGCGCGTAGACGAGTCCCACCGCCTCCTCCCGAGACGTCCCCGCGGCCGTTCCCGGGAGACCCTGCCCTCTCTGCCCGAGCGGGGGGAGCGACGCCACGGGGCGCGGCGGGGGACCGGCATCCGCCCGGCGCATGACCGGTGCCGGTCCCGGGCCGCAGCCCTCACCGGAATCGCACGAGGCAATTCTGGTGAGTCCCTTGCCTGGTGAGTCCCTTGCCTTGTGGGTCTCTTGCCTGGTGGGTCTCTTGCCTGGTGGGTCTCTTGGTCCGCATCCTGTTTCGCCGCCGAGCCGGTGACCGGTTCGGCGCATGGCGCTCAGCGCCGATGCTGGCTCGACAGGCTGCTGTCGTTGCCCGAGACGGTGGTCATCGGCGCCTCGGCGCCGCTGGTGTTGTCGCCGCCGGTCGGCTGACCGCCCCGCGGCGCGCCGGTCTCGTCGAAGTCCCGGCGATTGGCGGAATGGTCCTGGTACTGCTCGGTCTGCACGTTCTTGCTGTCGAGCCCGCGCTCGTGGCTGTGGCGGGACTTGTCGCGGTTGCTCAGCACCATGTTCTCCGGGAGGATCCCCTCCGGCAACTCGGTCATCGCGCCGGTCCCCGAGCCCTTGCCCTGCGTCCCGGGACCCATGTGGTGCTTGTCGGCCTTCGCCATCCTGCTCCTCCGGCTGCCGAGCGGGGCCAAATACCCCATCGGGGTACCTGAGATGAGCAGGCGGGGCGCGGCCGGCAAGCGTCGCGGGCGGAAATATCGCGCTGGAACCTTTCGGCCCCGCGCGCGATGCCGGCGCTCACCCCTTCTTGTCGCAGGGATACGCGTCCCGGAGGGCGAGGAGCGCCAGCACGCCCGCGCTCTCGCGCAGGGCGGGCGGGTGCGCCTTGCCGTAGGCGACCACCGCCCGGATCAGCTGCAGGAGCGTCCCCTCGGGCGGCAGGCAGGCCCCGAGCAGGGGCGGCGCGTCGGCGCGCTCGGCCACCACGGCGAGGTTCTGCACCGCGCTCATGAAGGCGAAGCAGCTCACCGTGTCGGGGTCCTGCCGGTAGTCGAGGGTGTCGCCGCGCTGCTTGGCGGTCCGCAGGAGGCTCTTGCACTGCGTCACGATCTGGTCGCCATTCGCCGCGGACGCGTCCGACGCCGCGAGGCACGCCGCGGTGGCCACGACCAGCATCCATCTCACCATGGGGGATCCCTGACACGAAGCGGTCGCGAGCGACCGCGGGCGCGCAGCCTAGCAAGCGGAGGCGGCGGGGACGCAACCCACGGTGTCGGATCCCACGGCCGCGTTGACGCACCGTGCCGCGCGGGCCGCACCCGGCAGGGGCGCGGCCGAGCGCGGGCGCGTCAGCGGGCTGGGTAGATCACCCGCATGGCGGTCTCCGCCCGCGCGTCGCTCTCGGACCGCATGGCGGTCTCGGTCCGCGCCTCCTCCGGCGCGGTCCACGGTTTCGGGGCGTGGCGGACGAGGCGGGCCATCAGCTTGCGGGCCTCGTCGGCCGGCAGCGCCCCGATCGGGGCCGTGCGGGCGAGCAACTCGCGGCGGGTCTGGTCGTTGACGACCCGCGAGCGGCGCACATCCTCGAACTCGCCCGGGCGGTGCTTGGCGGAGCCCGCCGCGCCCACGAAGACGCGCGGTCCCTCCGGCATGATGACGATGTCGCCGTGGCGCAGGGTCGGGTCGCGCAGGAGGGCGGCCCGGGCCTCGGAGGGATTGGTGATCCGCTCGGCCGGGACCAGGACCTTGAGGGCCCCGGCCTTGTCCTCGGCCGGGGCCTTGGGCAGGGCGGCGTAGCGGGCCCGGTGGCGCAGGGCGGCCCGGGCGTCGGCCCGGTTGCGCCCTGCGAGGCGCCGCCGCAGCCGGGTCGTCGGCTCGGCGAGGGGCTGCGGGATCGCCGCGGGGGCCGTGCTGCGAGCGGCGCCGCCGCCGAACAGGGCCCCGAACAGGCCGCCGAGCCCGTCCCCCTCGGTCGCCCGGCCCGCGCCGGCCGTCGAGATCAGCAGGCATCCCGAAACCAGGGCCAGGAACAGGCCGCGCCGGGGCGCGGCCGAGCGGGAACGATGCGACGGCATGGAGCCTCTCCCCGGGCACTGTCGGAACGGCGAAGGTCTTGTGTCCTCCAACCTCGACTGTGCCCGAACAGTTCCGCTGCCGTCCGGAAAACTTGACGTTGTCTGATCGATCCCGCCGGGGGACAGTGCGGCGCCGGCGCCTCAGAGGCGGCTGAGCTGGACCTTGCTGACGCCGCTGATGCCGATCGCCCGCGCGGAGGCCTGCGACAGGTCGATGACGCGGCCGCCCACGTAGGGCCCGCGGTCGTTGATCCGCACCACGACCGAGCGGCCGTTGCTGGTGTTGGTGACCCGCACCCGGCTGCCGAAGGGCAGGCTGCGGTGGGCGGCCGTGAGCGCGTGGGTGTTGAAGCGCTCGCCGTTGGCGGTGCGCCGGCCCTGGAACCCGGGCCCGTACCACGAGGCACCCCCGGTCTGAGCCAGGGCAGGCGTGCTGGCTTGGAGCGTCGCGCTACCGCCGACGGACGCGGCAAGACAGATCAGCGCCAGCTTGGCCTTCGAAAACATTTCACATTCCCGTTTTGATATGCTGAGGCGGCGCAACATAGGGCTGATCTGGGCAAGAATGTGACTGCCGAAGTGAGAAGTATTAACGGAGATTTATTAGTACCCGAACGGCCCGCGTTGCAGTGCAACATCTTGGGTTGACTGATTTTCCCGAGAGCCCGGCGGCCTGCGCCGGGCGGCCCCGGGCCGGCCCCGGGCGCCTCAGGGGGCGCGGTCGGCGGCCTGGAGCGCGATCCGCAGGAGGTCGGCGAGGCTGCGCGCGCCGAGCTTGTGGCGCATCTGCGAGCAGGCATTGGCCACGGTCTTGTAGCTGAGCGCGAGTTCGGCCGCGATCGCCCCGTGCGAGCGCCCGGCGCCGAGCAGGGCCAGGATCTGGCGCTCCCGCGCGGTGAGGCCCGCCAGGGGCTCGGGCCTCGGGCGGGCGCGCAGCAGCGCCACCTCGGCGGCGAGCGAGGGGTCGAGGTAGGGCTCGCCGGCGCGCACGCGCTCGAAGGCCTGGTGCAGCTCGGCCGAGGCCGTGTCCTTGAGGACGTAGCCCAGCGCCCCGCTGTCGAGGGCGCGGGCGACGATCACCGGGTCGTCGTGCATGGTGAAGACGAGGATCCGGGTCCCGGGCGCCACGGCCCGGATGCGCCGGATGAGGTCGAGCCCCTTGAGGGCGGCGCCGTGGAAGGTGAGGTCGGCCACGACGACGTCCGGCCGGTGGCGGTGGAAGCTGCGGTAGCCCGCCCGGATGCAGGTCGCCTCGTGGACCGCCTCGACGCCGGCATCCTCGAGGACGCGGCGGCAGCCCTGGAGCACGATGGGGTGGTCGTCGACGACGAGGACGTTCACGCTCCGCCTCCTGCCGGTCCGCCCCTCGCGGGGCGATCGACCCTAGGGCACCGGCGCGGGCCGCGGAAGCCGGAGCCGCCGCGACCCGGTCCGGTCGGTGTTCCGGCCCGGCACTCGACTCACTTGCCGGACTGACTTGCCGGACTGACTTGCCGGATTCAGTTGCCGGATTCACTTGCCGGTGCGCACCCGCGTCCACAGCCGGGTGACGACCCGCTGGGTGCGGTCGTCGTAGGCGGTGTTGGTGAACAGGCGCCTGAAGGTCGCCTCGTCCGGGTAGACGCCCGGGTTCGACAGGATCTCGGGCTTCACCAGCGCCTTGGCGGCGAGGTTGCCGCTCGCGTAGGACACGAAATTGGTGTTGGCCGCCGCCACCTCGGGCCGGAGCATGAAGTCGATGAAGGCGTGCGCCTCGGCCGGATGGGCGGCGTCCTTCGGGATCGCGAAGGAATCGAACCACATCAGCGCCCCCTGCTGCGGGATGTAGTAGGCGATGTCGACGTCGTTCTTCGCCTCCTGGGCGCGCCTGCGGGCCTGCAGCACGTCGCCCGAATAGCCGACCGAGAGGCACACGTCGCCGTTGGCGAGTTGGTTGATGTACTCGGAGGAGTGGAACTTCTGCACCGCCCCGCGGATGCGGAAGAGCGCCTCGCCGGCCTGGTTCAGGTCGTCGACGCGCTTCGAGTCGGGCTTGAGGCCGAGCGCCGCCAGCACGTTGGGAAAGATGTCCTCGGGGGCGTCCAGCATGGTGACGCCGCAATCCTTGAGCTTGGCGATCAGTTCGGGCCGCAGGACGATGTCCCAGGTGTTGAGGGGCTGGTTCGGGCCGAGCCGCTCGCGCACCAGCGCGGTGTTCACGCCGATGCCGGTCGTGCCCCACATGTAGTCGACCGCGTAGGCGTTGCCCGGGTCGTAGACGGCGAGCCGCGCCATCACCTCGGGCCACGCGTTCTTCAGGTTCGGCAGCTTGGCCTTGTCGAGGGGCTGGAACGCCCCGGCCCGGATCAGGCGCTGCAGGAAGGGCCCGGACGGCACCACGACGTCGTAGCCCGACTTGCCGGCGAGCAGCTTCGTCTCGAGGATCTCGTTCGTGTCGTAGGTGTCGTAGACCACCTTGATGCCGGTCTCGCGCGTGAAGGCGTCGAGCATCTTGTGGTCGATATAGTCCGACCAGTTGTAGATGTTGACGACCCGCTCCCCGGCGGCAGCGGCGGGCCAGGCGAGGGCGAGGCAGGCGGCCAACAGGCCGCCGAGGAGGGGGCGCGCCATCTCAGGCTCCCGCCGCGGCGATGACGGCGATCTCGACGCGGTATTGCGGCCCGGCGAGCTTCGCCTCGACGGTGGCCCGGGCCGGCGCCTGGCCGGCCGGGACCCAGGCGTCCCAGACCCGGTTCATGTCCGCGAAGGCGCCGATGTCGGCGAGGTAGATCGTGGCCGAGAGGATCCGCTCCTTGGCGGAGCCGGCCTGCGCCAGCAGCGCCTCGATCTGGGCGAGGATCGCGCGGGTCTGGGCGGCGACGTCGTCGCCCTCGGCCACTTGGCCGGCGAGGTAGACCGTGCCGTTATGCACGACCGCCTGGCTCATGCGCGCGCCGGTCTCGATCCGTTGGATGGTCATGCTGGCTTCCTGGGTGAGTGCCGAATTCGCCGCCGGGGCGGCGCTGCGCCTTGTGCCGCCCCGCGCGGCACCGCGTAAAGACCCGCGGGGCGCGCGGACAAGCTTACGGCCACGCAACCCCGGGGCGTTCCGCGCGTTGCTCGGGTAGTTTCAAGCGAGGCCGAAAGGCGCACCCTCCATGTCGATCCTCTGGACCATCATCATCGGCTTCGTCGCCGGCGTCATCGCGAAGTTCATCATGCCCGGCCCGAACGAGCCGAGCGGGTTCATCCTCACGACGATCCTGGGCATCGTGGGGGCCTTCGTGGCCACCTTTCTGGGGCAGGCCGTAGGCTGGTACGGGCCGAACCAGGGTGCCGGCCTGATCGCCTCGGTGGTCGGCGCCGTGATCGTGCTGGGGATCTGGGGCATGATCCAGAGCCGGCGCACCACGACCTACTGAGCCGCAGGCGGGCCCGGGCGGGAGGTCGCAGCCCTCCCGCCCGGCGCACGTCCCGGCTTGATGGCGCCGGCCCGGAAACGGTAGACTTCCGGCTGACCCGCGAAGGATGCCGGCCGTTGCGGCGCAGCCCCCTGATCCTCAACCTCGTCTTCCTGATCGGGGCGCTCGCCGCGTCCCTCGACGGGTGGTCGGGCCTGCCGGTCGGCGCGCCTCCCGGGCACGCCGCCGTGGCGCAGCGCTCGCACGGGGGCGGGACGCCCTGGGCCCTGCTCAGCGCGATCCTGGCCGACGACGACGAGCGGGGCCTGCCCGGATCGCATGGCTCCGGTGCCGCGGACCTTGCGCTCCCCGCCCAGATCCTTCCGCCCCACGCCTGCGCCTGGGCGCGGCTTCCGGTCCGCCGGGACCCGCCGCATCGGCCGATCCTCCTCTCCGCTGCCTCGCCCCGCGGGCCGCCGCGGGTTTCGTGACCGCTCCCCACGCGAACGAAACCCCCTTGGCGGGCCTCCGCTCGATCGCGGACGGCCTGCGCGGAGCCCATCCCGATGTCCCTGTTCCATTCCTCCGCCGAGGCGCTGCCGCGGCGCGCCCGGCCCGTGTCCGATTCGACGCCCAGCCCGGCCGCCCGCATCTCCCGCGGCACCGACGCCGCCGGCCGCATTGGCTGGCTCGCCACCTCCGACCGCGCGGGCCGCGCGGTCACCCGCCACTTCGCGGACGAGACCTTCGGCGGCGAGGCGGCCGCGCGGGCGGAGGCCGAGCGCTTCGTCGCCGCTCCGGCCGCGACCGACCGCGAGGGTCTCGCCCTGATGCGGCGCCTGCGGCCGCGGCGGAATTGCCGCTCCGGCCTGCCCGGCGTGTCGCGCTTCGTCCGCAAGGCGAGCGGCACCGCCTTCTGGGTCGCCTACTGGGACGATGCGCAGGGCCGAAAGATCCAGCGCAAGTTCTCCGTCTCGGTCCACGGAGAGGAGGAGGCCCGCCGCCTCGCCATCGACGCGCGCCTCGCCGCGGTGCGCGACCACATCGACCGGTCGGTGGCCCTGCAGGTCGGGGGCGTCGCGCTCTCGCCGCATGCCTGACGCCCCATGCCTGACGCGCGAAGGGCGTCCCCTCCCGGGGGCGCCCTTCGTCCCACGCCGTGACCCCGGGACCGCTCGGCCCCGGAAAGCCCCGAGGAAGGTCAGGCGTGCTCGATGCGGTCCGGCGCCTGCTCCAGGAGCGCCTTGGCGGCGCAGTGGCCGGTGGCGCCGCGGATCGCCAGCATGGCGCCGCCGACCAGCACCGCGAGGCTCAGCCACTTGTTCGGGCGCGGCTGCGCCGCGGCCGCGGCGAGGCCGAGGCCGAGCACGACGGAGATCGCGCGCTCCTTCGTGCTGAGGTTGACGTCGCCGTGGAAGACGTCCGTGATCGCGTTCGACATGATGCGCTGGTTCCTCGCGTCCGTACTGTCGGGGGGTCGACAGGCGAACGCGGGAGAAGCGGCGCCGTTCCGTGCCCGCAGCCGCGCGCCCGCGGCGGCGCGCGAGGGGAGAGCCGTCATGAAAAAAGCGCGGCCCCTCGCGGGGCCGCGCCGGTCGGATCGGGCGCCCCGCGGGGCGCCCGCTTACGCGAGCCTACTCGCCCGCGCTCTGGCGCGCCTGCCGCTCGCGGTTGCGGTCGGCCTCGCGCTCGGCCTTCAGCTTCTCGGTCAGATCCTCGCCGGTCTGCTGGTCGACGACCTTCATCGACAGGCGGATCTTGCCGCGCTCGTCCTGGCCGAGGAACTTCACCTTGACCTTGTCGCCCTCCTTCACCACGTCGGTGACCTTGGCGACGCGCTGGGGCGCGAGTTCCGAGATGTGGACGAGGCCGTCCTTGGCGCCGAAGAAGTTGACGAAGGCGCCGAACTCCATCGTCTTCACCACCGTGCCGTCGTAGATCATGCCCGCCTCCGGCTCCGCCACGATCGAGCGGATCCAGTTGTAGGCCGCCTTGATGGCCTTGCCGTCGGACGAGGCGATCTTGACCACCCCGGTGTCCTGGATGTCGATCTTGGCGCCGGTCTTCTCCACGATCTCGCGGATGACCTTGCCGCCCGTGCCGATGACCTCGCGGATCTTGTCGGTCGGGATCTGCATGGTCTCGATCCGGGGCGCGTGCTCGCCGAGCTCCGGACGCGCGGCGGTCAGCGCCTTGGCCATCTCGCCGAGGATGTGGGCGCGGCCCTCCTTCGCCTGGTCGAGGGCGACCCGCATGATCTCCTCGGTGATGCCGGCGATCTTGATGTCCATCTGGAGGGAGGTGACGCCCTCCTCCGTGCCGGCCACCTTGAAGTCCATGTCGCCGAGGTGGTCCTCGTCGCCCAGGATGTCGGACAGCACCGCGTAGCGCTCGCCCTCCAGGATCAGCCCCATGGCGATGCCCGCCACCGGGCGGCGCAGCGGCACGCCCGCATCCATCAGCGCCAGCGACGAGCCGCAGACCGTCGCCATCGAGGAGGAGCCGTTCGACTCGGTGATCTCCGACACGACGCGCAGCGTGTAGGGGAACTCGTGCGCCGGCGGCAGGAGCGGGTGGACGGCGCGCCAGGCGAGCTTGCCGTGGCCGATCTCGCGCCGGCCCGGCGAGCCCATGCGGCCGGTCTCGCCCACCGAATAGGGCGGGAAGTTGTAGTGGAGGAGGAACGTCTCCTTGTAGGTGCCTTCGAGCGCGTCGATGAACTGCTCGTCGTCGCCGGTGCCGAGCGTCGCCACCACCAGGGCCTGGGTCTCGCCGCGGGTGAACAGCGCCGAGCCGTGGGCGCGCGGCAGCACGCCGACCTCCGACAGGATCGGGCGCACGGTGCGCACGTCGCGGCCGTCGATGCGGGAGCCGGTGTCGAGGATGTTCCAGCGCACGACCTTGGCCTGGACCTCCTTGAAGGCGGCCTTGACCTTCTCGGGCTCGAACTTCGCCTCGCCGCCCTCGGGGACGAGCGCCGCCATCACCTTCGCCTTGACGGCATCGACGGCGGCGTAGCGCTCCTGCTTGACGGTCTTCCGATAGGCCTCGCGCAGGTCGGCCTCGCCGATCTCGAGCACCGCCTTCTCGACCTCGGTGAGGTCGGTCGGCTGGAAGTCGCGCGGCTCCTTGGCGGCCTTCTCGGCGAGGCGGATGATCGCCTCGATCACCGGCTGGAAGTGCTTGTGGCCGAACATCACGGCCCCGAGCATCACGTCCTCGGGCAGTTCCTTGGCCTCGGACTCGACCATCAGCACGGCGGCGTCGGTGCCGGCCACGACCAGGTCGAGGCTCGACTCCTCCATCTCCTGGACGGTCGGGTTGAGCTTGTACTGGCCGCCCAGGTAGCCGACGCGCGCGGCGCCGATCGGGCCCATGAAGGGCACGCCCGAGAGGGTCAGCGCCGCGGAGGCGGCCACCATCGAGACGATGTCGGGATCGTTCTCGAGGTCGTGCGACAGCACCGTGACCACGACCTGGGTGTCGTTGCGCCAGCCCTCGACGAAGAGGGGGCGGATCGGGCGGTCGATCAGGCGGGAGACCAGCGTCTCCTTCTCGGAGGGCCGGCCCTCGCGCTTGAAGTAGCCGCCCGGGATGCGACCCGCCGCGTAGGCGCGCTCCTGGTAGTTCACCGTGAGCGGCAGGAAGTCGATGCCGGGCTTGGGCTCCTTCATCGACACGACGGTGGCGAGCACGGTGGTCTCACCGTAGCTCGCGACCACGGCCCCGTCGGCCTGGCGGGCGACCTTGCCCGTCTCCAGGACCAGCTTGCGTCCACCCCAGAGCAGTTCTTCGCGTTGTGTATCGAACATGTCGTCATGCCTTCATGCGGTCGTCCGGGGCGGGGCGGCGCCAGTGCAAGACGGCGAGAGGCTCTGCGGGGCCTGTCGACCCCGGGCGGGGTCGCTGCCGACCCCGGCGCGCCGGCGGCGGCCGGCAGAGCCCCTGGCGATCCTGCCCTGGCGATCACGCCTCAGGATCCCGGAGGGCGAGCGGCCGGACCCATTCCGGCCCACTCAGGGCGCGCCGCCGGCCTCGGAGGCCGGGGCGGCCGCGCTCGGCGGGTCCGCGGACCCCCAAGCGAAAACGCGGCCCGGGGATCCGGGCCGCGTCGCGAGCGCCTCAGCGGCGGATGCCGAGGCGCTCGATCAGGGTGCGGTAGCGCCCCTCGTCCTTGCGCTTCAGGTAGTCGAGGAGCGACCGGCGCTGCGAGACCAGCTTGAGCAGGCCGCGGCGCGAGTGGTTGTCCTTGGTGTGGGTCTTGAAGTGCCCGGTCAGGTTGGCGATCCGCTCGGTGAGGATCGCGACCTGCACTTCGGGCGAGCCGGTGTCGGTCCCGCCGCGGGCGTAATCCTTGATGAGCGCGGTCTTGCGCTCTGCCGTGATCGACATCGCGTGTCCTTCTGGTCAGGGTTCAGGATGGGCGCGGCCCTCGACAGCCGCTCCCGCTTCGGATTCGGCCGGGCCGGGATGTCGTCCAGCGCGGTCGTCCAAAGCCGAAAGCCCCGCCATACACTGGCGGGGGCTTCCTCCTATACACGATCCGGGGCGCCGCGCCACTCTCCCGTCGCGTGCGGCACGCGCGGTTTCGTCACGGCGCGGCCGGCCGCAGCCGCAGCGCGAAGCAGAGCAAAGCCGCGATCACCGGTCCGGCCGCCAACGTGAGGAGTGCGGGCGTGAAGCTCTGGGTGGCGTCCCTGATCCAGCCGACCAGGTAGGGGCCGGCGAAGCCCCCGACCTGCGCGAAGCCGTTGATCATCGCGAGGCCCCCCGCCGCCGCCGCCCCGGTGAGGAACTGCGTCGGCAGGGTCCAGAACACGCCGAGCACGGCCCAGACCCCGAAGGCCGCGACGCAGAGCAGCAGCAGGCCCGCCAGCGGGCTCGGGGCGAGCGCGCTCAGGCCCAGGAAGACGCCGCCGCACAGGGCCGCGAGGGCGGTGTGGAGCCTGCGCTCGCCGGTGCGGTCGGAACTGCGCGCGACCACGACGAGGCCGACCGCCGCGACCGCGAAGGGCAGGGCCGTGACGAGCCCGGTCTGGAAATCGGACAGGCCGCCGATGCTGCGCACGATCTGGGGCAGCCACAGCACCACCCCGTACACCGCGACCGCGTTGAACAGGTAGATCAGCGTCAGGACCCAGACCCGCGGGTCGCGGAAGATCGCCGCGAATTCGTGCGAGCCCGTCCGCGCCACGTCCCGGTTCTCGCGCGCGAGGGTGGCGATCAGCCACGCGCGCTCCTCCGCGTCGAGCCAGCGCCCGTCCTGCGGGCGGTCGACGAGGTAGAGGTAGGTGACGATCCCGAGCAGGATCGCGGGCGCGCCCTCGAGGATGAACAGCCACTGCCAGGCCGCGAGCCCGAACCAGGTCGGGTTGGCGGAGAGGATCCAGCCCGAGAGCGGCGCGCCGATCACGCTGGAGAGCACGGTCGCCGTCATGAACCCGGCCGTCGCCTTGGCCCGGTCGCGGGCCGGGAACCAGTAGGTGAGGTAGAGCAGCACGCCCGGCACGAAGCCCGCCTCGGCCAGGCCGAGCAGGAACCGCATCAGGTAGAAGCTCGTCTCGCCCTGGATCGCCGCCATCCCGCAGGAGACGAGCCCCCAGCTCACCATGATCCGGGCGATCCAGCGCCGCGGCCCGACCCGGTGCATGATCATGTTGCTCGGGATCTCGAAGGCGATGTAGCCGAGGAAGAAGATGCCGGCGCCGAGCCCGTAGACCGTGGACGAGAAGCCGAGATCCCGGTTCATGTGGAGCGCCGCGAAGCCGACGTTCACCCGGTCGAGATAGTTGATGATGAAGAGGACGAAGCAGTAGAGGACGATGCGCGTGCGCAGCTTGCCGAGCACGCGCTGGCGGATCGGGTCGTCCGCGCCGGCATCGCCGGCGCCCGCCAGGCTGAGATGGGCCGCACTCATGGGCCGCACTCATGGGGCGCTCCTGAACGGATCCGGCCGGGCCCGGCCCTCCGCCGGACGCGCGGCCGGCCGCGCGCGCCGCTCGGAGCGCGGCGCGGGCGGGCGGAACCGGGAGGGCGCGGGGCACCGCGCCCCGCACCCTGCGATGTCGTGGGATGGCCGGCGGGTCGCGGCGCCGGATCAGTAGGTGGCGCGGCCGCCCGAGACGTCGAAGACGCCGCCGGTCGAGAAGGAGGCCTCCTCGCTCGCCAGCCAGCAGATCAGCGCGGCCACCTCCTCGATCGTGCCGAAGCGGCCGATCGGGATCTTCGAGAGCATGAAGTCGATGTGCTCCTGCGTCATCTGGTCGAAGATGGCGGTGCGCACCGCCGCCGGGGTGACGCAGTTCACCCGGATGTCGGTCCTGGCGAGCTCCTTGCCGAGCGACTTCGTCAGGCCGATCACCGCCGCCTTGGAGGCGCTGTAGGCCGAGGCGTTCGGGTTGCCCTCCTTGCCGGCGATCGAGGCGACGTTGACGATCCGGCCGTAGCCCGTCCGCTCCAGCACCGGCACCGCGGCCCGGTTGCAGTAGAACAGGCCGTGGACGTTCACGTCGAAGACCCGCCGCCACGCCTCGACGGGGTAGTCGCGCACCGGGCCGTTGGGGCCGGTGATGCCCGCGCTGCAGACCAGCACGTCGAGCCCGCCCAGGGCCGCCACGCTCGCCTGCATGGCGGCCTCGACGCGGGCCGGGTCCGCGATGTCGAGGGCCTGCACGTCGGCGGCCCCGGCCTCGGTCCGGGCGCGCCCGAGGGCCTCCGCGTTCACGTCCCACAGGCTGACCGCCGCGCCCTCGGCGGCGAGCCGCGCGGCGACGCAGAGCCCGATGCCGGAGGCGCCGCCGGTGACGATGGCGCGCCGGCCCTGGAATCGATCGGACGGCGTCATCGCCTCAGCCCTCCTGCCGGCGCCACGCCACCACGTCCTGGCGCTGGGTCCCGAGCTTCTCGATGCCGAGCGTCATCACGTCGCCGGGCTTCAGGAAGACCGGCTCCGGCTTGATGCCCATGCCGACGCCCGGGGGCGTGCCGGTGGTGATGATGTCGCCCGGCATCAGCGTGAGGAAGCGGCTGACGTAGGAGACGATCTCCGCGCAGGGGAAGATCATCGTCCGGGTGTTGCCGGTCTGCATGCGCCGGCCGTTGAGATCGAGCCACATGTCGAGGCTCTGCGGGTCGCCGACCTCGTCCGCGGTGACGAGCCAGGGCCCGACCGGCCCGAACGTGTCGCAGCCCTTGCCCTTGTCCCAGGTACCGCCGCGCTCGATCTGGTACTCGCGCTCGCTGACGTCGTTCACCACGCAGTAGCCGGCGACGTAGTCGAGCGCCTCCGCCTGCTCGACGTAGGCGGCGCGGCGACCGATCACGATCCCGAGCTCGACCTCCCAGTCGCTCTTCACCGAGTCGCGCGGCAGCATCACCGGGTCGTTGGGACCGGAGAGCGAGCTGATCGCCTTGGTGAACACCACCGGCTCCTTGGGGATCGGCAGGTTCGATTCGGCCGCGTGGTCCGCGTAGTTCAGGCCGATGGCGATGAACTTGCCGACCCCGGCGAGCGGCACGCCGAGCCGCGGCGAGCCCTCGACGCGGGGCAGGCCGGCCGGGTCGAGCTTGGCGAGCGCCGCGAGGCCGGCGGGCGAGAGCGTGTCGGGACCGATCTCGGCGACGTGTCCCGACAGGTCGCGCAGGCGGCCCTCCGCATCGAGGAGGCCGGGCTTCTCCTGGCCCGCGGGGCCGTAACGCAAGAGCTTCATGGCGCGGTGATCCTGGCTGGTGGCGCGGGAGCCCGCCCGGCGCCAGGAGGGGCTGGCGGAACCCGCCGGCCTGCGACATCACGGTCGCGATCTCCTCCCGATGCCCGATGGCGGGCGGTACAAAATCCCATATATTGGGATTCAGTTTCTTTATGTGGGATCATACGCGGATGACCGGGAAGGCGTCAACGCCGGGCCGCGGGCCGGCGCCGGGAAGTCAGACGCTGCTTCGCGGCCTCGACGTCCTGGAGGCGGTGGCGGCGGGGGCCACGGATCTGGCGGCCCTGTCGGCGGCGCTCGGCACGACCCGCAGCACCACCCATCGCCTCGCCGCGAGCCTGGTCGAGCGGCGCTACCTCAATTTCGTGCCGCGCGAGGGCTACAGCCTCGGGCCGAAGCTGCTGGAGCTCGGGTTCCGGGCGCAGCAATCGGTGGCGCTGACGCGGGTGGCGCGGCCCCATCTCGAGCGGCTCTCCGCCATCTGCGAGGACACGATCCATCTCGGCGTGCTCGACGGCAGCTTCGCGCTCTACCTCGACAAGATCCCCGGGCGGCGGCGGATCGAGATCAGTTCGCGGGTGGGCGAGCGCCAGCCGGTCTGGTCGACGGGGCTCGGCAAGGCGCTGATCCTCGACCTCGACGAGGCGGGCTGGCGCGGCTTCTTCGCGGTGGGGGAGGCGCGCGGGGCGCGGCGCGACCGCGACCTCGCGGCCTGGCTCGCCCGCATGCGCGCCTACGCGGCGGACGGGATCGCCTTCGACGAGGAGGAGAACGAGCCGGAGGTGCGCTGCGTCGCCGCCCCGATCCGCGCGGCGAGCGGGGCGATCGTGGCGGCGCTGAGCGTGTCGAGCACGATGCAGTACCTCGACGACGCGCGGGTGCCGCCGCTCGCCGCCGCCGTGCGGGAGGCGGCGGACGCGATCAGCCGGGCGCTGGGCTGGGACGGCGGGCGGCCGCGGACGGGAGGACTGGACCGCGCGTCTTCTACGAAATCCGACTGATTGCTTCGCCATCTCCCATTTCGGCAAGGCGGATGTTGTCTTCGCTCAGGCGCCGCGCGGGCTCGTGATCCGGGATCCGCTGCGATCAAGCGGCTCCCGGATCACAGGTCGAGTTCCACGGTCACCGGCACGTGGTCGGACGGCCGCTCCCAGGCGCGCGCGTGCCGCGCCACCGTCACGGCCTTCACGCTGCCGGCCAGATCGGCCGTCACCCAGATGTGGTCGAGGCGCCGTCCCTTGTCGGCGGCGGCCCAGTCCGGGGAGCGGTAGCTCCACCACGTGTAGATCTTCTCCGGCTCCGGCCGCAGATGGCGCATCGTGTCGACCCATCCGGCCTCGCCCCGCAGCGTCTCCAGCCGCTCGGTCTCCACCGGCGTGTGGCTCACCACGTCGAGCAGCTGCCGGTGCGACCAGACGTCGTGTTCGAGGGGCGCCACGTTGAGGTCCCCGACCAGGATCGCCGGGCCGGTCGGGCGCTTCCCGCCCCAGGCCCGCAGCTCGTCCATGAAGGCGAGCTTGTGGGCGAACTTGTCGTTGAGCGCGGCGTCCGGCACGTCGCCGCCGGCCGGGACGTAGAAGTCGTGCAGCACGATCCCCGCCGCCTCGCCCGCCTCCGGCCCCAGCACCGCCGAGATGTGGCGCGCGTCCGGCCGGTCGCAGAAGCTCATCACCTCCTGCGACAGGAGCGGCAGCCGCGACAGGATCGCGACGCCGTTGTAGCCCTTCTGCCCGGCGAACACGACGTGCGGGTAGCCGAAGCCCTGCAGCTCCTTCAGCGGGAAGCGGTCGTTCGGGCACTTCGTTTCCTGCAGGCACAGCACGTCGGGCCGCGCCTCGTCCAGGAAGCGCCGCACGAGGTCGATGCGCAGGCGCACCGAATTGATGTTCCAGGTCGAGACGGTGAGGCGCACCGGATCAGCTCTTCGGGTGGGGGCTCAGCGCTGCTGCGTCTGCCGCATGCGCTGCTCCAGCTCCTTGTCCTCGGGCCGGCCGTAATTGATCACGAACATCATGCCGTCGATCGGCCGGCCGCGCTGCAGGTTCGAGAGCAGCACGGTGGTCTGGTAGCCCTGCGGGTCGGTGATCCGCCACTGGCTCAGGCTCTTCATCGCCTCGTCGAACACGAGGACGATGCGGGAGGTGCCGCCCAGCGTCGAGCGGTCCTCCAGGCTGATGCGCACGCCGCCGGGCTCCGTCGAGACATCCGTGACCGAGAGGTCGCGGGCGAGGTCGATCCTGTCCCGCAGCAGGAATTTCAGCGGCGTCTGCGAGATGAAGTAGAGGTCCTGGGTCGCGAGCTTGCGGTCGCGCACCGCCACCGAGGTGCCGTCCGCCACCACTTCGAGCGGCGAGGGCTGGTCGTAGTCGAAGCGCAGGCGGCCGGGCTTGGCGAGGTAGAGCTTGCCGCCGATCTTGCGGCCGTCCGCCGCGATCTGCACGAAGTTGCCGGTCAGCGTCGAGACGCTGTTGAAGTAGCCGTTGGCCCGCTCGACCACCGCGGCGGGGTTGCTGAGGTCGACGGCGGCCGGCGTGGTCACGGCGGCGACCTGCTGCGGCGGCGCGGCCGGGGCCGGCGCGGCCGCGGGGACCGCCACCGTCTCGCCGCCCTCCACGGGCGCCTTCGCGCCCCCGAGCGCCGTGGGGCGCCGCGGCGGCAGCGGCGCGCGCGACAGCGTCGGTGCGCCGCCCGCGGCACCCGGCGCGCCGCTCGGAGCGGCCTGGGCCGGATCGGGCTGCGCCTGCGGGCCCTGGTCACGCTTGGTCCCGAACAGGCTGTCGAGGAAGGACGTCACCTGCGCCTGGGCAGGCGCCGCGCCGGCGAGGCAGAGGAGCGCCGCGAGGAGGGCGAGCGGGCCGGAGCGGGGGCGGCCGGTCATCGGCAGGTGTCTCCCTGAGGGCGGGGGCGGCGCGCAGGCCGGTGGGGCGGCGCGGCCGAGGCCCCGCCGTTAGAGACGGACCCTGTGGCGAATATGGGACGCCGGGCCGCCGTTGCGGGTGGCGCCTCATGCCTCCTCCGCCTGAGCCTGGGCCTCGACCAGGATCTCGCGCTTGCCGGCGTGGTTGGCGGGGCCGACGATGCCCTCCTTCTCCATCCGCTCCATCAGCGAGGCCGCCCGGTTGTAGCCGATCTGCAGCCGACGCTGGATGTAGCTCGTCGACGCCTTCTTGTCCCGCAGCACCACCGCCACCGCCTGCTCGTAGAGGTCGGCCGCCGGATCGGCGAAGCTGCCCTGGTCGAACACTGCGGTCTCGGCCGCGGCGGCCTCGGCCGCCTCCTCCTCGTCCGCCGTGACGGCGTCGAGGTAGGCGGGGCGGCCCTGGCGCTTGAGGTGGGCGACCACCGCCTCGACCTCGTCGTCCGACACGAACGGGCCGTGCACCCGCGTCGTGCGCCCGCCCCCGGCCATGAACAGCATGTCGCCCTGGCCCAGCAGCTGCTCGGCCCCCATCTCGCCCAGGATCGTGCGCGAGTCGATCTTGCTCGTCACCTGGAAGCTGATCCGGGTCGGGAAGTTCGCCTTGATCGTCCCCGTGATCACGTCCACCGACGGGCGCTGCGTGGCCATGATCAGGTGGATCCCCGCCGCCCGCGCCATCTGCGCCAGCCGCTGGATCGCCCCCTCGATGTCCTTGCCGGCCACCATCATCAGGTCGGCCATCTCGTCCACGATCACCACGATGTAGGGAAGCGCCCCGAGGTCCATCACCTCGTCCTCGTACACCGCCTCCCCGGTCTCCCGGTCGAAGCCGGTCTGCACCGTCCGGGTGATCACCTCGCCCCGCTCGCGCGCCTCCGCCACCCGCGCGTTGAACCCGTCGATGTTGCGCACGCCCAGGCGCGCCATCTTCTTGTAGCGCTCCTCCATCTCGCGCACCGCCCATTTCAGGGCGATCACCGCCTTCTTGGGGTCGGTCACCACGGGCGAGAGCAGGTGGGGGATGCCGTCGTAGACGGAGAGTTCGAGCATCTTGGGATCGACCATGATCAGGCGGCACTCCTCGGGCTTCATGCGGTAGAGGAGGGAGAGGATCATGGTGTTGATGGCCACCGACTTGCCCGAGCCGGTGGTGCCGGCGACGAGCAGGTGGGGCATGCGGGCGAGGTCGGCGATGATCGCCTCGCCGCCGATGTTCTTGCCCAGGCAGAGGGCGAGCTTCTGCTTGGTCTCGGCGAAGGCGGGGCTGCTGAGGATCTCGCGCAGGTAGACGGTCTCGCGCTTGGCGTTGGGGAGCTCGATGCCGATGGCGTTGCGGCCCTGGACGACGGCGACGCGGGCGGAGATCGCCGACATCGAGCGGGCGATGTCGTCGGCGAGCGAGATCACCCGCGACGACTTGGTGCCCGGCGCCGGCTCCATCTCGTAGAGGGTGACGACGGGGCCGGGTCGCACGGCCAGGATCTCGCCGCGCACCCCGAAATCGTGGATCACCTGCTGCAACTGCACGGCGTTGGCCTGGAGCACGTCCGCGTCGAGGCTGCTCCCGTCGGAGGCCCGCGCCTCGGCCAGGAGCGCCAGGGACGGGAACTCGTAGGGCGCGTCCGGCTCGGCCGCGACGAGCCGCTTGGGCGGCGGCGGCAGCGGTACCAGGGCCAGGATGTCGTCCTCGTCCTCCGGATCCTCCGCGTCGAGGCCGAGATCCGAATCCAGGCCCTCGTTGCCGATCACCACGCTCGGCGCCTCGGCCGCGCACGGGCGTCCGGGCACGATCGGCTCCACCGGGCCGGCGGGGACGAGGGTGAGGGCGAGGGGCGCGAGGGGCGGCGCCTCCTCGGGCGCGGCCGCGACCGCGGCCGCCGGGTCGAACGCCGAGGCCGCCGGGGCGGGCGCCTCGGCCGCGGTCGCGGCCTCGGGCGTCGCTGCCTGGCTCTCGGCAGGGGGAGGGCGACGGGCTCCGCGACCGCGGCAATCTGCGGCGCGGGCAGGATCTCGGCCGCGGCCGGCTCCTCCGCGGCCGGGAGGGCCGGGACGATCGCGGGCGCCGGGACCGGCACGAGTGCGGCCGGCGCCGGAATCTCCGCCGCGGGCGCGGCCGGGGCCGGCGCGACGGCGGCCGGGACCGGCTCCGTCGGGGCTGGATCGGCGAGGTCCGGGGCGATCCCGGCGGCCGGCGCGGCCCCGGCCGGCTCCGGCGCGGGCGCCGCCAGAGGCTCCGCGACGGCGGCACTCGTCGCCTCGGGAGAGGCTTCGGTCGCCGCGAGGTCGGCGGCGTCCGGCTCCGGGCGGTTGTCCTGCACCTCCGCCACCCCGAGGGGCATGGACCAGTCGTGGCGCAGCAGCCCGTCCAGGGAATAGAGCGGCCGCCGCGGCAGCGCGCGCAGGTAGGAGATGTCGAGGGGGAACGTGATTCGCCCGAGCGGTTCCGGGGCCGCCCCTTCGGCCTGGATCGACTCCTCGGCCTGGATCGACTCCTCGGGCGGGGCCTGCTCCTCGGGCGGGGCTTGCTCCTCGGCCCGCGCGGGCTCGTGAGCGGGGGCGGTCTCCTCCTGCGCCGCCGTGACCGGAGCCGGCTCCTCGGCGGGCGCCCCGGTCGGGACGGCCGGCGGCGCGACGCAAGCCGGATCGGTCGCCGCGAGGGCGGCCGCCTCGGGCTCGGCGGGAGACTCGGGGGCGGGCCGCGCCTCCTCGGGCGCGGTCGCGGCTTCCGGTGCGGCCTCCGCCGGCGCGGCGGGCTCGGCGGCCAGCTCGTCCGGCGCGGAATCGCACGGCGCCGATTCGTCCGGCGTTAAGGCGGGCGGCGACGGGGGCGGGGTCTCGTCGGGGGCGTGGCGCAGCAGGTGGTCCGGCGTCCGGGTGAACTTCACCCCGGGCGGCAGGACGTAGGGCTGGCGCCAGCGCGGGACCGGCGGCACCGACGCGGCCTCGGCGGCGAGGCGCTCCGCCTCGGCGGCGGCCTCCGCGGCGGCGCGCGCCGCCTCGCGCGCGGCCGCGTCGCGCTCCTCGGCGGCGAGGCGCTCGGCCTCGCGCGCCCGCGCCTCCTCCTCGCGCTTGCGGCGGCGCGCCTGCAGCACGTGGTCGGGCGTGCGGGTGAAGCGCAGGACCGGCGCCTCGGCGGGCTGCTCGGATTGCGGGGCCGGGCTCGCGGGCCGCGCCTCCTCGCCGCGCCGCGCGGCCTCGGCCTGTCGGCGCACCCGCGTCAGCACGGTCCGGGCCGGACCGGCGGGCGGGATCGCGAGCCAGGCATCCTCCATGTCGGGGCCCGGCCCGGCGTGCCGCGGCAGGTCGACAGGCCGCGGCGGGGGAGCCGGCGGGGGCGGCGCGGCCATGACGGGGGCGCCGGTGCCGGGACGAAGGCGGCCGGCGCGGGGAGATGGTCGAGGGGCGCCGCAGGACGCGGCGGGGGCGGGACCTCGGCGACCTCCTGCCGCGGCGCGACGGCGGGCGGGGTCGCGACCGGCGGCGC
Source organism: Methylobacterium sp. CB376 (assembly GCF_029714205.1). NCBI lineage: Bacteria > Pseudomonadati > Pseudomonadota > Alphaproteobacteria > Hyphomicrobiales > Methylobacteriaceae > Methylobacterium > Methylobacterium sp. CB376. The sequence goes on along the minus strand of NZ_CP121648.1, from coordinate 5,367,195 downwards.
CTCGGCCGGCGCGGGCGGCGCCGCGCGCACGAGGTCGGGCGACCACGAGGGCGGCGCTTGGCGCGGGGCGGGCTCCGTCATCCAGCTCGGCGTCGCGCGCGGGCTCAGCGCCGCGGGTTTGGGCGGCGGCGGCAGGGCGAGGCGCTGCGGCGCCGCCGGCACCAGGAGGCGCCGGGCGATCAGCGCCCTCAGGCGGATCAGGGTCTCGGCGACCGCCGCGAGCGAGAACCCGCGGCGGGCAACCGGAGCGGGCGCGCCGCGCATCGACTGCAGCGGGCGAGCGGATGGTTCGAGGTAGGGGGGCCGTCCCGAAGATCTCATGATGCTGGCTGGTTGGAGGCGGGCCGCGCCGCCCGCGGCCGCTGCTCTCCACCAGTTAGGCGGGGTATCGTTAACACCCGATTAGGCAGCCGGGCGGGACCTGTCCCGCGCCGCCTCCCACCATGACGCAGGGCGGGATCGCCGGTCCGGTCGTCCGACCCGTGCGCCGGTCCACGTTCATGATATGTTATTGACGTTAGGGAAGATGAACGACTCGCGTGGCCGCGGGATCGCAGCGGGAAGGACGCATCGATGCGCGCCGTGGCCGTGCTGTGGGGAGCGTTCTTCCTCATCAATTTCAACGCCGCGATCACCGCCGCCTCGGTCGCCCTGATGAGCGCCATGTCGCTCGGCGTGCGGCTCGCCGGCGCCGTGGCCTGGCAGCTGCCCCTCGTTCCGGCCGCGCTCCTCGCGAGCGGCTTCTGTCTCGCGGCGACGCGTCTTCCTTCGACGCCGCGCGAGGGGCGCGCCGCGAGCCGGGTCACGCTCGCGACCTACCGCGAACGCGTCCTGTCCCTCGCGAGCGGCACGGGCCCGCTGCTCATGGCCTATGTCGCACGCAGCGCAGGCACCTTCGCGTTCATCGGCCTCTATCCGACCTGGATCCTCCGAGACGGCCTGCCGGACCGGGGGCCGGCGGTGATCGGGGCGATGCTGTTCGTGGGCGAGGTCGGAGGCTTCGCGGGCGCGATGGTCTCCGGCTGGGTCGCCAAGCGCGTCGCGAGGCCGCTCGGCCTCTGCACCGGCGTCGTTCTCGCGACCGCGCTCATCGTCGCCTCCGTCCCCTTCGGCCAGGGCAATCTGCCCTTCCAGACGCTGGCCTACGCGGCCTACGCGTTCGGCCGGGACATGATCACGGCGCTGCTGCTCCAGGGGGCGATGGCCGTCGTGCCGGCGGCGGAGCGCGGCAGCCTCGGCGCGATCCTGAACGCCACCTTTCAGCTCGGCGGCGCGGTCGGCGCGCTCGCCGGCGCCGCCCTCTACGCCGCCGATCCCGGTTTCCTGGCCAACGCGGCCGCCTCCGCCGCCCTGTTCGTCGGGATGGGCGGCCTGCTCCGGCGCGCCGATGCGCGTCGTCCCGCGGCCTGATCACGGGAGACGCTGGCACCGCGCCCGGTCTCGCCGCATTAACGAAGCGTCGTCATCGCCGGAGGTTCATCCTCGATGTTCCGCTCCCTCTACCAGCACGGCTTCGTCCGGGTCGCGGCCTGCGTCGGGCAGAGCCACATCGCGGAGCCCGCCGCCAACGCGGACGAGATCCTGGCGCTGGCGCGGCGCTGCCACGACCAGGGCGTCGCGCTGGCGGTGTTTCCGGAACTCTGCCTCTCCGCCTACGCGATCGAGGACCTGCTCCTGCAGGACACCCTGCTCGACGCGGTCGAGGCGGCCCTCGCCGACCTCGCGGCGCGGACCCGGGACCTGCTGCCGCTCCTCGTGGTCGGCGCCCCGCTGCGACACCGCAACCGGGTCTACAATGCGGCGGTGTTCGTGCATCGCGGGCGCGTGCTCGGGGTGGTGCCGAAGAGCTACCTGCCGAACTACCGGGAATTCTACGAGAAGCGCCACTTCGCCCCCGGCGCCGGGATCGCCGGGGCGGCGATCCGGCTCGGCGGCGAGGAGGTGCCGTTCGGCACCGACCTGCTGTTCGGCGCGGAGGATCTGCCGGGCCTCGTCATCGGCGTCGACGTCTGCGAGGACATGTGGATCCCGGTCCCGCCCGGGGCGCTGGCGGCGCTCGCGGGGGCGAGCGTGCTCGTGAACCTGTCCGGGAGCCCGATCACCATCGGGCGGGCCGAGAGCCGCAAGCTCCTGTGCCAGTCGGCCTCCGCCCGCTGCCTCGCGGCCTACGTCTACGCGGCGGCCGGCCCGGGCGAATCGACCACCGACCTCGCCTGGGACGGCCAGACCGTGATCTACGAGGACGGCACGCTGATCGCCGAGGGCGAGCGCTTCCCGGCCGGCCCCCTCGTCACCCTGGCCGACATCGACCTCGACCGCCTGCGCCAGGAGCGGGCGCAGATGGGCAGCTTCGACGACAATGCCCGCGCGGTGCTGGGCGAGCGGCCCTGGCGGCGCGTCCCCTTCACGGTCTCGCCGCCCTCGGCGGATCTCGGCCTCGCCCGCACGGTCGAGCGCTTCCCCTTCGTGCCGGCCGATCCCGCCCGCCTCGCGCAGGATTGCTACGAGGGCTACAACATCCAGGTCGCGGGCCTCGCCCAGCGCCTGCGCGCCATCCGCACCGAGAAGGTGGTGATCGGCATCTCCGGCGGCCTCGATTCGACCCACGCCCTCATCGTGGCCGCCAAGGCCTTCGACCGGCTTGGTCTTCCGCGCACCAACATCCTGACCTACACGATGCCGGGCTTCGCCACCTCGGCGGAGACGAAGGGCAATGCCCATCGGCTGATGGCGGCCCTCGGCACGGCGGCGGTCGAGCTCGACATCCGCCCGGCGGCCCGCCAGATGCTCGCCGACATGGGCCACCCGTTCGGGCGCGGCGAGCCGGTCTACGACGTGACCTTCGAGAACGTGCAGGCGGGCCTGCGCACCGACTTCCTGTTCCGCCTCGCCAACCAGAACGACGCGATCGTGGTCGGCACCGGGGACCTGTCGGAGCTGGCCCTCGGCTGGTGCACCTACGGCGTCGGCGACCAGATGTCCCATTACGGGGTCAATGCCGGGGTGCCCAAGACCCTGATCCAGCACCTGATCCGCTGGGTGGTCGCCTCCGGCCAGTTCGACGCGGAGGTGAACCGCACCCTGGAGGCGATCCTCGCCACCGAGATCTCGCCCGAACTCGTGCCCGTGAAGGAGGGCGAGAAGCTCCAGAGCACCGAGGCCAAGATCGGCCCCTACGCGCTGCAGGATTTCACCCTGTTCTACACGCTGCGCTACGGGTTCCGGCCCTCCAAGATCGCCTTCCTGGCGGCCCGCGCCTGGGAGGACCCCGCGCGCGGCCCCTGGCCGCCCGGCTTCCCCGAGGCGAGCCGGGGCGCCTACGCCCTGCCGGAGATCCGCGCCTGGATGAAGGTGTTCCTGCAGCGCTTCTTCGGCTTCAGCCAGTTCAAGCGCTCGGCCCTGCCGAACGGCCCGAAGGTGGCGGCGGGCGGCTCCCTCTCGCCCCGCGGCGATTGGCGCGCGCCCTCGGACGGCAACGCGCGCGCCTGGCTGGAGGAGCTGGAGCGGAACGTCCCCGAGGCGTAGGGCGCGGTCTCCCGCGAGGGGCGCGGCCCCTCGCGGCCTCTGCACCGCGGATCAGTGGTTGTCCCGCGGCGGCCCCATGGTCTGGGCGACCTTCTGGAACGCGTCCGACCCGCGCAGGATCATGCCCTCGGAGAGCTGCTCGACCATCGCCCGCTGGATCGCCTGCCAGGGCGTCTGGCTCGCCGGGAACGGGTAGCCGCCCCGCGCCGCCAGGTCCTCGCGCCGCCGCGCCAGCTCCTCGTCGGGCAGCAGGATGTCCGCCCGCCGCGTGTTGAGGTCGATGCGGACGCGGTCGCCGTTCTGCAGCAGCGCCAGCCCGCCGCCCGCCGCCGCTTCCGGGGAGGCGTTGAGGATCGAGGGCGTGCCCGAGGTGCCCGACTGGCGCCCGTCGCCGATGCAGGGCAGCGAGAGCACGCCGCGCCGGATCAGCGCCCCCGGCGGCTGCATGTTCACCACCTCGGCCGCGCCCGGATAGCCGATCGGGCCCGCCCCGCGCATGATCAGCACCGTGTTCTCGTCGATGTCGAGGGCGGGGTCGTCGATCCGGTGGTGGTAATCCTCGGGCCCGTCGAACACCACGACCCGGCCCTCGAACGCGTAGGGATCCCCCGGGTTCGACAGGTAGCGGTCGTAGAACTCGCGGCTGATCACGCTCGTCTTCATGATCGCCGAGTCGAACAGCGTGCCCTTGAGGTTGAGGAAGCCGGCCCGCTCGCGCAGGGGCTCGGAATAGGGCTTGATCACCTCGCGGTCCCAGGTCCTGGCCTCGCGGCAATTCTCCCCGACGGTGCGGCCGTTGCAGGTGAGCGCGTCCGCGTGGATCTTGCCGGCCTCGATCAGCTCGGCCAGCACCGCCGGCAGGCCGCCCGCACGATAATATTCCTCGCCCAGATAGGCCCCGGCCGGCTGCATGTTGACGAGCAGCGGGATGTCGTAGCCGACGCGCTCCCAGTCGTCGCAGCTCAGCGGCACGCCGATCAGCTTGGCGATGGCGTTGATGTGGATGGGCGCATTGGTCGAGCCGCCGATGGCGGTGTTGGCCACGATGGCGTTCTCGAAGGCCTCGCGGGTGAGGATGTCGGAGGGCTTCAGGTCCTCCCAGACCATCTCGACGATGCGCTGGCCGGTGGCGTAGGCGGCCTGGCCGCGCTCGCGATAGGGGGCGGGAATCGCCGCCGAGCCGGGCAGCGCCATGCCGAGCGCCTCCGCCAGGGCGTTCATGGTCGAGGCGGTGCCCATCGTGTTGCAATGGCCCGTGGAGGGCGCCGAGGAGGCCACGATGTCGAGGAATTGCTGGTAGTCGATGTCGCCCGCCGCGTGGCGCTCGCGGGCCTTCCAGACGACGGTGCCCGAGCCCGTGCGCTCGCCGCGGCTCCAGCCGTTCAGCATCGGCCCGACATTGAGCGAGATCGCCGGGATGTTCACCGTGGCGGCCGCCATCAGGCAGGCCGGCATGGTCTTGTCGCAGCCGGTGAGCAGCACGACGCCGTCGAGCGGGTAGCCGTACAGCACCTCGACCAGCGACAGGTAGGCGAGGTTGCGATCGAGGGCGGCGGTCGGGCGCTTGCCGGTCTCCTGGATCGGGTGGCAGGGGAACTCGAAGGCGACGCCGCCCGCCGCCGTGATGCCGTCGCGCACGCGTTTGGCGAGTTCCATGTGATGGCGGTTGCAGGGCGAGAGGTCGGATCCGGTCTGCGCGATGCCGATCAGGGGCTTGCCCGCCTGCAGCTCGGCCAGGGTGAGGCCGTAGTTCAGGTAGCGCTCCAGGTACAGCGCGGTCATGCCGGGATTGTCGGGATTGTCGAACCACAGCCGCGACCGCAGACGGCTCGGATCGATCCGGGGGCGGGGCGTGGGGGCCATCGGGCGTTCCTCCATTCACGATTGGCGGCGGACATTGGACCCGGCCGGTGCGGGAAGGCAACAGAGTCGGGCCGCGTGGCGCGCGGGCCGCGCGCGTCGTCGCAGGACGAAAGAATCCTCGGGCCGGGTGTCCCCACCGCCGCACGAGGGTGCTATGACGCCGGCGCAACGTCGACCCGTGGGACCGGATTCATGACCGAGAAGAGCACCAACCCGTTGATTCCGATCGGCATCGTGGTGTCGCTGCCGGTGCTGGCCTGCCTGCTGATCATGCTCACCGACGAGGGCGTCAACCGCTCGCTCCTGTGGGCGGCGGTCAAGGTCGGGATCCTGCTCATCGTGCTCGGCGGCGCCCTGTCCTACGGCGCGAGCCGGCTGGCCGCCAAGAGCGAGCGCTGACGGGCGCGACGGCCGCGATGCCGACCCCGGTTCCGGCCTTCGCGCGCATCGGCGAGGAGAACGCCTTCGCGGTGCTGGCCAGGGCCACGGCCCTGGCGCAGGCCGGGCGGGACGTGATCAATCTCGGTATCGGCCAGCCCGACATGCCGACCCCGCCCCACGTGGTCGAGGCGGCGATCAAGGCCCTGCGCGACGGCCATCACGGCTACACGCCCGCGACCGGCATCCTGCCCCTGCGCGAGGCCGTGGCGCGCGACCTCCATCGCCGGCTCGAGGTCGAGGTCTCGCCCGACAGCGTCATGATCGTGCCGGGCGGCAAGGTCACGATGTTCGCCGCGATCCTGATGTTCGGCGAGCCGGGGGCCGAGATCCTCTATCCGGATCCGGGTTTCCCGATCTACCGCTCGATGATCGAGTTCACCGGCGCGACCCCGGTGCCGATCCCGATCCGCGAGGCGAACGGCTTCGCCTTCTCGGCCGAGGAGACGCTGGCGCTGATCTCGCCGCGCACCCGGCTGCTGATCGTGAACTCGCCGGCCAACCCGACCGGCGGCGTGACTCCGAAGGCGGAGATCGACCGCCTGGTGGCGGGGCTCGCGGCGCATCCCGACGTGGCGGTGCTCTCGGACGAGATCTACGGCACCATGACCTACGACGGCGCGCGGCACCACACGCTGCTCGCCTATCCGGAGATTCGCGACCGGCTGATCTACCTCGACGGCGCGTCCAAGACCTACGCGATGACGGGCTGGCGGCTCGGCTGGTCGGTCTGGCCCGCGCCCCTCTACGAGGCGGCGCGCAAGCTCGCGGTGAATTCCTTCTCCTGCGTGAACGCGGCGACGCAATGGGCCGGCATCGCGGCCCTGGACGGGCCGCAGGACGCGGTGGCCGCCATGATGGCGGAGTTCGACCGGCGCCGCCTCCTGGTGGTCGAGGGGCTGAACCGCCTGCCGGGGGTCTCCTGCATCACCCCGAAGGGCGCCTTCTACGCCTTCCCGAACATCGCGCGGACCGGCTGGAAGGCCAAGGCCCTGGCCTCGGCGCTGCTGGAGGAGGCCGGGATCGCCGCGATCGGCGGCCCGGATTTCGGGGTCCACGGCGAGGGCTACCTCCGGCTGTCCTACGCCAACTCGGCGGAGAACATCGCCCGCGCCCTGGAGCGGATGGGCGGGTTCCTGGCGGCGAATCGGCGCTGACCGTCCCGACCAGGACCGGAGGGCGCGCGGGCGCGACCCGTGAAGCGCCGCGCGGGCTCGTGAGACGGGATCCACGGTGATCAACCGGATCCCGGATCACGCCCGCACCTCCTCCAGATGCGCGTCGAGGGCGTCGAGCGCCGCCCCGGCCCGCGCCTGGCCGAGGCCGATGCGCAGGCGGTCGGCGGGGAGCGGCGCGAGGGGCGAGCGCCACAGCGTCGAGGGCAGCACGAGGCAGCGGCCCCGCCGCGCGAGGTCGACGGCGAAACGCTCCGCCCCCTCCGGCCCGAGATAGCGCGGGAAGCCGAAGGCGAGATTGCGCGAGCCGTCCTCCGCGAGGCGGCCCCGGTGCCGCGCCAGGAGGTCGTCCAGGCGGGCCCGGTTGCGCAGGCCGATCGCCCGCGTCCGCGCCAGGATCCGCGCCCGGTGGCGAAGGGCGATGTGGGCCAGCACCTCGCTGGTGGCGGAGAGGCAGCTCGACAGGGTGCTCTTCACCGCGAGCGTGCGCGCCATGAGGATCGGGTCGCGGCAGGCCACCCAGCCGACGCGCAGGCCCGGCAGGCCGAACCCCTTCGAGAGCCCGTCGACCGACACGCCCCGCTCGTAGGCCTCCACGCAGGCGGGCGGGCCCTCGTCGGTGGCGGTCTCGCGGTAGACCTCGTCGTTGACGAGCCAGAGGCCGCGGGCCCGGCACAGCCCGACGAGGTCGCGCAGGGTCCCGCCGTCGAGGGTGGCGCCGGTCGGGCTGTTGGGGAAGTTCGTCAGCACCACCCGGGTGTTCGGCCGCAGGGCGGTGGCCACCCGGTCGACCCGGAGGGCCCAGCTCCCGCCCGTCTCGGCGAGCGGCACGCCGGTCGCCGCGCAGAGTGCCGTCACCACCCGCTCGGAGGGCTGGTAGAGCGGCAGGACGATCACCGCGTGGTCCTGCGGGCCGAGCAGGGCCCGCAGCACGCAGGTCGCCGCCTCCTGCGCCCCCGCGCAGGCCAGCACCGCCTCGGGGGCGAGACCCGCGTAGCGGGAGGCGACGGCGGCCCGGAGCCAGGGGGCGCCCCGCGGATCCGCGTAGCCGAGATCGAGGGCGTTCCAGCGGCGCCGATCCTCCTCGTCCGCGAGGGCCAGGAGCGAGGCCACCGGCAGCGTCTCGGAATCCGAGGCGGCGAGGTCGTTCGGCGCCTCGCCGGACCAGCGCGCAAGGTAGTCCGCGAGGAGGAAGGCCTCGGTCATGGCGGCGGCGCCGGCCCGGCCGCGACGCGCAGGAAGGTCGAGACGATCCGGCTGCCCGCCCGAAGCGTCCCGGTCAGGGATCCCGCCACCTTCGACCGGCCGCCCGCCCGGCACCGATAGGGAACCGGCACCTCGGCGATGCGGTAGCCGGCGCGGGCCGCCTGCATCTGCATCTCGATGTTCCAGCCATAGGTCATCTCCCGCAGGTTCAGCCGCGCGAGGGCGTCCCGGCCGATCGCCCGGAAGGCGCACATGTCGCTGTAGCGCACCCCGTAGAGCGCCCCGATGCCGAGGCCGGCGAGCCGCCCGGCCAGCACTTGGTGCCAGAGCATCGCGCCGGGCTCGCGCGCGCCGCGGGTGCGCGAGGCGAGGACGAGGTCCCGCTCCCCCCGCAGGACCGGGTCGGCGATCCGCGCGATCAGGTCGCCCCGGTCGGCGCCGTCCCCGTCGAGGAAGGCGATGACCCGGCTCTCCGGCCGCGCCGCCGCCGCACCCGCCGCGCAGGCCCGGCCGTAGCCGCGCCCGGCCTCGATCACCCGGGCGCCGGCCGCCGCCGCGATCGCCCGGGTGTCGTCGCGGCTGCCGCCATCCGCCACGATGAGGTCGCCCGCGTAGGCGCGCGGGATCTCGCGCAGCACGGCGCCGATCGTCTCCCCCTCGTCGAGGGTCGGGATGACGACGCTCACAGGCTCCATCGCAGCCCGCAATTCCGGCACGGCGCCGGGGGCGCCTCGGACAGCAGGGCGCGGCGGAAGTCCCGGTAGGCCTCGCCGTTCCAGATCTCGCGCAGGCTCGCCTGCGTCGCGTCGCCGAGCGTGTAGCTGTCGTAGCCCCGCACCGAGAAGGGCGCGATGCAGCAGGGCAGGGCGCGGCCGTGGGCGGTGATGTACATCAGCGACCACGGCCGCCGGCAGGTCGCCCAGGGCCGGTCCTCGGCCTGCCGCCTGAGGCTGAGGCCGGGCTCGGTGGCGCCCGACGCGTCCAGGCTGACGCCGAGTTCGGCCCCGATCGCCTGCGCGGCCGCGATGGCGGCATGCTCCTCCTCCCGCGCGCGCTCGAACAGCGAGAGGTCGGCGCGGGCCATGCCGTAGCCGGCCTCGTCGAAGACGAGCCGCTGCAGGTGGACCTCGCGCACCCCCATCCGGGCGGCGAGGCGCACGAAGTCCGGCAACTGGTCGATCGTCTCCTTGAGACCGGTGAGCCAGAGCGAGACCCTCGGGGTCGCGGCGCCCGCCTCCCTCTGGAAGGCCGTGAACCGGCCGACGTCGCGCACGATGCGATCGAAGAAGTCCTTGCCGCGCACCCGCCTGTAGGAGGCGCGGTCGGCCGCGTCGAGGGAGACGCGCAGCTCGTCGAGCCCGGTCTCGATCAGGTCCCGGAACCGCTTGGGCTGCATCAGGGTGCCGTTCGTGTTGAACAGCACGTAGGTGCCCCGCGCCTTGAGGTGGCGGATCATCCGCGGCAGGTCGTCGACCAGCATCGGCTCGCCGACCCCGTGCAGCACAACCCGGGCGATGCCGGGGACCTGATCGACGATGCGGGTGAACAGGTCCCAGCTCATGTCGGCCGGGGGTTCGAGCGTCTCGAACGTGCGCGGGCAGGTCTCGCAGAGGAGATTGCAGCGGTTCGTCACCTCCAGGTAGAGGCAGACGGGCGGCGCGGTCGCGACCGCGTCGCGGGCGTCGCCGACCGCCTCGAAGTAGCGGCGCGGATTCGCGATCCCGGGGGAGGCCGACATCAGGACGCTCCTTTCGGCGCGAGGGCGAGCGCCGTGCTGCGGGCCCGGCGCAGGTCGCGCAGGGCGAGGATGACGGCCGGACCGAAGACCAGGCCCGGCCAGACGAAGCGCTCGTTGAAGGGGTCGATGAAGAACAGCACCGGCGCCGCCGAGAGCCAGATCACGGCGGGCGTCGGGGCGATCGCGGCCGGCAGCGCGAGCCACGGATAGTACCAGGCGTAGTGCGGGTTCGCCGCCGCGGTGGCGACGGCCGCCAGCAGGCCGGCGTCGCGGCAGAGGCGGACGGCGTCGGGCGGCCCGGCGCGCCGCGTGGCCACGAAGGCGGCGAGCGCCGCGAAGCCGAGCGCCGCGCACAGGCCGTAGAGGCGGCCCGCCGCCGCCGGGAGCGGCACGAGATGCGCCAGTCCGGCGAGCAGCCAGAAGCCCCGGCCGGTGTCGAAACCCTCCTCGGCCCCGTAGGCGGGCAGGAAGCCGAGGATCAGCGGGCCGGCCGAAAGGTAGTGCAGGGAGAGGACGACCAGGGTCGCGAGGCCCGCCGCGGCCGGGCGCCCGAAGCCGCCCCCGCGCAGGAAGGCCGGCGCCACCACGACGGGCAGCACCTTCACGAGGCTCGCGGCGGCGAGGAGCGCGCCCGCGAGGCCCTCCCGGTGCCGCGCCCGGGCGAGGAGCGCGAGGGCGAGGAGGCCGACCGCGAGCGCGTCCACGTGGCCGTCGAGGGCGAAGGACCACAGGACCAGCGGATTCCAGGCGTAGATGAGCACGCGGGCGGGGGGCAGGCCGGCGCCCCCGAGGAGGCGCAGGACGCACAGGATCGCGACGCCGTCGCACAGGAGCATCGCCGCCTTCATGCCGGTGACGCTCGCGCTCAGCCGCCCGACCGCCGCGAAGGCGAGCTGCGCGGCGGGCAGGTAGATCGTCCGGGCGTAGTCGGCCCGGTTGATGAGCGGGAAGATGGCGGGGTCGCGCAGCTGCGCCAGGGCCGGGTCCGCCGGGACGTACAGGTAGGGGTTGATCCCGGCGGCCTGGACCTGCCCGTCCCAGACGTAGCGGTAGATGTCGCTCGACAGGAAGGGCGGGGCGGGCAGAAGCGCGAGCCGCAGCAGGAGGGCGACGCCGATCACCAGCCAGAGGGCCCGCGCCGGCACGCTCTCCCGCAGGACGAGCCGCACCGCCAGGAGGTAGATCCCCACCGAGACGGCGAGCAGCCCGACCAGGATCTGCGCCCGCAGCGGCGTGCCCACCGTGTCGGCGCCTGGAACATGGAGGGACAGGCCGCCGAGGGTGAGCGCGACGAGGAGCCCGGCGAGCAGGGCGAGGCGGGCGAGCGGGGTCCTCACGCGGCCGGCTCCGCCCGCGGGGCGGCGGCGAGCCGCGCGAGCGCCGCCGCCGTCGCCGGGGACCCGGCGCCCGCCTCGCCGCGCAGCCGCGCGAGCGCGTCGGCGTCGTCGACATCGTACCATTCGGGCAGTTCGACGAGGGCGAGGCCGATCCGCCGCGCCTGCGCCCGGGTCGCCTGCGCCACGGTCCCGGTGCTCCAGGCGATGTTCGCGAAGAGCGCCGGGTGCCGTCCCTTCAGCCCCAGGAAGTAGTAGCCGCCATCCGCGCAGGGCCCGAGCACGGCCCGCTCGCCGGGAGCGAGCAGCAGCCGCGCGGCCTCGACCAGGACGGAGGCGGGCAGGGTCGGGCAGTCGGAGCTCAGCACGCCCACGGCCGGGTGCCCCCGCGCCAGCATCCCGTCGACGGCGTGGAGCAGGCAGCGCCCGAACCCCTCGACGCCGGGCGGCATCGGGGGCGAGCCGTCCGCCAGGATCAGCGCGGTGCCGGGGGCGATCCCGGCCCGCACGGCATCCTCCGCGCCGCGGGGCGCGTAGGCCGCGTAGGGCGCGATCGGCGCCCGCGCGGCGGCGCGCGCGAGCGCGGCGGTCGTGTCGCGCAGGAAGGCGGCCGAGAGGGCGGCGGCCTGCGCGGGCGTGAGCGGCGGGCAGAGGCGGGTCTTCGAGCGGCCTGCCTGCGGCGCCTTCGCCATGACGCCGACGGCGCAGGTGGAGGAGGCGGGGCGGCCCATGTTCAGAGCCCGCTGAACCAATTGTAGCCCCGGTCCGGCCAGTAGCCCCGCGGCTGCTTGTCGGTGACGTAGACCGTGGTGACGAATTTCGGGTTCTTGAAGCCGAGCTTGGTCGGCACCCGCAGCTTGAACGGGAAGCCGTGGCGGACCGGAAGCGTCTCGCCGTGGAGGCGGAAGGCCATCAGCGTCTGCGGGTGCAGCGCCGTCGGCATGTCCAGGCCCTCGTAGTAGCCGTCCGCGCACTCGAAGCCGACGTAGCGGGCCGTCAGGTCGGCGCCGACGCGCTCCAGGAAGGTGCGCAGCGGCGTGCCGCTCCACTGGCCGATCATGCTCCAGCCCTCCACGCAGACGTGGCGCGTCACCTGGGTGACCTGGGGGAGCGCCGCCAGGGCATCCACGGTCCAGGGCCGCTTGTCGGCGATCCGGCCCGCGAGGTGCAGGCGATAGGTCGCCGGGTCCAGGCGGGGCGCATCCTGCGGCCCGTACCAGGCGTTGTAGCGGAAATCCTTCACCGCCAGGGCATCCGGGAAGATCGGGGCGAGCCGGTCGGGGCCGAACAGGCTCGCCTGCACGCGGTCGTTCCAGGCCGAGACCCGGGCGAGCGCCGCCTGGACCGCGCCGCCGTCGCTCACGTCGCAGCCGGTGAGCAGGGTGAGCGCGCCGAGCGTGAGGCTGCCGCCGAGGAGGCGGCGCCGGTCGAAGGTGAAGTCGCGCGGGAGCAGGGTCATGCCGCGTCTCCGGTCCCGTGGGACGTGTCCGAAGCGGGCCGGCCGGAGCGGCCGGTGATCATGGCCACGAGCGTGCTCGGCACGAGGGCGACCAGGGCGAGGTGGATGACGAGGAAGCCGACGATCGCCGTCATCGCCAGGAAGTGGACGACGCGCGCGCCCTGGAACCCGCCGAAGGCGAGTTCGAGCGGGTAGGTCTGCACCGGCTTCCAGATCGCGACGCCCGACAGGATGACGACCAGGACCGCCGCGAGGACGCCCCAGTAGAACAGCTTCTGCACGGCGTTGTACTCGCCGAGCCGGTGCTCCAGCCGGAAGCGCAGCGCCGCTGCGAGGTCGCGCAGGACGCTGCGCGGCCCCACCGGCAGGAAGTCGCGGCGGAAATGGCCCGAGGCGAGGCCGTAGCCGACGAAGAGCAGGTAGGCGCCGGCGAGGACCCACATGCCGGCGAAGTGCCACGCGATCGCGGTGGCGACGCCCGGGTCTCCGTGCCGGGCGAGGGCCGCCTCGACGTCGCCGCCGAGCGTGGCGAAGAGCGGGAAGCGGAAGGGCAGGATCGGCTCGGCGTTGTAGATGCGCCAGCCGCTGCCGATCATCACCAGGATCGCGCCCGCCATGGTCCAGTGCGCGATCCGCACCGGCCAGGCATGGGTCTGAACGCCGTGCATGCTCATGCGGTCGTCTCCAGTCCCTGCGCGGCGAGCGCTCCGCTTCCGGCGGGCGAGGTCAGGAAGTCGAGGAAGGCCCGCGGATTCGGCCGACGGGCGAGGCGCGTCACGGCCGCCCGGTAGGTGATCGGCGGCGCGACGCGCTCCGGGACCGGGCGGATCACCTCGAGCGCGGGGCGCTGCGCGAGGTCGCTCGCGTGCAGCAACCCCGCCTCCGCCTCGCCGCGCAGGACGAGGTCCAGCACCTCGTCCGTGTCGAGGACGCCGACGACGCTCCTCTCGCCGAGCTGCAGGGCTCGCAGGATCCCGGGCCCGTCCATGTCGGCGGCCGGGGTCGGGTCGCAGACCGCGATCCGGCCCCTCAGCGCGTCGGCGGCGGCGCCCTTGCGGGCCGCGACGACGAGGCGGTTGCGCCACGCCCCGACCGGCGCCCCGTCGATCAGCCCGGCGGCGGCCGCCTGCGCCACGATCCCGTCCTGGGTGACCAGGAGGTCGTTCTGGACCTTGCGGGCGAGCTGCGGGACCAGGAGGCCGGGGCTGGTCGGGAAGACCCGGACCGTGACGCCCGAGACGGACCGGAACCTCTCCGCCGCCCGGGCGAGGACCGGGCCCAGGGCCGTGTCGCAGTTGAGGACGAGGTCGGTGGTGGTGACCTCTCCTCCCGAACTCTGGGGCTTGCTCTGGGGCTTGGCGGCGGCCAGCGAGAGGAGCGGGAGGCTGAGGAGGAGGCGTCGGCGAAGAAGCGTCATGCGGGTCCCCCCGATCGTGCCGCCGGGCGCCCGCCCGCCGCCTTGACCGTTGCCCCGTGTTTCGCCGCCGCCCGCCCGGCGGTTACGCCGCGGCTTCGAGAACCCGCCGGAGATCGACCCGTGCGGCCGCCGCACTATCTCCCGCCGAGCGCTGTCTGCCCAGCCCTGCTGTCTGCCCAGCCCTCTTGACCAGGACCCGACCTTGCCCGGCTACCTGCCCTTCGCGGGCGCGCTCAAGCTCCCGGCCTTCCTGTGCGACAATTGCGGTTTCTGGCAGCGGCACTTCGCGGCCCCGCCCGCCTGCCCGCTCTGCCTGGACGCCCGCCACGTCGTGCCGCAGCAGGGCTGGCGCTTCCGCACCGTCGCGGAGGCGCAGGCCGCCTTCCCGTGTCACTGGGCCGAGGTCGAGCCCGGCGTGTGGAAGTTCTGGAACGACCCGGTGACCGGGATCGGGCCGAGCGCCTATCTGGTGACCACCCCGCACGGGAATCTGGGCTTCGAGGGCTGCACCGTGCTCAGCGACGCGGCGCTCGACCACGTCGCGGCGCTCGGCGGCGTGGCGGTGCTCTCCGCCTCGCATCCCCACAGCTACGCCGCGCTGCCGCAGCTCCAGGACCGCTTCGACCCCGAACTCGCCCTGCCGGCGGCGGATTTCGCCTGGAGCGCCGCCCTCCGGGTGTCCTGGCCCTACGACGACCAGCTGGAGCCGCTGCCGGGCCTCGTCCTGCACCGCACGGCCGGCCATTTCGACGGCCACGCCGTGCTGTTCGACCGCGCCCGCGGGATCCTGTTCTGCGGCGACGCGCTCAAGTTCGAACTCGATCCGGAGGATCCGCGCCGGGCGCTGACGATCTCCGCCCACAAGGCCTTCGTGCGCGGCGTGCCGCTCACCCCGGCCGAGCTGCTGCGCTACCGGGAGGTCTTCGCCGGCCTCGACTTCGTCCAGACCTGGACGCCCTTCGAGCAGGCCGCGAATGTCGGCCGGCGCGAGGTGCTGGCCCTGATCGACTCGATGCTGGCGGGGCGGCCGCACGCCTATCCGGTGCCGCTCGCCGAACTCGGGTAGCGCCCGGACGGGCGGCCCCCCCCGCGCGCCCGCGGCGCAACCTTTCCCGGAGGCCGCGACGCGCGGCGGTCGATCGAGGGGCGCAGGATCGCCCCGATCCCGCGGTCAGGCCGCCGGGATGACCTGGTAGGTCCAGGTCTCGCTGAGCGTGCGGTCGCCCTGGCGCAGGAAGAGCCGCAATTCCACCGGCTCGGACCCGGTGACCGCGAGGTCGAACTCGGCGCGCCAATGGCCCGGCACGTCGTCCGGCACCGCCTCCGTGCGGGCGAGCGGGAAGCTGCCGCGGGAGGCGCTGAGCACCGGCTCGGGCTTCACGCCCGCGGGGAGCTGCGCCAGCGGCCCGCCCAGGAACTCCACCACGAACTTGCGCAGGCCCTTCGGGCGCTCCGTCCCGGCCTGCCCGCCATTGCCCTCGCGGGTCGCGACGCAGCGCGCGAGCGCGGACGGATAGGGCTCGTCGGCCACCCAGTGCAGCCGGTAGGCGAGGTCGTGCACGGAGCCGGCCCGGGCCGGCTCCTCCGGCACCCACATGGCCACGACGTTGTCGTGGATCTCGTCGTCGGTCGGGTTCTCGATGAGCTGCACGCTGCCCCGGCCCCAATCCCCGAGCGGCTCGACCCAGAGCGAGGGCCGGCGGTCGTAGTAGACCCCGTCCTGGTAATGGTCGAACAGGCGGTCGCGCTGCATCAGCCCGAAGCCGCGCGGCCGCGCGTCCACGAAGGCCGAGACCATGGTCCGGGGCGGGTTGCGCAGGGGCCGCCAGAGGCGCTCGCCGCTCCCGGTCCACAGGGCCAGCCCGTCCGAATCGTGCACCTCGGGGCGCCAGTCGACGGCGCTGGGCTTGGCCGTCTCGGAGAACCAGTACATCGAGGTGAGCGGCGCCAGCCCGAAGCGGCCGACGTCCCGGCGCAGGTGCAGCCGCGCCTCGATCTCCATCACCACGGCCTTGCCGCGCCGCATCCGGAACCGGTAGGCGCCCGCCACCGAGGGGCCGTCGAGGAGCGTCATCACCGTGACGGTGTCGGAATCCGGCGCCGGCGTCTCGAACCAGACATGAGTGAAGTCGGGAAACTCCTCCGGCCGGTCCGGCATCACGGTGTCGAGGGCGAGGCCCCGCGCCGAGAGTCCGTACTGGTAGAGTTCGCCGATCGCCCGGAAATAGGAGGCGCCGAGGAACGCCACCCAGTCGTTGCGCCGCCAGTCGAGGGCGCCGCCGCGCCGCTCCTGGAAGCGGAAACCCGCGAAGCCGGGATTCGGCGGCAGGCGCCGGGCGGGCGAATCCGCCGGCATCTCGAAGGCGTCCTGGACGTAGACGATCTCGCGGGCCTCGCCCCCCTCGACCAGGTGCATCCGCACCGGCTTCTGGAAGTAGCGGCCGAGATGGAAGAAGGTCACCGGGAAGGCGCCCGGGCCCTCGGCCCAGAGGGCGTGGTCGGGCTTGAAGCGCAGCTTGCCGTGGGCGTCGTAGTCGATCGCCTGCAGCACCTCCCGGTCGGGGATCGCCGGGGGCCGGTAGGGCGCGGCGGCGAGGTCGCGGGCGCGGGCCTTCAGCGCCTCGAAGTCGAAGGGGCTCGGCGCCCCGAGCGGCAGGCCGGCCGCGCGGGCGGGGAGGCCGCCGGCCAGGAGCGCGGCGGCGGCGAGGAAGCGGCGGCGGTCGAGCATGACGGTCTCAGCGCCGGGGGCGGACCGGCTCGATGCTGGAGGCGCGGCGCCAGAGCTGGACCATGATGGAGAGCGCGACCAGGCTGAAGGCGCCCATCAGGACGTGGCCGACGAGGTCGCCGAGCTCGAACAGGCCGGCGATGGCCCAGCCGGCCGCGATCGCGACGCCGAACACCTCCGTGCCGACCAGCACCATGATGCTGAGGAGCGTGACGAGGTTGCGGGTGCTGAGGGAGCCGGAGCTGGCGGGCACGGGCGGGACCTTGGCTGTGGGACGAGGGGGCCGGACCATATTCCGTTCGGCGCCCGCGGGCGATAGCCTGAAGGCCCCCCGGGGCGCAACCGGCCCCGTCGTCACGCCATCCCCCGAGCCCGATGCCCGAGACCCCCGTCTTCGACCACGCCGCCTGCGCGGCTCCCCACCACCTCGCCGCCGCGAGCGGCCGCGCCGTGCTGGCGGAGGGCGGCAACGCCGTCGAAGCCATGCTCGCCATGGCGGCCACGATCGCGGTCGTCTACCCCCACATGAACGGCATCGGCGGCGATGGATTCTGGCTCGTGCGCGAGCCCGGCGGGCGGGTCCACGCCATCGAGGCCTGCGGGCCCGCCGGCCGGCTCGCCACGATCCGGCGCTACCGCGACAAGGGCCACGAGCGGATCCCCGACCGCGGGGCGGATGCCGCCGTCACGGTCGCGGGCGCGGTCGGCGGCTGGGCCCTGGCGCGCGATCTCGCCGCCGCCCTCGGCGGCAGGCTGCCCCTCCCGGTCCTGCTCGGCGACGCGATCCGCCTCGCCCGGGAGGGCGTCGCGGTGTCGGCCTCGGAGGCCCGCTACGTCCCCAAGGAACTCGACACGCTCTACGATCAGCCGGGCTTCGCCGGGACCTTCCTGATCGGCGGGAAGGCGCCCGCCGCCGGCGCGGTCCGCGCCCTGCCGGCCCTGGCCGCGACCCTGGACCAGCTCGCCCATGCGGGGCTCGACGACTTCTACCGGGGCGACGTCGGGCGCGAGATCGCCGCCGATCTCGACCGGGCCGGCAGCCCGGTGACCCGCGCCGACCTCGACGCCTACCGGGCGGTGCGGCGGGCCCCGCTGTCGGTGCGGCTCGCCCAGGGCACCGTCTTCAATTGCCCGCCGCCGACCCAGGGGCTCGCGGCCCTGATGATCCTCGGGATCGTCGAGCGGCTCGGCAGGCTGCCGCCCGAATCACCCGCCTGGTGCCACGCCCTGATCGAGGCGACGAAGCGCGCCTTCCGGGTGCGCGACGGCGTCGTCACCGACTTCGACCGGCTGCGGCACGATCCCGCCGCCTTCCTGACCCCCGACCGCCTCGCCCGCGAGGCCGCCGCGATCGCGATGGACCGGGCCGCCCCCTACCCCCTGCGCCCGCTCGGCGACGGCGACACGGTCTGGATGGGGGCGATCGACGGGTCGGGCCTCGCCGTCTCCTACATCCAGTCGGTCTACTGGGAATTCGGCTCCGGCCTCGTCCTGCCGGCGACCGGCATCGCGTGGCAGAACCGCGGCACCTCCTTCTCGCTCGATCCCAAGGCCACGAACCCGCTCGAGCCAGGCCGCAAGCCCTTCCACACCCTCAACCCGGCGCTCGCCGTGCTCGACGACGGGCGGGTGCTCTCCTACGGCAGCATGGGCGGGGACGGTCAGCCGCAATTCCAGGCCCAGATCTTCACCCGCTACGCCGGCCACCGGATGGGCGTGGCCGAGGCGGTCGACGCGCCGCGGCTCCTGTTCGGCCGCACCTGGGGCGCCGAGTCGATGACCGTCAAGGTCGAGGACCGCTTCGACCCGTCCTGCATCGCGGAGCTCCGCCGCCGCGGCCACGAGATCGAGGAGCTCGGCGGCGCCTACGTCGATTCCCTCGGCCATGCCGGGCTGCTGGTGCGCCATCCCGGCAACGGGCGGGTGGAGGCGACCCATGATCCGCGCTCGGACGGCGGGGCGGCCGGGATCTGACGCGGGGCAGGCCCGCGCGACGCGTCCGTGCGGATCTCGGATGAGGAGGGTGCGCCGCCTCGCCGCCGGCACCAAAAACCCCGCTCCCGCGCGCGGAACTGGCGCGCGCGGGAGCGGGGTGGCTCGTCCCCCGGAGTCACGCGCGCCTACCGCGGCGCGCGCTTGGCGAGGATCCGCTGCAGGGTGCGGCGGTGCATGTTGAGGCGGCGGGCCGTCTCGGAGACGTTGCGGTTGCACAGCTCGTAGACGCGCTGGATGTGTTCCCAGCGCACCCGGTCGGCGGACATCGGGTTCTCGGGCGGGTCCGCCCGCTCGCCCGGCTGGGCCATCAGCGTGCCGTGGATCTCGTCCGCGTCGGCGGGCTTGGCTAGGTAGTCGAAGGCGCCGAGCTTCACGGCCGTCACCGCCGTCGCGATGTTGCCGTAGCCCGTCAGGATCACGCCCCGCGCCTCCGGGCGGCGCTCCTTGAGCCGGGCGATCACGTCGAGGCCGTTGCCGTCGGCGAGCCGCATGTCGATCACCGCGAAGGCCGGCGGATGCGCGTCCACGAGCGAGACGCCCTCCGCCACGCTCTCGGCCACCTGCACCTGGTAGCCGCGGGCCTCCATCGCGCGGGCGAGCCGCGTCGAGAACGGCTTGTCGTCGTCCACGATCAGCAGGCTGCGATCCGCGTGTGCCGCGAGCGGATCGCCTTCCGGTACGAGTCCGGAGCTCGGTGGAGTCTGGGTTCCGTACTGCGTCATCAAGAGACGCTCCTCACTATTCGTTCAGTCTCTTCAAAACGTTATATAGGAACGTCGCGGGCCGTCGTCAGGGGGAGAGCGCCGCTCGTTCCCCCGAATTTGCGCGCCGCCACGTCCCTCTCGAAAACGTGACGCGGCCAGGCGATGCGCACCACGGCGCCGGTCGAGGGATCGGCCGCGTTGGCGAGGGCGATCTGGGCGCCCGAGCGCTCGATCAGGGTCTTGGCGATGAACAGGCCGAGCCCGAGCCCCGATCCGCCCTCCTCGCCGCTGCCCGAGCGCCCGGCGCCCCGCGTCGTGACGTAGGGCTCGCCGACCCGCAGCAGCACGTCGGGGGCGAAGCCCGGGCCGTCGTCGCGGATCTCCAGCCAGACCCGGTCCGCGCTCCAGCGCGCCTCGATGACGACGCGGCTCTCGGCGAAGTCCACCGCGTTGTCGACGATGTTCGAGAGCCCGTAGAGCACGCCGGGATTGCGCCGGCAGCGGGGCTCCGTCCCCTCGCCGCGGGTCGAGACGTCGAGGATGATCCCGAGCGCCCGCTGGGGCGCCACCAGCTCCTCTACGAGGTGGCTGAGCGAGATCGTCTCCAGGAAGCTCGACTGGTCCTCGTCCAGGGAGGTGAGCTTCGACAGGATGCCCCGGCAGCGCTCGACCTGCTCGCGCAGGAGCTTCAGGTCCTCGGCGACCGCGGGCGTGGCGGCGGGGCCGAGCGCCCGGTCGAGTTCGCTGACCACCACCGTGATGGTGGCGAGCGGCGTGCCGAGTTCGTGCGCGGCCGCCGCCGCGAGCCCGTCGAGCTGCGACAGGTGCTGCTCGCGGGCGAGGACCAGCTCGGTCGCGGCGAGCGCCTGGGCGAGCTGGCGCGCCTCCTCGGCGACCCGCCACGCGTAGACGCCCGTGAAGGCGATGCCGAGCAGGATCGCGGTCCAGACCCCCGAGACGTAGAGGAAGGGGATCTCCATCCGCTCCGCCGAGAACCACGGCAGCGGCCGGTGGACGAGGGCGAGCAGCGTCGACAGGCCGACCGCGAACAGGCCGAGGGCCAGGGTGTGGGCCGGGGGCAGGGCCGTCGCGGAGATCAGGACCGGGGCGAGGAAGAGGAGCGAGAAGGGATTCTGCAGCCCGCCGGTGAGGAACAGGAGCGCGGCGAGCTGGACGATGTCGAAGGCGAGCAGCAGCGCCGCCGACGTGTCGCTCAGCCGGTAGCTCGCCGGGAAGCGCACCCGCAGGATGAGGTTCAGCCAGGAGGAGGCCGCGATGACGAGGAAGCACCAGCCGAAGGGCAGGGGCAGGCCGAGCCCGAGATGCGCGCCCGCCACCGCGGCGCTCTGGCCCGTGATGGCGAGCCAGCGCAGGCGCACGAGCGTGTCCAGGCGCAGGTGACGCGCGTCGTGCACGAGGTCGATCGGCGAAGCCTCATTCGTCATGCCACCACGATAGCGCGCGACGGGGCTCTGCCCAGGCCCCGGCCCCCCGCGCCCCCTGCAAGATAATGCCACTTTTCCGGGCAGCCCTGCGACCAAAATGGCACAGCCCGCTTTCTTTGGTATCATATTGCACTTTGGGTCAACGGGATGCCCTTGCGTGCGCCGACCGGAACCATAACCTCTGACAGTCGGTTGGATGCGGGCGTCTCCCGCGGCGCTGCGGCGCCGCCGGATCCGAGAACGGGCGGTGCGGCATGGATCTGTCTTATTTCTTGTACGAAGCGGCGCATTGGATGCTGACGCCGGCGCGGGTCGCGGCGGACGCGACGCAGCTCGTGTTCCAGAACCCGGTGAATCCGATCTCCTACACGCCCTACGGCCGCACGGTCTCGGCGGCCTGCGAGATGTTCGAGCGCACCACCCGGCGCTACGGGAAGCCCGCCTTCGGGCTCCCGACGACGGTGGTCGAGGGCATGACGGTCGCGGTGAGCGAGCGCGTGGTCTGGGAGAAGCCCTTCTGCCGGCTCGTCGCCTTCGAGCGGGCGCTGCGCCTCCCGCCCGCCCAGGCCCAGCCGAAGGTGCTGGTCGTCGCCCCGATGTCGGGCCACTACGCGACGCTGCTGCGCGGCACCGTCGAGGCGCTGCTGCCCGGCCACGAGGTCTTCATCACCGACTGGATCGACGCCCGCATGGTGCCGCTCGAGGTCGGGCGCTTCGACCTCGACAGCTACATCGACTACCTGATCGAGATCTTCCAGCATCTCGGTCCCGACCTGCACGTGATGGCGGTGTGCCAGCCCGCGGTCCCGGTCTTCGCGGCGGTGGCCCGGATGGAGGCGGAGGGCATGCCCGGCGTGCCGACCTCCATGACCCTGATGGGCGGCCCGATCGACACCCGCCGCTCGCCGACCGCGGTGAACTGCCTCGCGGCCGAGCGCGGCATCGAGTGGTTCAAGCGCAACTGCATCACGGTCGTGCCGCCGGGCTATCCCGGCACCTGGCGCCAGGTCTATCCCGGCTTCTTCCAGCTCTCGGGCTTCATGGGCATGAACCTCGACCGTCACCTGACGGCGCACTGGGACATGTTCAAGCACCTCGTGCGCAACGACGGCGACTCGGCCGAGAAGCACCGCGAATTCTACGACGAGTACCTGTCCGTGATGGATCTCACGGCGGATTTCTACCTGCAGACGGTCGAGACGGTGTTCGTCCAGCACGCCCTGCCGAAGGGCGAGATGCGCCATCACGGTGCGCCGGTCGACCCGACGGCGATCCGCCGCTGCGCCATCATGGCGGTCGAGGGCGAGAAGGACGACATTTCCGGCGTCGGCCAGACCAAGGCGGCCCTGGACCTCACCCCGAACCTGCCGGACCCGCGCAAGCTCTACCACCTGCAGCAGGGGGTGGGGCATTACGGGGTGTTCAACGGCTCGCGCTTCCGGGCGCAGATCCTGCCGCGGATCTCCGCCTTCATGCACGAGATGCAGGGCACCACGATGGCGCCGCCGCGGCTGCTTCAGGCGAGCTGAGGCGGCGAAGGGAGCGCGACCGGCACGCTGGCAGCAGGCCCGCCGACCGCCTAGAGTGGCGCCATGCGAGTCGCGTTGCTGCGCCGGTCGGCGCCCGATCCCACTCACCTGACGGTCGCGCACGACGGAACCACCTTCCGGGTGGCGATGCGGCGGCGCGCCAGCGCCCGGCGGATCACGCTCAGGGTGTCGAGCGCGACCGGGGAGGTCGTGCTGACGCTGCCCGAGCGCACGGCGGTGTCGGTGGCCCAGCGCTTCGCCGACGCGCACGCGGACTGGGTCGCGGCCCGCGTCGCCAGGGTGCCGGCCCGGGTCGCCCTGGAGCCGGGGGCCCTGGTTCCGCTGCGGGGCGTGCCGCACCGGATCCTGCACTGGTCGCTGGCCGGGGGCGCGACGGTCGCCACCCGGGACGCCGAGGAGGCGCCGGTGATCGCGGTGGCCTGCCAGGTGCCGCATGTGGGGCGCCGGGTGCGCGACTACCTGGAAGCCGAGGCGCGCGGCGACCTGCGCGAGGCCGTGGCCCGGCATGCCCGGGCCCTCGGCCGCGGCCCGAGGCGCCTCACCGTCCGCGACACGCGCAGCCGCTGGGGCTCCTGCTCGGCGAGCGGGCACCTCAACTTCTCCTGGCGGCTGATCCTGGCGCCGCCCTTCGTGCTCGACTACCTCGCCGCCCACGAGGTGGCCCATCTCGCGGAGATGAACCACTCGGACCGCTTCTGGTCCCTGCTCGACCGCCTCTACCCCCGCGTCGAGGAGGCCGAGCGCTGGCTCAAGCGGCACGGGACCGAGCTGCACCGCTACGGGTGAGGGGGAGGCGCCTCGGCGAAACCGCCCCCGGCGCCGCGCCGGGCTCAGCCCCTGCTGCGCACCACCACCCGCGTGACCGCCGGCCAGGTCGGGCGCGGATCGACCTGGCCCGGGGCGAGGGTGCGCGGCGCGATCGCGTCGCAGACCTCGCGCTGCCGGATGATCACCACGCCGGCCTCGTCGTGGCGGCGGATCACGCCGCCCTCGCGGCAGAAGCCGGCGATCGCGGCCGAGCGGGAGGCGCGCCGCCCGCGCGGGTTGCGCTGCACCGGCGGGTGCTCGATCGTCAGCGGGCCGTAGCGGTTGACCGAGCGCTCGACGTAGGTGGTCTCCTCCATCGGCAGGGGCTCGGCCCGCGCCGCGAGCGGGGCGAGGAGCAGCAGGGCGAGGGAGACGGCACTCAGGGGCGGGCGCATCGGCGGTCCTTCGGTCGGACGGATCCCGGCAAATCTAGGGCCGAGCCGGCCCGGGAGGAAGCCGTTCCGCGGCGACCGGGACGGGTCGCGGCCCGCCTGTGTCTTCGGGGCCGTGACGCGGCGTCGCTTGACAGCCACGACTCCCCGTGGTCGGAAGCCGCGGGTCGTGGCGCTCGACGGGGGCGCTGGAAGGAGCCGGCGAGGGTGCGAGACATGGTGCGACGGGCCGTACTCCTGGCGGCCCTCCTGCTCGCGGCGGGCCTCCCGGCCGGCCGGGCCGCCGCCCAGGGTGCGGTCAAGCAGACCTTCGAGGATTGGCAGCTGCGCTGCGAGACGCCCGCCGGCGCCAAGGCCGAGCAATGCGCCCTCGTCCAGTACGTCGCCGCCGAGGACCGGCCGAACCTCACCCTCGCGGTCATCGTGCTGAGGACGGCCGACAACCGCGGCACCCTGCTGCGCGTGGTGGCGCCCCTCGGCATCCTGCTTCCCTCCGGCCTCGGCCTGAAGATCGATCAGGCCGATATCGGCCGCACCCTGTTCGTGCGTTGCCTGACCACCGGCTGCGTCGCCGAGGTGGTGATGGACGAGAACCTGATCCGGCAGCTCAAGACCGGCCAGCAGGCCACCTTCATCGTCTTCCAGACGCCCGAGGAGGGCGTGGGCATCCCGCTCTCGCTCAAGGGCTTCGCGGCCGGGTTCGACAAGCTGCAATAGCCGGGAGCCGCCATCGTGACAGCAGGCACATCCCTGAGAGGCTGCGCGGTCCTGCTCTGCGCCGTCGCCCTGGCCGGGCCGGCCGCGGCCCAGGAGGATGACGGGAGCAACCCGCTCCTCAACATCTTCCGCTACGGCGGCACCACCAAGCCGCCCGAGGCGCCGGCGAACCCCGACGACGTCTATTGCCCGATCATCGACATCACCGAGGGCGGCTCCTCGATCCAGTCGGGCACGGGGACCGGCATCCGCCACCAGATCTCCCTGGCGCAGGTGAGCCGCGAATGCGGCCCCGGGCCGGGCGGCTCCGTCCTGGTCAAGGTCGGCGTCCAGGGACGGGTGCTCCTCGGCCCGGCCGGCGCGCCGGGGCGGTTCGAGGCGCCCGTGACCGTCACGGTCAAGCAGGGCGGCACCGTCTTCGCCCGCCGCACCCGGCGGGCGAGCGTGACGATCCCGGCAGGCGCCGCCAGCGCGAGCTTCGCCGTCGTGGAGGACGGCATCACGGTGCCGGCCCGCGCGGCGAACGAGTTCGAGATCGAGGTCGGGCTCGGCGGCGCGGGCAAGCCCGCCAAGCGCGGCCGCGGGGCCGGCTCCGCACCGGCGGGCTGAGCCGCCGGCCACGTGTCCCCGCCCCCTGTTCGCCTCGAACCCCACGACGACCCCGATTTCGCGCGCCGCCTGGTCCTGCCGGGCGCGCCCGGCGGGCGCTGGCTCTCGCTCACCTACGCGGCCGACCGCTTCGCCCCGGCGCCGCGGCCGATGCTGCGCTTCCTCGGCCCCGACCCGTCGGAGGCGCTGCTGCCCGGGCCGGTGCTCGGCCGCGCCGCGTGGCTCGGGCCGGTGCCGCCGGGCACGACGGCGATCCTGCTCGCCGCCCCGCCCGCGGGGTTCCGGGTCGAGGCGGCGCGGCTCCTCGGGCTCCCGGCCGTGCTCGCCCGCGCGGCGCGGCGGCGGCCCGCGACCCTCGCGGTCGCGCTGCTCCGCGCCGCCCAGCGCGACGGGCGGCGCTTCCGCAACACCCTGCGCATCGCCGCGGCGGTGACGCCGCTCTCCGCCTACCCGGCCTGGCGGGCCGAGCGCGCCCGGCCCTTCGAGCCCGCCCTCGACCGCCTCGTCCCGGTGCCGCGGCGGATCGGCCTCCTGCTCGCGGCCGCGCCCGGCGAGGAGGCCGCGCTGCGCGCGAGCCTGTCCTCGCTCCTCGCCCAGAGCCACCGCGACTGGCGCCTCGCCCTGTCCTGGCGCGGCGCGCCGCCGGCCGGGCTGCCGCGCGATCCCCGGATCGGCGAGGGCGCGGCCTTCCCGGAGGAGGTCGAGGCCGTGGGCCTCCTGCACCCGGGCGACGTGCTCGCCCCGGACGCCCTCGCCCAGCTCGCCCGCGCCCTCGACGGCGCCGACCTCGCCTACGCGGACGAGGAGGTCGAGACGCCCTCCGGCCTCGCGCCGCGCCTGAAGCCGGCCTGGAGCCCCGACCTCGCCCTCGCGACCGGCTATCCGGGCCGGCCGATGCTGCTCGCCCGCGACCTCCTCGCGCGCTGCGGCTGGGAGGAGGCGCAGGGGACGCGCGCGCTGGCCCCCGCCGCCTTCCTGGCCGTCGCGCCCGAGCGGGTGCGCCACGTCCCCCGCATCCTGTGCCGCCGGCCGGCCGGCCCCGAGGCGGCGGAGCCCGGATTGCTGCGCGAGGCGTTGCGGCGCGCCGGCTCCCCCGCCCGGGTGCGCGAGGAGGGCGGCGCCCCCGATCTGCTCTGGCCGCTCCCCGATCCGCCGCCCCTCGCCTCGGTGGTGATCCCGACCCGGGACCGGCCGGACCTGATCCGCACCGCCGTGCGCGGCGTGCTGGAGGAGACCGATTACCCGGCCCTCGACCTCGTCCTCGTCGATAACGGCTCGGTCGATCCCGCCGTCCACGCCTTCTACGCGGACCTGTCGGGCGATCCCCGGGTGCGCCGGATCGACCGGCCCGGCCCCTTCAACTTCTCCAGCCTGGTCAATGCCGGGGTGGCGGCCGCGCGCGGCAGCGTCGTGGTGCTCCTCAACAACGACGTGGCGGTGCGCGACCCGCGCTGGCTCGCCGAGATGGTCCGCCTCGCCGTGCGGCCCGGGATCGGCGCCGTCGGGGCCAAGCTCCTCTACGGCAACGGGCGCCTGCAGCATGCCGGCGTGGTCGTCGGCCTCGGCGGGCGGGCCGGCCACACGCTGCGCAACCGGCCCGCCGACACGCCCGGCCATCTCGGGCGGCTCCGCGTGACCCACGAGGTGGCGGGCGTCACCGCGGCCTGCCTCGCGGTGACGCGCGCCGGTTTCGAGCGGGTCGGCGGATTCGACGAGGCCGCCTTCGCGGTCGATTTCAACGACATCGACTTCTGCCTGCGCCTGCGGGAGGCGGGGTTGCGCAACCTCTGGTGCCCGCACGCGGTGCTCGACCACCACGAATCGGTGAGCCGCGGCCCCTCGGTCGGGCCGGCGCGGGCGCGGTTCGAGGCGGAGGCGGCCCGCTTCACGGCGCGCTGGCGGGCGGTCATCCGCGACGACCCGTACTATCATCCGGCCTTCTCGGTCACGACCTTCGGGGAGGATCTGGAGTGAGGAAGGCCCGCTCTCCCCGGACCGGGGCGCCGGGGCGGCCCGCGTGACGCGCGCGCGCCGCTTCCCCCCATCCCCGGCCCTCGACGCCCTGCGCTTCGCCGAGCCGCTGCGCGGCTCCGGGCGGGACGCCCTCGCGGCGCTGCCGGGGCTGCTGGCGCACCCGCGCGAGGCCCTCGCCATCGGCTGGGCGTGGCTCACGGGCAAGCGCGTGCGCGCCCGCAACCGCGCCGCCGCGCTCCTCGGGGCGCACCCGCGCCTGCGCCCGCGCCCCGTCGCGGGCGCGCCCGCCGCGCGGGCGGCCGCGCCCGCCGGGCACGGCCCGGTGATCCTGTGCCCGGAGGGGCATTGCCTCGCGGAGGGGGCCGCCGCCGCGGTCGCCGAGGCCTTCGCGAGCGATCCGGGCCTGAGGGCCCTCTACGGCGACGCGCTGGTGCTCGGCCCCGGGGACCGCCCGCTGCTGCCGCTGCTGCGGCCCGCCTTCGACCCCGACTTCCTGCTCGCGGTCGATTACGTCGGCCCGGTCGTCGCCCTGCGCGACGCGGTGCGGGGGGAGGCGGGCGACGACGTCCCGGCGCTCCTGCTGCGGCTGCACGATCGGCACGGCCCCGGCGCCGTCCGCCACCTGCCCCGCGTGCTCTCCCTGTGGCGGCCCTTCGCGGCCGCCTCCGGCGACGCCTCCCGCCAAGCCCGCCGGGCGCTCGCCCGCGCCCGCGCGCCGGAGGCGGGGATCGAGACCGGGCCGTGCGGCGTGCTGACCCTGCGCCGCCCGCTTCCCGAGCCGCCGCTCGTGAGCCTGATCGTGCCGACCCGCGACCGCCTCGACCTCCTGCGCACCTGCCTCGACAGCCTGCGCGCCCGCACGGACTGGCCGGCCCTCGACATCATCGTCTGCGACAACGACAGCCGCGAGCCCGAGACCCTCGCCTATCTGCGGGCGCTGGAGGAGGCGGGCGCGGCCCGGGTGCTGCCCTGCCCGGGGCCGTTCAACTTCGCGGCGATGAACAACCGGGCCGCCGGGATCGCCCGCGGGCGGCTCCTCGGCTTCGTCAACAACGACGTCGAGGCGTTCCGGCCGGACTGGCTGCGGCGGATGGCCGAGGAGGCGCTGCGGCCGGAGGTGGGCGCGGTCGGGGCGAAGCTCCTCGACGCGGCCGGCCGCGTCCAGCACGGCGGCATCGTGCTCGGCACGGGCGGGCTCGTCACCCACGCCCATCGCCACTTCCCCGGGGACGCGCCGGGCTACCTGCACCGCCTCGCCGCGACCCACCGGGTCGCCGCCGTGACGGCCGCCTGCCTCGTGGTCGAGGCGCGCAAATTCGCCGAGGTCGGCGGCTTCGACGAGGCAGCCTTCGCGGTCGATTTCAACGACGTCGACCTCTGCCTGCGCCTCGACCGGGCGGGCTACCGCACCCTGATCGTGCCCGGCGCGGTGCTGCACCACCGGGAGGCGGCGAGCCGGCGCTGGACGCCGGAGGCCGCGCGGCGCCACGCCGCCGAGGTCGCCTCCCTGCGGGCGCGCTGGGGGGCGGCGCTCGCCGCCGATCCCTGGTACCATCCGGCCTTCGACCCGCAGGCCCCGACCTACACGCGGCTGCGCCCCGCGCCCGGCGCCGGCCCCCGCTGAACGCGAAGCGGGGCCGCCCGAGGGGCGGCCCCGCTCCGGATCGCCGATGCTCGCCGTCGCCTACTGGACGAGGCGGGGACCGCCGCTCTGCACCTTCTCGTTCTCGCCCAGGATGCCGAGGCGGCGCGCCACCTCCGAATAGGCCTCGATCAGGCCGCCCAGATCCTTGCGGAAGCGGTCCTTGTCGAGCTTGTCCTGGCTCTTGATGTCCCAGAGGCGGCACGAATCGGGGGAGATCTCGTCGGCGACGACGATCCGCATCAGGTCGCCTTCCCAGAGCCGGCCCGTCTCCATCTTGAAGTCGACGAGGCGGATGCCGACGCCGAGGAACAGGCCGGACAGGAAGTCGTTGACCCGGATGGCCAGGGCCATGATGTCGTCGATCTCCTGAGGCGTCGCCCAGCCGAACGCCGTGATGTGCTCCTCCGACACCATCGGGTCGTTGAGCTGGTCGTTCTTGTAGTAGAACTCGATGATCGAGCGCGGGAGCTGCGTGCCTTCTTCCAGGCCGAGCCGCGTCGCCAGGGATCCGGCCGCGACGTTGCGCACCACGACTTCGAGCGGAATGATCTCGACTTCGCGGATCAGCTGCTCGCGCATATTCAGGCGGCGGATGAAATGAGTCGGCACGCCGATGTCGTTGAGATGCTGAAACACGAACTCGGAGATCCGGTTGTTCAGCACGCCCTTGCCATCGATCACCTCGTGCTTCTTAGCGTTGAAGGCGGTCGCATCATCCTTGAAGTGCTGGATGAGCGTGCCCGGCTCCGGTCCCTCGTAGAGGACCTTCGCCTTGCCCTCGTAGATGCGACGGCGGCGGTTCATAGGCGTGTACCGTGGTTTGAGGAAATCCATGGGGCCGTGGCTCCAAAAAACGTGTGAGGCCCGCGGCGCGGCGACCCGAAACCAGGTCGGGCCGGGGACGCATTGTCCCGGCAGCCGGTCGCAAAGTACCCGAAGCGGGAAGGCAGCACAACGCATCGACCGGGCCGCGACTCTGCGGCCGGTCTGCGGGTTCGCTGCCGGCGGAGAGGGGGCCGCCGTCCCTGGCGTGCGCTGCAATCTCCGGGATGTGGTCCCGGGCGCCGCGTCTGTCAAGAATCGCCGGATGTCGCGGCGGATCAAGCCGCGGCGCGGGCGGGCGCCCGGCCTCGACGGGGCGGGCGGGGCAATCGTAAGCTCGCCGCCGGACCGGCCCGGAGCGGCGGGCGGCGCAGGGGAGGAACGGCATGGCGGAACGGGGTGGGGCGGTGGCGGCGCTCGCGGCGCGGATGCGGGAGGGCACGCCCCTCGTCTCCGCCTGGTGCGGGATCCCCGAGCCGGCCGTGGCCGGGCTCCTCGCGGCGGAGCCCGGCTTCGACGCGATCACGCTCGACATGCAGCACGGCGGCTTCGACGAGGCGGCGGTCGCGCGCACGGTTCCGCTCGTGGCAGCCCGCGGCAAGCCGACCCTGGCGCGGGTGCCGGTGGCGGCCTTCAACACGGTGTCGCGGGTGCTCGACGCGGGCGTCTCGGCGGTGATCGCCCCGATGGTGAACAGCGCCGAGGAGGCGGCCATGCTCGCCACCTTCGCCAAGTACCCGCCGCTCGGCGCGCGCAGCTGGGGACCGCTGCCGGCCCTCGCCCTGTCGGGTCTCGGGGGCGATCACTACCTCAAGGAGGCGAACGGCTTCTGCCTGACGCTGGCGATGGTCGAGACCCGCGAGGCCCTGGACGCGGTGGACGCGATCCTGGCGGTCGAGGGCATCGACGGCATCTTCATCGGCCCCTCCGACCTCTCGATCGCGCTCTCGGGCGGCGCCGCCCTCGATCCGGGCGGCAGCGTGGTGCGCGCGGCCCTCGACCACGCCAAGGCGCGGGCGCGCGCGGCCGGCAAGCGGATCGGCGTCTACGCCCATTCGCCGGCCCGCGGGCGCGAGAACGTGCAGGAGGGCTTCGACCTCGTCGCGCTGATGGGCGACGGGGCGCTGCTGCGGCTCGGCGCCCAGGCGGCGCTCAAGGAGGTGCGGGGGTGAGACGGGCGGGGACCGGGACTTCCCGCGTCCTCCCTACCTTCCGGCGAAGCCGCTCGCGAGGAACAGCCCCGCATGCTGCAGGGCGCCCTCGTCGATGCCGTGCCCCGTGCCCGCCGAGAGGTGCCACTCCACCGGCACCTCCGCGGCCGCCAGGAGATCGGCCGAGAGGAAGAGCGCCTCGACGGGGATCACCTCGTCCTGGTCGCCGTGGACCAGCAGGATCGGCGGCACGGAGCGGATCGCGGGCTTGAGGCTCTCGGGACCCAGGCTCTCGCTACCCTTGCCCTCCTCGATCACCAGCATGCCCGACAGGCCGACCACGGCGGCGAGGCGGCGCGGCCGGCGCAGCCCCACATGCAGCGCCATCATGCAGCCCTGGCTGAATCCGACCAGGGCGAGGCGGCTCTCGTCGAGCCCGGCCCGCGCGAGTTCGGCGTCCAGGAAGGCGTCGAGGGTGGGCGCCGCCCGGTTCACCCCGCGCCAGCGCTCGTGCGGGTCCCGGAAGGTGAGGGAGAACCATTGCCGGCCGAAGCCCTGGATGCAGGGCTCGGGCGCGTGCGGCGACACGAAGGCGGCGTCCGGCAGCAGCGGCTGCCACGCGTGGGCGAGGTCGATCAGGTCGTTGCCGTCCGCGCCGAAGCCGTGCAGCAGGACCACGAGCTGGCGCGGCGCCCGGCCGGAGCGGGGAGGCAGGCGCGGGCCGGTGAGCGTCGTCATGGTGGCACCTCGGGAGCAGGAGCGCGCCGTCGCGCGTCAGGTGGTGACCGGCGCGCCGTCGCGCGTCGGGTGGTGACCGGCGCGCCGCGGCGCCTCAGGGAGCGAGGGGCGCGCCGTCGCGCGCCTTGGCCACGCGGTAATACGCCCAGAGCACCTTGGCGGCGACCCCGCGCCAGGGCCGCCACGCCTGCGCCCGCGCGGCGAGCGCCGCGGCACTCGGGCGCGCGTCGAGCCCCTCCGCCAGCCGCGCCGCCTCCTGGAGCGCGAGGTCGCCCGCCGGGAAGGCGTCCGGGTGGCCGAGGCAGAACAGCAGGTAGACGTCCGCGGTCCAGGGCCCGATGCCGCGCACCGCCACCATCCGGCGATGCGCCTCGTCGGCCGGCAGGGTGTGGAGCGCGGGGAGCGGCAGGTCGCCCGCCGCGACCGCCTCCGCCACCGCCCGCAGGGTGCGGATCTTCGGCCCGGACAGGCCGGCGGCCCTGAGGTCCGCCTCGGCCGCCGCCGCGACGGTCTCGGGGGTCACGTCCCGCAGCAGCGCCCTGAGCCGGCCCCAGATCGCGCCCGCGCTCGCCGTCGAGAGCTGCTGGGCCACGATGATGCCGGCGAGCCCCTCGTAGCCCGGCGGGCGCTTGCGCAGGGGCGGGGTCGCCCCCTCCGCCACGAGGCGCGCCATCAGCGGGTCGCACCGGGTCAGCGCCGCGACCCCCTCCCGCAGCACGGCCTCCGAGTCGAGGAGCCGCGTCGGCGGCCCGCCGGCATCGACGCGGGGGCCCGCCATCCCCATCTCAGGCTCACGCTCGACCCGCCCCATCGCGCCCGTGTCCCCTCCGGTCTTCCGCTTCGCCCCGAGCCCCAACGGCCGGCTGCATCTCGGTCACGCCTACTCGGCCCTGCTCAACGCCGCCCTCGCGGCGCGGATGCGCGGCCGCCTGATCCTGCGGATCGAGGACATCGATGTCACGCGCTGCCGGCCGGAGCTCGCGGCCGCGACGATCGAGGATCTGCGCTGGCTCGGCCTCCCCTTCGAGGAGCCGGTCCGGCGCCAATCGGCGCATTTCGCCGAGTACGCGGCCGCCCTCGCGCGCCTGCGCGCCCGCTCCCTGGTCTATCCCTGCTTCTGCACGCGCCGGGAGGTGGCGGGAACGAGCACGGGGCGCGATCCCGACGGCGCGCCGCTCTATCCGGGCACCTGCCGCGGGCGCCCGGACGCGGCGGCACGGATCGCCGCCGGCGAGCCCCATGCCTGGCGCCTCGACATGGCGCGCGCCCGCGCCGCCTGCCCGGAGCCGCTCCTCGTCGCGAGCTTCGACCCGGAGGGCGCGGTGACGCACCGCGAGGCGCGGCCGGAGCGCTGGGGCGACGCGGTCCTCGCCCGCAAGGACGTGCCGGCGAGCTACCACCTCGCGGTGGTCCACGACGACGCCCTCCAGGGCGTGACCCACGTGGTGCGGGGCGCCGATCTCGACGCGGCCACCGACCTGCACCGCCTGCTCCAGGCGCTGCTCGGCCTGCCGGCGCCCCTCTACCACCATCACGGGCTGATCCTCGATCCGGAGGGCGGCAAGCTCGCCAAGTCGCGCGGCTCCGAGCCGCTCGCGTCCCTGCGGGCGCGGGGCGCGACGCCGCAGGGCTTGCGCGCGCGGCTCGGCCTCGCCTGAGGCGGGCGCGTCGTACGACATCCGATCGGTTGCGTCGCCATCTCCCATTTCGGCCATCCGGATGTCGGCTTCGCTCAGGCGCCGCGCTCAGGCGCCGCGCAGGCGCGTGATCCGGGATCCGCTTGAGCAAGCGGATCCCGGATCAGGCGGACGGCCCGGCGAAGCGCTCCCGGTAGGTCCGGGGCGCGGTGCCGAGCACCCGCAGGAAGCCGCGCCGCATCGTCTCCTCGGAGCCGAAGCCGCAGCGCGCCGCCGCCCGGGCGACCGGCGCGCCCTGCTCCAGCAGGCGCCGGGCCGCCTCGACCCGGATCGCCTCGACGGCGCGGGCGGGGGTGCGGCCGGTCGCCTGCCGGTAGTGGCGCGAGAAGCTGCGGGCGCTCATCCCCGCCCGGGCGGCGAGGACCGGCAGGGAGAGGTCGCCGCGCAGGTGGCCGGCGATCCAGGCATGCAGCCCGTCGAAGCGGCCCGGCTCGGCCTGGAGGGCCAGCACGGTGCTGAACTGCGCCTGCCCGCCGGGGCGCTTGAGGAACACGACGAGGCGCCGGGCGACCGCGAGGGCCGCCGCCCGGCCGAGATCCTCCTCGACCATCGCGAGGGCGAGATCGATTCCCGCCGTGACGCCGGCCGAGGTCCAGACGGCGCCGTCCCGCACGAAGATCGGATCGGGATCGAGCCGCACCCGCGGGAAGCGCTCGGCGAAGAGGCCGCAATGGTCCCAATGCGTGACGGCCCGGCGCCCGTCGAGGAGCCCGGCCGCGGCGAGCACGAAGGCCCCGGTGCAGACCGAGGCGGTGCGGGCGGCCGCCGCGGCGCGCTGCCGGACGAAGGCGAGCATCGCCGGGTCGCGGCTCACGGCCTCGACCCCGCGGCCGCCGGCCACCACGAGCGTGTCGAGGGGGGCGTCGGCCCGGGGCAGCGGGGCCGCGACCAGGCCCAGGCCCGCCGAGGCCGTCACGCAGGGTTCGCGGGCGACCACGACGGGATCGTAGGGCCGGTCAGGCCCGGCCTCGTCGTTGGCGGAGGCGAAGACCTGGAGCGGCCCGGCGACGTCGAGGAGCTGGACGTCCGGGAAGGCCAGGATCTCGACGCGGCGTCGCGGGATTGGCATGATTGGAGGGATGAATGGCGCCTGCGCCAGATCCTGGCCCGGCAAGATCGCGAGCGTCAACCGGGAGCCCCGCCATGCCCCTGCGCTTCGGAATCCTCGCCTTCCCCGCCGTCCAGCAGCTCGACCTGACCGGTCCCTACGAGGTCTTCGCCTCGGCGGGCGACGCGGAGGTCCACCTGCTCTGGAAGGATCGCCGGCCCCTGACCTCCGCCACGGGCCTGATCCTCGCGCCGACGACGACCCTTGCGGAATGTCCGGCCCTCGACGTGCTCTGCGTGCCGGGCGGGGCGGGCGTGAACGCGCTCCTGGAGGATGCGGAGGTGATCGGCTTCCTGCGCGACCGGGCCGCGGGGGCGCGCTTCGTGACCTCCGTCTGCACCGGGGCGCTGGTCCTCGGCGCGGCCGGGCTCCTCGCCGGCAAGCGGGCCACCACGCACTGGAACGCCCTCGATCTCCTGGCGCATTTCGGCGCGACGCCGGTCGAGGCGCGGATCGTGCGGGACGGGTCCCTCATCACCGCGGGCGGCGTCACGGCGGGGATCGATTTCGGTCTCGCACTGGTGGCGGCCCTGCGCGGCCGGGACCAGGCGGAGGCGATCCAGCTCGCCCTCGAATACGCGCCGGCGCCGCCCTTCTCGGCCGGAACGCCGCGGGAGGCCCCGCCGGAGATCGTCGCCCTCGTCCGGGACAGGCTCTCCGGATCGCGGGCGGCCCGCGAGGCGATCCTGGCCCGACTGCCGCGGATCGGCTGATCCGCTGTCCGGACGATCACGTCCGGGACGCGCATGACGCGCCCGCGCGGCGCCTGAGCGAAGCCGAAATGCCAAGCCCGCGCGGTGCCTGAGCGAAGCCGACATCCGCATGGTGACGCGATCCGTCGGATGTCGGATGACCGGCCCGCGTCAGCTCACCCCGTTCGGGCCGTCCAGCACGGCCCGCACGCGGCGCACCAGGTCGAGGCGGCGATAGGGCTTGTTGATCACCTCGAACTCGCTGCCCCCGACATCGGTGCGCTCCAGGCTCGCCTCCGCGTAGCCGGTGGTGAGCAGCACCTTGAGCCGGGGCTGGCGGCGGCGGGCCTCCCGGGCCAGCACCACGCCGTTCATGCCCCCCGGCATGATCAGGTCGGAGAACAGCAGGTCGACCCGGCGGTGGCCGTCGAGCACGTCGAGGGCCTCGCGCCCGTTGGCGGCCGTCAGGACCGTGTAGCCGAAATCCTGCAGGATGGTGCGCGCGAGTTCGGCCACGTCCTGGCGGTCGTCGACGATCAGGATCGTCTCGGTGCCGGGGCGCTCGGTCCCCCGCAGGCGCACCGGCGCCGGGCGCTCGTCCTCGCCGGCGGCCGGGAACATCAGCCGCACCCGGGTGCCCTCGCCGACCCGCGACTCGATCTGGAGGGTGCCGCCCGACTGCTTGGCGAAGCCGTAGACCATCGACAGGCCGAGGCCGGTGCCGCGCCCCTCCTCCTTGGTGGTGAAGAACGGCTCCGTCACCCGGGCGAGCACCTCGGGCGGCATGCCGGTGCCGGTATCCGTGATGCTGATCGCGACGAAGCGGCCGGCCGGGGGCAGGCCGGGGCCGATCTCGTCGGGGCCGATCTCGCGGTTCTCCGTGCGGATCGTGACCGTGCCGCCGGACGGCATCGCGTCGCGGGCGTTGATCAGCACGTTGAGGAGCGCGACCTCGGTCTGGGTCGGGTCGAGCCGGGCGTTGCGCAGCTCGGGGGCCAGCTCGGTGACGACCGTGACCGCGTCGCCGAGGGTGCGGTTGGCGAGGTCGCGCATGCCCTCGACGAGGCCGTTGAGGTTGACGGTGCGCCCCTCCAGGCGCTGCTTGCGGGCGAAGGCGAGGAGCTGCTGGGTCAGCGTCGTCGCCCGGTCGGCGGCGCCGCGGATGTTCTCCGCCGCCCGCAGCAGCCGGCCGGGATCCGGCCGCGGATGGGCGAGCCCCGCCTGCATGATGTCGGCGTAGCCGACCACCACCTGCAGCAGGTTGTTGAAATCGTGCGCGATGCCCCCGGTCAGCTGGCCGAGCGCCTTCATCTTCTGCGCCTGCCGCAGGGCGTCCTCGGCGTCGCGGCGGCGCGAGACGTCGAGCTGCGAGCCGAAGAAGTACACGAGGTCGCCCGCGTCGTTGTAGACCGGCGAGACGAACAGCGCGTTCCAGAAGGAGGAGCCGTTCTTGCGGTAATTCAGGATCTCGGTCGAGATCTCGCGCCGCTCCTTGATGGCGCGCCGCACCTCCGCGATCGTCTGCGGGTCGGTCTCGGGACCCTGCAGGAAGCGGCAATTGCGGCCGATCAGTTCGGACGGGTCGTAGCCCGTCAGGGCCCGGAAGGCCTGGTTGGCGAAGATGATCGGGTTGTCGGGCTGGCGCGGGTCGGTGACGATCATCGGCATCCGGGTCGTCTCGACCGCGGCGAAGAAGATGTCGCTGCGGTGATCCGCGACCTCGCCGGACGCGCCGTCCTGGACGGTCGGGCCGTCCTTCACGGTCGGTGCGCGTCCGGGCGGCGGCAGCTCGGGCGTCGTCGTCATCGCGGTCTCGGTGGCTCCCGGTGCCGTGCGGTGCGTTCCCCAGAGGACGGAAGCGCGCCTGTCCGGGCTGCCGATCCGACTCGTTTCCCCGCCAAGTATATGCGCATCCACGCCGGTCGAGGGCCGGCGGGGCGCGCGCGACGGCGCGCCGCAACCCGGCCGGCGCGGGCCGGATGCCTCACCCGTCCTCGTCGGGCGGGAAGGCGACGGAATCCGAGGTCGCCCGCTCGAAGGCCTGGACCACGTGCTGGAAGGAGCGCCACGTCTCGCTGGCGTGGTCGGCCTCGTCGGGCCGGAGCACGAAGAGGAGCAGCGAGCGCCCGGTCACCTCGTAGGTCTCGCCGATCTCGAAGCGCTCGGCCTCCTCCGATTCCGGCAGGTTGGTGTCGATCAGGCGCAGCCAGGAATGGCCGCCCACCACCTCGGGCAGGGTGAAGGGCACGAGGTCGTGGTGGGCGTTGAGGAGGAGCAGCAGCGTCGCCTCCGAGCCGCGGCGGCGAAGGCCGCTCATCGGCGCACGGCCGTCGAGCAGCACCGCGAGCGCCCGCGCCTCGCCGTCGTTCCAGTTCTCCGGGGTCATCTCCTCCCCGGAGGGGGTGAGCCAGGTCACGTCCCTGACGCCGAGTTCCTCGTCGAAGGCGCCGGTGAGGAAGCGGCCGCGCCCGAGCATCGGCAGGGCCTTGCGCAGGGTGAGGAGGCGGCGCGCGAACTCGGCCTGCTGGCGCTCGTCCGGCCCGATCGCCCGCCAGTCGAGCCAGGAGATCTCGTTGTCCTGGCAATAGGCGTTGTTGTTGCCCTGCTGCGTGCGCGCGAACTCGTCCCCCGCCAGCAGCATCGGCGTGCCCCGCGCCAGGAACAACGTCGCCAGCATGTTGCGCATCTGCCGGAACCGCACCGCCCGGATCTCGGGATCCGCGGTCGGGCCCTCGACCCCGTAATTCGACGAGAGATTGTGCGAGTGACCGTCCCGGTTCTCCTCGCCGTTCGCCTCGTTGTGCTTCTCGGCGTACGAGACCGTGTCGGCCAGCGTGAACCCGTCATGTGCCGTCAGGAAGTTCACCGAGGCCCAGGGGCGCCGGCCGCGCTTGTCGAACTTGTCGGCCGAGGCGGTGAAGCGCGCCGCGAGGGCGGGCAGCAGGCCCTCGTCGCCGCGCCAATAGGCCCGCACGTCGTCCCGGAAGCGGTCGTTCCACTCCGCCCAGCCCGGCGGGAAGCCGCCCACCTGGTAGCCCCCCGGCCCGCAATCCCACGGCTCCGCGATCAGCTTCACGGAGTTCAGCACCGGGTCCTGGCGGCAGGAATCGAGGAAGCCGCCGCCCTCGTCGAAGCCGTAGGGTTCGCGGCCCAGGATGGTGGCGAGGTCGAAGCGGAAGCCGTCGACCCGCATCTCGGTGGCCCAGTAGCGCAGGGAATCGGTCACCATCTGCAGCACCCGCGGATGCGAGAGGTTGACGGTGTTCCCGGTGCCGGTGTCGTTGATGTAGTAGCGCCTCTGGTCCGGCAGCAGCCGGTAGTAGGAGGCGTTGTCGATGCCCTTGAAGGACAGGGTCGGCCCGCGCTCGTTGCCCTCGGCGGTGTGGTTGTAGACCACGTCGAGGATCACCTCGAGCCCGGCCCCGTGCAGGCGCGCGACCATCTCCTTGAACTCGGAGAAGGCGAAGTCCGGGACCGCGGCGTAGCGGCGGGCCGGGGCGAAGAACGAGATCGTGTTGTAGCCCCAGTAGTTCCAGAGGTCCTTCTGGCGCAGGTAGTCGTCCTGCACGAAGGAGTGCACGGGCAGGAGCTCGACCGCGGTGACGCCGAGGCTGCGGATGTAGTCGAGCACGGCGGGCTGGCCGAGGCCGGCGTAGGTGCCGCGCAGGCGCTCGGGCACGCCCGGATGCAGCTTGGTGAGGCCCTTCACGTGCGCCTCGTAGATGACCGTGCGGTCCCACGGCACGTCGGGCTTCTGGTCCCGGCCCCAGGTGAAGGCCGGGTCGATCACCCGGCCCTTGCGGGTGAAGGGGGCGCTGTCGCGGTCATCGAAGGTGAGGTCGTCGCCGCTCTCGAGCCGGTAGCCGAACAGGGCCGGGTCCCAGGTGATCGACCCGACCAGGGCCTTGGCGTAGGGGTCGAGGAGCAGCTTGTGGGGGTTGAAGCGGTGGCCCTCGTCGGGCTCGTAGGGGCCGTGGACGCGGTAGCCGTAGATCGTGCCCGGGCGCGCGTCGGGCAGGTAGCCGTGCCAGACCTCGTCGGTGTACTCGGGCAGGTCGACGCGCGCGATCTCGGTCTCGCCGGAATCGTCGAACAGGCAGAGTTCGACGCGGGTGGCGTGGGCGGAGAACAGCGCGAAGTTGACGCCGAGCCCGTCCCAGGTCGCCCCCAGCGGAAACGGCTGGCCCTCCCGGATCCGCGGGCGGCGCGCAACGGCGGGTTCCGGCAGGGAGGGCGTCGCGGGGCTGGTCTTGCTCATGGTGGGCGGGGATCCGTCGCGGGGGCAAAGCCTGACAGCACGCTGAACGCGCCGCCCGCCCCCCGGGTCCGCCAGGCCGGATTTTTTCCCCTGCGGCGCCTCCGGGCAGGCCGCCCCGCCGCAGGTGCTGCCTCAGGTCAGGTGCCGCCTCAGGTCCTGGCCGCGGCCGTGTCGATGGTGCGGCGGGCGATGAAGCGGGTGACCATCCCCTCCACCTCGCTGATCGTCTCCTCGATCAGGTGGAGCTGCAATTCGGTGCGCGGGTCGCCCCGGCAGAGCCCCTCGCGCGCCTGCAGCCGCTGCACCGCTTGGCGCACGACCTGGTAGACCGCCTCGCGCTCCTCGCGGCTCATCGTGGGCGAGATCGCCCGCGCGACGAGGTCGATGAAATCCGAGTCCGCCATCACCTCGGGCCTCAGATGTTGTGGTCCTTCACACCCTCGATCAGCAGGGTCGCGCTCCCCCAGGCGACGAGGAGGCAGAAGAAGATGACGAACAGCGTCTCGGGCCGCTCCGGCAGGGTCGCGTACTGGGGCTGCGCCGGCGGCACGAAGGTCGCGAGGTAGACCGACTGCTTGCCCGCCGCGATGCGGGCGCGCTCCAGCATGCCGACCGCCGATTCGTGCAGGCGCTCGGCCACGGTCCGCTCGATCACCAGGCGCTCGTATTCGAGCAGGGCCCGGGCGGCGTTCGGCGCGTCCCCCGCCATCGCGTCGCTGGTCAGGCTCTCCTGCAGGTGCTTCAATTGCTGGTCGAGGGCCGCGATGTTCGCGACGATCGCCTGGATCGAGCGGGATTTCTCGTCGAGGGAGGAGGACCGCAAGACCTGGAGGTCGTTCTCGAGCTTGATCTTCTCCTTCCGGAGTTCGATCATCGTGGTGTAGGTCGCCTCGGCCGACTTGATCGGGTCGATAATGCCCCAGCGGTTGCGGAATTCCCGCAGGGCGACGTAGGCCTGGGTGAGCCGGTCGCTCGCCTTCTGCACCTCCTCGCGGCTGTGGCGCAGCATGTCCTCCTGCGCGCGCTCCGAGATCCCATTGATCAGGGCCTCGGCCCGGCCGACGATGTGCTGCGCGATCCGCACGCCGTCCTCGGGCGTGAAGGCCGCGACCTTCAGGGTGATGATGCCCGAGACCAGGTCGATGCTGGTTTGGACGTGCTTGCGCCAGTACTTCAGCAGCTCCTCGATCGGCGTCTTGCCGGAGTAGCGCGCCCAGAAATCGGCCTCGCGGCGGGTGAACATGGCGCGCACGTCGAGGGCCTGCTGGGCGCTCTCCAGCATCGGCGTGCTGCGGATGTACTCCGCGACGATATAGGTGTCCTGGTTGTTGTTCTTCTGGATGAGCCCGGAGAACTCGCCGATCCTGACCTCGCCGAGCGGCAGGGTCTCGCCGCGCACGGCGAAGCGGCTCTCGACCACGTACTGGTCGGAGGCGAGCAGGAACAGGTAGATTCCTGACACGAAGGTCGGCGCGACGACGAAGATCACGAAGTTGCGCACGAGGCCGGCGCCGATGCGGCGGGGGCGCGGGTCGACCTCCGGCCGGGTGAGCCGGGTCCAGCGCAGCGGGTTGAGGAGCTGCAGCGCGCGGCGCGAGCGCGGCGCGTCGACCGGCAGGATCGTCTCGGCGTCCCGGCGCAGTTCGGGCAGCGAGCGCCGCGCGAATGCGATGACGCCGCCGAGCCTGTCGCGCCGCTTGACCTCGTCCACGCTCATCCCGTCTGGTCCCCGCTTCCGCTCGCCCGGCCGATCCTCGCCGTCCCGGACCCGCTCCTGCGGCCAAGCCGGCCTTATGCGGCCCAACCCTGGCGGGGGTCAACGAGGTGCGTCCGGGACCGGACGCGGGGCGAGGCCGGCCCTGTCGGCCGAGGTCGGGATCCCGGTTTTTTCGGCCTTTTTGATGGCGCCCGCGTGTCCGGCGTGTCACGCCAGCGCGCCTTCGAGCCGCTCCCAGGCGTCCGGCGCGGCGGGAAGGCCGAAGCGCAGCCGGCACGGCTGCTCCTCGAAGCGGCGCACGAACAGCCCCGCCCGGCCGAGCCGGTCGAACAGGGCCGGCGCGTCCGGGAAATCCGCCGTGCGGAACAGGGCGGTGCCGCCGACGAGTCGCCCGCCCGCGCGCGCGAGCAGCCGGTCGAGCCGCGCCGCATCCGCCCGCCGGGCCGCGGCGGCCTCCTCGCGCCAGCGCCGGTCGGACAGGGCGGCGATCCCGGCCGCGAGGGCGGGCCCCGACACCGCCCAGGGCCCGAGCGCCGCCCGCAGCCTCGCGGCGAAGGGGGCGGGGGCCACCGCGAAGCCGAGGCGCAGCCCCGCGAGCCCATAGGTCTTGCCGAAGGAGCGCAGCACCACGGCGCCCTCCGGCACGCCGCCGCAGAGGCTCTCGACCGGCTCCAGGTCGGCGAAGGCCTCGTCGACCACGAGGAGGCCGCCCCGGGCGCCGAGGTGGGCGGCCGCGGCCGCGAGGGCCGGGCGCCCCGTCACCCGCCCGTCGGGGTTGTTGGGATTGACCACGACGGCGACGTCGTGGTCGGCCGCCGCGGGAAGATCCGGCACGGTCGCGACGGCGTGGCCCGCCCGCCGCCACGCCGCCGCGTGCTCGGCGTAGGTCGGCCCGACCACCGCCACCCGGCCGGCCGGGCGCAGGTGCGGCAGCCACGCGATCAGCGCCTGGGTGCCGGGCGCCGCCACGATCTCGGCCGGGTCCGCCCCGTAGGCGGCGGCGGCGGCCGCGTCGAGGGCGGCGAGGTCCGCCGGGGCGGGCAGGCGGGTGAGGAGGCTGGCGTCGAGGGGCGGGCACGGATAGGGGACCGGGTTGATCCCGGTCGAGAGGTCGAACCACGGCTGGGGCGCGTCGGGGAAGAGCCGCCGCGCCTCGCCGAGGTCGCCCCCGTGCCGGATCCCCGCGAAAGCCCCCATGCCCGCCACGCTCCATCCGCCCGACAGCCTCCTCGTGCTCGCCCTCGCCCT
The DNA here is from genome assembly GCF_029714205.1 of Methylobacterium sp. CB376. NCBI lineage: Bacteria > Pseudomonadati > Pseudomonadota > Alphaproteobacteria > Hyphomicrobiales > Methylobacteriaceae > Methylobacterium > Methylobacterium sp. CB376. The sequence continues at coordinate 5,325,043 of NZ_CP121648.1, read as the reverse complement.
CGCGGCGGAGGCGGCCCTCGGCTATCCCGACCGCCTCTACCGGGCCCTCGGCCATCCTGTCACCTGGATCGGGGCCCTGATCGCAGCCCTCGACCGGGGGCTGAACCGGGAGGAGGATCCGCCGGCCCTGCGGCGGGCGGCCGGGATCCTGGCCCTCGCCCTCGTGCTCGCGGCGACCGGCGCGGCCGCGCTCGCGCTGGCCCTGGCCGCCGCGGGGGCGGGGCGCTGGGCGGGACTCCTGGCCTGCGGCCTCCTGGCGGCGAGCCTGCCGGCGCAGCGCAGCCTCGACCAGCACGTCGCCCGCGTCGCCGAGGGCCTGCGCCGGGAAGGGCTGCCGGGCGGTCGCCGGGCGGTCGCGATGATCGTCGGGCGCGACCCCGAGAGCCTCGACGCGGCGGCGGTGTGCCGGGCGGCGATCGAGAGCCTGGCGGAGAATTTCTCCGACGGGATCGTCGCGCCCGCCCTCTGGACCGGGGTCGGCGGGCTCGCGGGCGGGGCGCTCTACAAGGCGGTCAACACCGCCGACAGCATGATCGGCCACCGCACGGCGCGGCACCGGGCCTTCGGCTGGGCCGCGGCGCGGCTCGACGACCTCGTCAACCTGCCGGCCTCCCGCCTCACCGCGGCGCTCATCGTGGCCGCCGCGGCCCTGCGGACGGATTGCTCGGCCGGGGGGGCGCTGCGGGCCGTGCGCCGGGACGCGCGGCGCCACCGCTCGCCCAATGCCGGCTGGCCGGAGGCCGCGATGGCCGGGGCGCTGGGCCTCGCGCTCGCCGGGCCGCGGGTCTACGCCGCGGTGCGGGTCGAGGATCACTGGATGGGCGACGGCCGGGCGGAGGCCGGCGCCGACGACATCGAACGGGCGCTCGCGCTCTATCGGACGGCGCTCGGGCTGCTCTGGGGGCTGGTGGTGCTGGTTCTCGGCACCTGGGCGTGGCGAGCCGCCGGGCCGTGAGCGCGCGAGGGGCGGGGTCATGCCACATCCGCTTGGTCCCTTCGGGATGGCGGATGTCGTCGCCGCTCAGGCGCCGCGCGGGATTGGGATACGGGATCCGCTGCGATCAAGCGGAGCCCGGATCACCCGTCGGGATCGAGACGTCCCGGGCCCTCGGGCTCCGGTTCCGCGAGGATCCGCCCTGCACGGTCCCGCATCGCGCGCGCCATCGCGCCGAGGGCCGGGTCGTCGAAGCGCGGGCCCGGCAGGCGCGTCGCCAGGAAATGCGCGATCAGGCGCGCCTGGGCTGCATCGCGGGCGCGCTTGAGCGGGGCGCGATCCTCAGAAGACCTGCTCGGCATCCGCGCGTTGGCGAGCCTGCTCGCCGCTCCACGCGATGACACCGCGCATGCGCGTCTCGCCGTCCGGTCGCCCGTCCATGTCGGGGACCGGGCGGCCGAGCGCATCATCGATGCCGCATGCAAGCGATTGCGAAAACAGGGATCATCCCTTCGCGGGCCGGTTCGCGTCCGAAAAGGGATAACGGGGCGCCGCCCTAGCGGCGCGCCAGGGTCGCGGCGGGCGCCGCCTCGGGGGCCGGGCGGCGCAGGATCGCCTGCGCGACGAAGACCATCGCGGCCCCGACGAGCAGGCAGGCGGCCAGGAACAGCATCGGGGTGAGGTCGCTGCCGCTGCGGTCGCGGATCCACGGCACGGCGTTCTGGGCGATGAAGCCGCCGAGATTGCCGACCGAGTTGATCGCCGCGATCCCGGCCGCCGCGGTGGCGCCGCGCAGGAAGGTCGGCGGCAGCGACCAGAAGACCGGCTGGCCCGAGAAGATCCCGGCCGCCGCCACGCACAGGCAGACGAATTTCAGGGCCGAGCCCGGCACCACCACGCTGAGCGTCAGGGCGAGCGCCCCGACCAGGGCGGGGCCCGCGATGTGCCAGGTCGTCTCGCCGGTCCGCGCCGCGTGGCGCGGCACCCACCAGAGCGCGAGCCCGACCACCGCCCAGGGGATCACGTTGAGGAGGCCGTTCACGGTGTTGGAGACGCCGAAGCCCTTCACGACGGTCGGCAGCCAGTAGCTCAGGCCGTAGGCCGCGAGCGGGAAGGCCACGTAGAGGAGCGCGAGGATCATCACCCGGCGGTCGAGCAGGATCCGGAACGGGTTGGAATGGTCGGTATGGGCCGTCGCGGCGGCCTCGCGGGCGAGGGCGTCCGCCAGCCACCTCTTCTCCTCGGCCGGCAGCCAGCGCGCCCGCTCCGGCCCCTCCGGCAGGATGAAGAACACCACCACGGCGAGCAGCAGGGCGGGGACCCCGGTCGCCACGAAGACCCATTGCCAGCCGCGCAGGCCGAGCAGGCCGTCGAGGTCGAGGAGCGCGCCGCCGATCGCCGCGCCGATCATGTTGGCCACCGCACTCGCGATCATGAACCAGCCGACCATCCGGCCGCGGTGGCTCTGCGGGAACCACAGCGTCAGGGCGAAGAGCACGCCGGGGAAGAATCCCGCCTCCGCCACGCCGAGCAGGAAGCGCAGCACGTAGAACATCGCCGTGCCCTGGGTGAAGCCGAGCAGCACCGTGATCAGGCCCCAGGTCGCCATGATGCGGGTGAACCAGAGCCGCGCCCCGACGCGCTCCAGGATCACGTTGGAGGGCACCTCGAACAGGAAGTAGGCGATGAAGAACAGCGACGCCCCGAGCCCGTAGGCGGCCTCGCTGAGGCCGAGATCGCCCACCATCTGCAGCTTGGCGTAGGAGACGTTCTGCCGGTCGATATACGCGATGAGGTACATCAGGCCGAGGAGCGGCATCAGTCGGCGGGTGATGCGGTCGAGCGCGCGCGCGCCGAGCGCGTCGGACGCCGCCTGCGGCGCGTCGTGAGGCATGGGGCGTCCCTCCCGGACCGTTGTCCCGAGGGGGCGACGAGCGGCCGCACCCCCCCCTTTTGGGTTGAGATGCCGCCTATGCGAGAAGGCCTAACCCGTCAACCCTTCTCGCCCGTCAACCCTTGCGGCTGGTGGCGAGCGTGCTCCGGAGGGCCTGCCAGCGCTGCCAGAGCCCGTCGAGGGGGCGCGGCTCGCCCTCGCCGCGGCCCCGCACCACCACGGTCGCGGTCCGCCCGACGGTCAGCTGCGCCAGCGCCGGGGACGGGTCGAGGGTGACCCGCACCGGCACGCGCTGGGCAAGCCGCACCCAGGCGAAGGTCGGGTTCACGTTGGCGAGGAGGTTGGCCCCGGCGCTGCGCTCCCGATCCTCGATGCCGGCCGCCACGCTCTCGACGCGCCCGGCCAGGTCGCGGCCGCCGCCCATCAGGTGGATGCTCACCGGGTCGCCGACCCGGATGCGGTCGAGCTTCGTCTCCTCGAAGTAGCCCTCCACGTGGAGCGTGTCGCGGTCGACGAGCGCCAGCACGGCCTTGCCGGTGGCCACGTAGCTGCCGGGGCGCAGTTCGAGGTTCGAGATGCGGCCGTTGACCGAGGCGCGCACCTCGGAGCGGGCGAGGTTGAGCTTGGCGAGGTCGCGGTCCGCCACCGCCTGGTCGTAGGCCGCGCGGGCACCCTGCTCGGTGGCGAGCGCCTGTTCGAGCCGCTGCTGCGACACGACGTTGTCGCTGAGCTGCTGGTAGCGGGCGAGGTCGGCCTCGGCCTGGGTCAGCGTCGCCTTGCGCCCCGCCACCACCGCCTCGGCCTGGCGCAGGGCCAGGGTGAAGCGCTCCGGGTCGATGCGGAACAGGAGGTCGCCGCGCTTCACCTCCTGGTTGTCCTTCACGTCGACGTCGCGGACCAGCCCGGACACGTCCGGGGCGACGCCGACCACCTCGGCGCGCACGCGCCCGTCGCGGGTCCAGGGGGCCTCCAGGTAATAGTCCCAGAGGGCGGCGCCGACCACCAGCGCGACCAGGACCAGGAGGCCCGTGACGGCGAAGCGGCCGAGGAAGGCGAGGAAGCGGGTCATGGCGGGACTCGGCGGGACTCGGCGGGACTCAGGCGAAGCGCGGGGCGAGGGCGACCACGGCGCCCAGGCAGGTCACCGTGAGGGCGGCGTCGAAGAGGGGGCGGTGCCAGACGAGGCGGTAGAGCCCGGCCCGGGCGATGAGGTGGCGCAGGACCAGGCTGAGCGCGAAGGCGATCACGGCCTGGACCAGGAGCGCCGGCAGGAAGACGCCGTAGAGGTCGAGATCGGGCATCAGGCGGCCTCCGGGAGGGAGAGGCGACGGCGGGGTGGTCCGTAGGGCGCCGCGTCGGGGAACAGGGCGCGCCGCAGGCCCGCGAGGCCGAGCAGGGCGTCGCGCCGCCCCTCCGGCCCGGGATCGGCCCCGATCCGCTGCAGGGCCGCGTCGATCTCCACGAGGAGCATCGGATCGGCCGTGTCCGGGCCGCCGCGATAGTGGCGGGCGACGCCGTCGAGCACCCGGTCGAGGGCGGCGACGTGGTCGGCCGGGAGCCCGTGGCGGGCGCGCCGCAGGAAGACCAGCACCATCCCGACGCGCAGTTCCGCCAAGGTGTCGACCCGGCGCAGCGCGCTGTCCGGCGCCGCGGCGGCGATGCGCGGCACCAGCAGCCCGAGGCGGTCGAGCATCAGGGCCGCGAAGGCGACCCGGTCGCCGCGCCCGCGCCGCGCGGCGGCCCGGGCGAGGTCCCGGCGGCTCGCCCGCAGCAGGCGCCACCCTCCCTGCTCGGCGCCGATCGACCGGGTCAGGCCGGTGACGAGAGCGGCGATCCAGATCCCGGCGATCAGCGCCACGCTGGAATTCACGAAGGCGGCGAATTCCGCATCGTACCTGTCCTGGATGGCGAGGAGCGCGTTGCCGTTGACCCCGAGGGCGATCCCGGCCGCGGCGGTGCGCGGATGCGCCATCAGCAGGCCGCACAGGAGGAGCGGGGGACCGACGGCGAGCGTCAGCATGACGAAGTCGTGGACCCGGGGCAGAACCCCGAACAGCAGCAGGCCCGCCGCGACCGCGCCCACGGCCGACCATTGCGCGAAGCCGAGGATCGAGGGGGTGGGGTCGTCCTGCGCGGCGAACAGGCAGCAGAGGACGAAGCCCATCATGGCGGCGGTGGCGCCGTCCGGCCACGCCGTGGCGATCCACAGGCCGACGCAGAGTGCCGCCGAGACCAGCAGGCCGAGGACCGAGCGCAGCGCCATGCCGTGGTCGCGGTGGCGGGGCGGGCGGGCCGCGAACTCGCCCCCGTGGGCGAGGGGCGCGGCGAGCGGGCCGCCGCCGCGCGCGATGTGCCCCTCGAGGGTGCGGCAATCCCGCGACAGGGCGACGAGCTCGCGCAGCCGGTCGAGCAGGCTCGCCCGCACCAGCAGCGTCCAGTCGGGATCGGCCGGCAGCCCGCGCTCGGCGGCCTCGATCCGGGCGGTCAGCGCGGCCATGCCCTCGGCCGGTGCCCCGGCCTCGGACCACGCGTCGAGCGCCGCCATCAGGTCGCGCAGGTCCGCGGTCAGGCCCGAGACGGCCCGCAAGGCCGCGATCCGGTCGGCCAGGGAGGAGAGCACCGGCAGGAGCAGGAGCATGCGCGCCCGCAGCGTCGCCACCCAGGGGGCGGCGGCGGCCTGCCGCGAGGTGTCGTAGGCGAGGTGGGAGGCGAGCACGTCGATCTCGCCCGCGTCGGCCGCGAGGCGCAGGCGCCGGGCGCGCACCTGCGGGTCCTCGGCGGCGCCCGAGAGCACCTCGGCGGTCCAGCGCCCGGCCTCGCCGAGCCAGGCCGCGATGCGCTGCGCCACCACCGGCGCGACCGATTGCGGGACAACGAGGCTCGACACCAGGGCGGCGCAGAGGATGCCGAGGGTGATCTCCTCGGCCCGCGCCACCGCGGTGTCGAAGATCGAGCCCGGGTCGGTCACCGCCGGGAAGCCGATCAGGGCCGCCGTGTAGCCGGCGAGCATGAACAGGTAGCTGCGCGGCGTCCGGTCGAGGAGCGACAGGTAGAGGCAGCCGGCGGTCCAGAGGGCGAGGGCGGCGGTGAGGAGTTCCGGGGCGTCGACGAGGTTCGGCACCAGGGCGACCGCCGCCGCCACGCCGATCAGGGTGCCGCCGACCCGGTAGAGGGCCTTCGAGCGGGTCGCCCCCGACAGCGCCTGGGCGGTGATGAACACCGTCGCCATCGCCCAGTAGGGGCGGGGCAGGTCGACCCAGAGGGCGATCCAGAGCGCGAGCAGGGCGGCGCCCGCGGTCTTGCCCGCGAAGAGCCACGCGCGCCAGCCGGGCAGGGTCATGAGGCGGCCCTCGCGGCGGGCAGGATCGCCGGGCCGAGCCGCTCGCCGGCGCCCTCGCGCAGGGCGCTCAGCACCCGCAGGGTCGCGCGCAGGTCCTCGTCCGGCACCTCGGCGAAGAGGCGCCCGCGCAGGCGGTCGAACTCCGCCTCGATCGCGCCGACCCGGGCCCGGCCCTCCTCGGTGAGGCTGATCACCTTGGCGCGCCGGTCGGTCGGGTCCTCCCGCCGGGTCACCAGGCCTGCCTCCTCGACCTGATCGAGCAGGCGCACGAGCGTCGGTCCCTCGACGCCGAGCGCCTCGGCCAGGGCCGATTGGCGCGGCTCGCCGCCGAGGCGCCCGACCATCAGGAGCGGCAGGGCGGTGGCCTCGGTGAGGCCGAAGGCGGTGACGACCTCGTCGGCGGCGCGCCGCCAGGCGCGGCCGGCCCGCACGAGGCCGAGGGTCAGGGTCTGGAGGAGCATCCGGCGCATGGCACCTCGCTGCGACGGCCCGGGCGACCGTTGCGGAGGCCGATAAGTAGGGTCCTAACGATTGCGCGGCAACGACCGGGTCATGCGCTGCGCGCCGCCCTCACCGGAGCCGGGCGACGTCGCATGCGCCGGCGGAAGGGACGGGCCGGCCCGGGATCCTCGGGCGGCGATCGGCGCGGCCGGCCCGCTCACAGGCCCGGGCCCTTGGCGGCTCCCAGGATCCGCCCCGGCCCGCCATACTCGGCCTGCAGCACCAGCACGTAGGAATCCGCGTCGCCCGAGGCCTGGAGCAGGCCGCGCGGCACCTCGTAGCGGGCGGGCGCGCCGGTCCAGTGGCCGACATGGTGCATGCCGCGCACCACGTTGCGGTAGGTGACGGTCTTGCCGCGGTTCTCGCCGCGCGCGATGGCGACCTCCCGCGAGCGGGACACCGGCAGCAGCCACAATTCGGCGGTGCGGCCGGCATCCGGCGCCGCCCCGACCTCGATCCGGATGCGGTCGTCCTCGACCACGGAGCGGATCGGCACCGGCAGGCTCACGGCCGTCCCGGGATCGCGGATGGTGTGCTCGAGGGCGCTGCGGTCGGAGCCGACCACCGCCGAGGCGCCGTTGATCACCGCCTGCGGCGTGTAGACCTGCCGGTCGCCGCGCACCCCCGCATAGGCGCGCTGGCGCTCCGTGAAGGCCGCGTGGGCGAGGGTGTCCTTCCAGCCGAGATAGTCCCAGTAGGTGACGGGCAGGCTCAGGGCGATGACGCTCGGGTCCCGCGACAGGTCCCCGATGATGCGGTCGGCGGGCGGGCAGGCCGAGCAGCCCTGGCTGGTGAAGAGTTCGATCACCGCCCGCGGCTCCTCGCCCGCGCCGGCCGGCGGCGCCCCGGTGAGGAGCAGCGCCGGGAGAAGCCATCGGAGAACCGCCGCGCGCGTCATGCGATCATCAAGCCCCCGTGATCGGCCCGACGGAAGTCACGTTAGCTTGAGCCGGGGCCGAGGACACGCCCGGCTGCTCCGTGCGCGGCAGCATCGCGGGCCGCCAGCGCCGGTGCATCCACATCCACTGGTCGGGATGCTCGCGCACCCATCCCTCGATCACCCGCGTCATCGCCTGCATGGCGCCGCGGACGTCCACCGCCCCGGCGGCGTCGCGGGGCAGGTCGAGGGCCGGGGTGAGTTCGAGCCGGAAGCGGTCCGCGCCGAGGCGGATCACCCGCACGCCGTGGACCGGGCACTCGTAGTGGCGCGCGAGCTTGGCCAGGAGCGGGTTGACCAGGACCGGCCGGCCGAAGAACTCGACCACCACCCCGCGGGTGAAGTGCTGGTCGACCAGCATCCCGAGATGGCCGCCGCGCTCGACCACGCCCTGCATGGCGAAGGCGGCGCCCGGGCCCGCCGCGGTGAGGCCGCCCATCGTGGCCCGGCGCACCTCGGCGACGAGGCGCTTGGCCGCCGGGTTGTTGGGCGGGCGGAAGACCGCGCTCGCCTCCAGGCCGAAGCGCGCCGCGCAGATCGCCGGCAATTCCCAGTTGCCGAGGTGCGCGGAGAAGATCAGGCCCGGCCGGCCGTCGTCGCGCAGCGCGAAGAAGTGCTCGATGCCCTCGACCTCGATCCGGCCGGGAGCCGGGGCCTGCGGGTCGTAATCGAAGATCTCGCCGAGATGGGCGTACTCGGCGCCGGTGCGGCCGAGATTCTCCCAGGCCCCGCGGGCGAGGGCGGCGATCTCCGCCTCGCTGCGCTCCGGAAAGGCCTGGCGCAGGTTGTCGAGGGCGGTGCGGTGCGCGGGCAGGCGCGGCCCGAGCGTCCGGCCGAGCCAGGCCCCGAAGCCGCCCGCCCGCCGCGGCCCGAGCAGGCTCGCGATGCCGAAGAGCAGGCGCACCAGCGCGATCATCGGCCATTCGGCGAGGCGGGAGGCGGTGCGGTACAGCCTCAACTTCAGGCGCAGCACGGGGGAACTCGCAGGTCGGGGCGGCGGGACCGGCCGGTGCCTGTCCGCCGCACGGGCTCAGAGAGGGGCGGGTCGGGCGCGCGGAAGACGCGCCCCGGGCCTCACAGGGTGGCGATGATCTTGCCGAAAACCTGGCGGGATTCGAGCCGGGCGAGCCCCTCCTCGAACCGCGCCAGGGGCAGCACCGTGTCGACGACCGGGGTCAGGCCGGCCGCCATCTTGGCCAGCGCCTCCGCGATGTTGGCGAGGCGGCAGCCGAACGAGCCGGTGATCCGGTACTGCTGCTGGAAGAGCTGCATCAGGTTCATGGTGGCGGAGACGCCCGAGGTCGAGCCGCAGGTCACCAGCCGCCCGCCGCGCTTCAGGCAGAGCAGCGAGCCGTTCCAGGTCTCGGCCCCGACATGCTCGAAGACCACGTCGACGCCCTTGCGCCTGGTCAGCCGCCGCACCTCGCCCTCGAAGCGCTCGCGGCGGTAATTGATGACGTGGTCGGCCCCCAGCGCCCTGGCCTTCTCGCCCTTGGCGTCGTCCCCCACCGTGGTGAAGACCGTGCAGCCGATCGCCTTCGCCATCTTGATCGCCGCGGTGCCGATGCCCGAGCCGCCCGCATGGACCAGGATCGACTCGCCCGGCTCCAGGCGGGCATTGTCGAACAGCATGTGCTGCACGGTGCCGAAGGCGATCGGCGCGCAGGCCGCCTCGACGAGGCCGACCCCCGCCGGGACCGGCACGACGAGCCGGGCCGGCATCACCACGCGCTCGCGCGCGAAGCCGTCGATGTGGAAGCCCATCACCCCGCCGACCTCCTCGCAGAGGTTGTCCCGGCCCTCCCGGCAGGCGCGGCAATGCCCGCAGGTGAGGGCGCCGTAGAGGGCGACCGGGTCGCCGGCCCTCAGCCCCGCCACGCCCTCGCCGACCGCCGCGACCTCGCCCGCGGCCTCCGCCCCCACGGTGAGCGGGAGCCGCCGCTTGGCGAAGGCCATGCCGCGGAAGCCCCAGACGTCGATGAAGTTGAGGCCGACCGCGCGGATCCGCACCTCGACCTCGCCCGGGCCGGGCGGGGGCGGCGCGTCGACCTGCGTCAGGCGCAGGTCGCGTTCGCCGAAGATCTGAAGGGCTTGCATGGTTCTGCTCGGGGTGGGGGCGAGGCCGGGCGCTGGGCCCGGGATGGAGTCCGGTGCGGGCGGCGCGGCGGCGCCGGGGAGCCGCGCCGCGGGGTGTCGGGAGACGTCATGGCCATCGGCCGCAGGATCCCGCAACGCGGCGCGCGAGGCCATCCTCACTCCGGCGCCAGGAACTTGCGCCGGGCCCAGCCGACGATGCGGCCGTACTTGACCCGGCACCACGTGCGCCCGCTCGGCGTGTCGGTGGTGCAGCCGAAGCCGCGCAGGCGCGCGTCCCAGGGGGCACGGCCGACCGCCGGCGCGGCGGCGTCGGGCGCCTCGCGGATGCTGAGGGAATCGCCCGGGGGCACGTCGTCGACCCGGAACGTCTCGGATTGGGCGAGGGCCGCTCCGGTCGCGAGGACGAGAGCGGCCGCCGCCAGGCGGATGCGGCGCATCGCGCGAGGTCCCTGATTGCGCGCCGTCATCGGCGCAACCCGCTTCGGTGACGATGTTGGGCGCAGACAATGCGGCGGTTTCAAGAGCGCGCTCAGCCCCGGTGCACGCCCATCATGGCGGTGAGCCCGCCATCGACCGGGAGCACCGCCCCGGTGATGTAGGCGGCTTGCGGCCCCATCAGGAAGGCGACGAGCCCGGCCACGTCCTCGGGCGCGGCGAAGCGCCCCGCCGGGATCTGCTTCTCCATGGCGGCGCGGTGGGCCGCGTAGGGCGCCATCATGGCGGTGTCGACGAAGCCCGGCGCCACCACGTTCACGGTGACGCCGCGCCGGGCGCATTCGAGGGCCAGGGTGCGGCAGTAGCTGATGAGGGCGCCCTTGCTCGCCGCGTAGGCGGCGTTGCCCGGGTTGCCGCGCAGGGCCGCCACCGAGCCGATCGCCACGATGCGGCCGGACTTCGCCCGGGTCATCGGCCGCACCAGCGCCTTGGCGAGGCGGGTGAGCGACCAGAAGTTCACCTGCATCGCCGCCTCGGCCCGGTCCTGGTCGAGCATGGCCGCGAGCGCGTCGGAGGACTGGCCCGCATTGTGCACGAGCCCGTGATAGCCGGTCTCCGCCGCCGCCTCCGCGAAGGCGTCGAGGCGCGCCCGGTCGGCGAGGTCGAGGGGGAGCGCCCGCACGGCCCGGTCCGGATGCGCCGCCGCGAGCTCCGCCGCCAGCGCCGCCGCGGCCTCGGCCGAGCCGCGGAAGGTGAAGTCGACGTCGTGGCCGGAGGCGGCGAGCGCCCGCACGATCGCGGCGCCGAGGCCCCGGGCCCCGCCCGTGACGAGGACGCGCCCGCCGCGCGCAGGGGAGGCGGTCACGCCGGCTCCGCCCCGAAGACCAGGCAGGTATTCTGCCCGCCGAAGCCGAAGGAGTTCGACAGGACGGTGCGCACCGGCAGGTCGCGGGCCCGCGTCACCACGTCGAGGGGGATCGCCGGGTCGGGCAGCGCGTAGTTCAGGGTCGGCGGCACGCGGCCGTGCCGGAGGGTGAGGAGCGAGACCACCGCCTCGACGGCGCCCGCCGCCGTCAGCGTGTGGCCGATCATCGATTTGTTCGAGGAGATCGGGACCGAGCGCATCCGCTCGCCCATCACCGCGAGGCAGCCCAGCGCCTCCATCTTGTCGTTCTCGGGCGTGCCGGTGCCGTGGGCGTTCACGGTGTCGATCCGGTCCGGGTCCAGCCCGGCATCGGCGATCGCCTCGCGGATCGCCGCGATGATCGGGGCGCCGTCGGGGCTGGAGCGGGTGCGGTGGAAGCCGTCGCCCTTCTCGCCGCAGCCGAGGACGTAGCCGAGGATGCGCGCCCCGCGGGCGGCGGCGGCCTCGGCCTCCTCCAGCACCAGGGCGGCGGCGCCCTCGCCCATCACGAAGCCGTCCCGGTTCTTGGCGAAGGGCTTGGCGGCCGCCTCGGGCGGGTCGTTCTGGGTCGAGAGCGCGGAGAGCAGCGAGAAGCGGATCAGCGATTCCGGGTTCACCGACCCGTCGGTGCCGATGCAGAGCGCCGCCCGCATCTCGCCGCGGCGGATCGCCTCGACGCCGAGCTGGATCGCGGTCGCCCCGGACGAGCAGGCGGTCGAGAGGGAGATCGGCGAGCCCCGGGTGCCGAAGCGGTCGGCGATGCGGTCGGCCACGGTGCCGAAGATGAAGAGGTCGTGCCAGTCGTCGAAGCGGCGGGTGGCCGCCGCCCGCAGCAGGTCGGCGTAGGTGACCTCGCCCGTCGCCTGCGCCGCGAGAGCCTGGCGCTGCGGCCATTCCATCTCGACGGGCGGGACGGCGATGAAGAGCGCCCCCGGGAAATCGCCCGGCAGGCCCGCCTCGGCCACCGCCTCCTCGGCGGCGGCGGCGGCGAGGGCCTCCGACAGGACCGGCGCCACCATCGGCTCGGCAGCCAGGAAATCGACCGTGCCGGCGATGCGGGTGCGCAGCCCGTCGGTCGGGAACCGCGTGATGGCGTGGATGCCCGAGCGCCCGGCGGTGAGGGCGGCCCAGTTCTCCGCCACCCCCCGGCCGAGCGAGGTCACCACGCCGAGGCCGGTGACGGCGACGAGCGGGCGTCCCTTGGCGTCGCGATAGGCACTCATCGGCCGGCCTCCCGGGCGGGCAGGATGCGCAGGACGCCCTCGCCGCGGCGGTGCCCGACCGCCGTCACGGCGACCTCGCGGGCCGCTCCCCGCGCCACCAGGGCGGCCGCCAGGGCCGCCCCGAAGGGGGCCGTCGCCTCGAGCGTGTGGCCGGTGAGGTCGCCCAGGGCGCTCACCCGCGCGCCGGGCGCGAGGTCGGCGAGGCGCTCCGCCTCCTCCCGCGTGATGCCGGCGCAGCCGGTGGCGCCGGAGATCACCGCGTCCGGCGCCTCGAGCCCCGCCTCGCGCCAGAGCGCCGTGAGGCTGGCGGCGACGCTGCCGGGTGCGCGCCGCGTGCGGTCGCTCGCCACCGCCGCGAGGCGCGCGAGCGGGGCCGCCCCGCGGGCCGCCGCGGTCTCGGCGGCCTCCAGCACCAGGAAGGCGGCGCCGCTGCCCAGGATGAAGCCGCCGCGCCCCTCGCGCCGGAAGACCGGGGCGTAGTCCGGCCGGTAGAGGTAGCCGCCCATCTCGTGGACCAGGAGCACGTCGGCGCGCTCCGCGTTGTAGGAGCCGCCGACCAGCACGCTGTCGACCTGCCCGGCCGCGATGCGCGCGCCGGCGATCCGCAGCGCGTCGACGCCGCTCGATTCCTCGCCCATGAAGGTGCGCGAGGCGCCCGTCACCCCGTGCACGATGGCGATGTTGCCGGCGAGCAGGTTGGAGAGCTGCGCGAGGAAGAGGGTCGGGCGCAGGTCGTTCTGCAGCCGCTCGTTGAGGTAGGCGCCCGGATCGGCGGCGTCGCGCAGCCCGGTGAGGATCTGCCCGTCCGCCGCGTAGTCGCGCTCGCCGCCGCCCGCCGCCACGATGAGGTGGAGCGCGCCCTTGCGCGCCGCGTCGCCCTTGAGGCCGGCCGCGTCGAGCGCGAGCCCGGCCGCGTAGACGCCGAGCCGCTGCCAGGGCTCCATCTGCCGCTGGTCGGCCTTCTTGGGGATCTGCCCGTCGAGGGCGAGGGGCGCGACCGGGTGGACCGGCCAGGGCGCGAAGCTCTCCGCGTCGGTGCGCGGGCGCGCGCCCGCGGCGAGGGCCGCCAGGTGGGCGGCCACGCCCTCGCCCGCGCAGGAGACGAGCCCGAGGCCCGTGACGACGACGTCGCGGGGGCTCACGCGCCGGCCCCGTCGAGGAGGCCGATGGCGCGGGCGCGCGCCCGCATCGGGCCGTCGAGCCCGGCCGGGAAGGGCATCGTCCGGAAGCGCAGCTCCGCATTGCAGAGGGGCTTGCCCTCGGCGCGGATCGCCGCCTTCGTCACCGCGTAGCCCGAGCCGTCATGCTCCAGGCTCGCCTCGACGGCGAGGTCGGCGCCCGGCCCGACGAAGGCGCGGAAGCGCGCCTTGTCGACGCCCATCAGGAACGGCATGTGGGTGAAATCCGAGCGGGCGAGGAGGAGGTAGCCGGAGGCCTGCGCCATGGTCTCGGTCAGCAGCACGCCCGGCACCAGCGGGTGGCCGGGGAAGTGCCCCTCGAAGACCGGGCTCTCCTGCGGCACGCGGGCGAGCGCCTCGATCCGGCCTGCCTGCCGGTCGAGGGCGACCACCCGATCGATCATCTCGAAATATTCGAGCCGCATGCGCGCGGGGCCCCGGAGTCGCGTCAGACCGTCGCGTCAGACCTTGGCGGCCTTCTCGGCCACCAGGCCGTCGATGCGCGCGCAGAGGTTCTTGAGCACGAAGTACTGCTCGGCCGGAACCTTGCCCTCGTTGACCTCCTGGGTCCATTGTTCGAGGGGGAGCTTGATGCCGAAGGCCTTGTCGATCGCGAAGGCGATGTCGAGGAAGGCGAGGCTGTCGATGCCGAGATCGTCGATCGCGTGGCTCTCCGGCGTGATCGAGTCGCGCGGGATGTCGGCCGTCTCGGCGATGATGTCGGCAACGCGGTCGAAGGTGTCGGACATGGGCGTGCAGCCGCTTTCGTGATGAGGTCTGGCTCGACCCCGCGACGCATGGGCCTCCGCCCGAGCCCCCGGTCACGGACCGCGCTGACGTCGGCCTCGATCTGTCTGGTTATACTCCGCCGATCGGGCGGGCCGGGCCGGCGGTGCGGATGCGCCGCCGCCCCGGTCGAGCGGCCCGCATACACGAGGGGGCCCCGGCGGGCAACCGCGGGACGGGGCCTCGGCTTCGCCGCAGGCCGCTTCGCCCCTCGCGCGGTGTGGGCAGGTTCCGGGCCGCGCGCCGCGGGGGCTCGCCCGGGCGGGAGACGCGGCATGGAGGGGAGGACCCATGGAGGGGAGAGGATCATGGAGCACGTCACGCTGCCGGGCAGGCGCCGGGAGCCGGACTCCTTCCACGCGGCGGCCCGGGTCGCCCTGGTGCTGGGCCTCGCGGCGGTCGGCCTGTGGACCCTGCACGAGTTCCTGCCGGCCCTCGTCTGGGCGGTGATCCTCGCCATCGCCCTGTGGCCGCTCTACGCCCGGATCGCCGGGCGGCACCGGGCCGGCAGGACGATCCTGTGGCCGGCCCTGTTCACCCTCGGGGCCGCCCTGGTGGTCCTGGTGCCGCTCGCGGTCCTGGCCGTGCAGGCGGCGCGCGAGGCCCGCGACGTCCTCCACTTCTGGCGCCAGATCGAGGAGCAGGGCTGGCCGGTGCCGGATTTCGTCGCGCGCCTGCCCTTCGGGGCGTCGCAGGTCGCGTCCTGGTGGCAGGACACGCTCAGCCACCCGGCGGGCTCCTCCGAACTCCTGCACCGCCTCGACCGCTCCTCGCTGCTCGGCGTCGGGCGCAGCTTCGGGGGCCAGATCGTGCATCGGGCGATGCTGTTCGGCTTCACGCTGCTGACCTTGTTCTTCCTCTTCCGCGACGGGCCGGCCCTGGCCGGCCAGGCCCTCGCCGCCTGCCGCCGCCTGTTCGGGCCGCGCGGCGAGCGCGTGGCGCACCAGATGGCCGCCTCGGTCCACGGCACCGTGGACGGCCTCGTGCTGGTCGGCCTGGGGGAGGGCGTCCTGCTCGGGATCGTCTACGCCTTCGCGGGGGTGCCGCACCCGGTGCTGCTCGGGGCCTTCACCGCGCTCGCGGCCATGATCCCCTTCGCGGCGCCGGTGGTGTTCGCGCTCGCGGCCGCGCTCGCGGCCGCCCAGGGCAGCCTGGTCGCCGCGGCGGTCGTGGTGGTCGCGGGCTTCGTCGTTACCTTCGTGGCCGACCACTTCGTGCGCCCGGCCCTGATCGGCGGCGCGACGCGCCTGCCCTTCCTCTGGGTGCTGCTCGGCATCCTGGGCGGGGTCGAGACCTTCGGCCTCCTCGGCCTGTTCCTCGGCCCGGCCATCATGGCCGCCCTGGTGCTGCTGTGGCGGGAATACACCGAGGGCGAGAGCGCCCCGGTGGCCTGAGGCGCAAGCGGGACCCTGCCGCCGCCGCTACGGGGCGATCGTCAGCGCGACCGACCAGTCGCCGTTCGGCCCGACCGCGCCGATGGCGGACAGGCAGGTGACGCCCGACCCGCTCGGCGTCGTCCGCACCGCCGGATAGGCCCAGGGGCCGGCCGGGGAGCCCCGCAGGCGCGAGAGGATCCAGGTGCAGGAGCGCATCGTGTCCGGCCGCGCGGCGCGCACCGAGCAGCCATTCGCGGTGGCGTGGGGGCTGACGATGGCGGCCGCCGCGCTGCCGCCGGCGGCGAGCGCCGGGGCGGGGGGCGTGCCCAGGCAGCCGGCGGGCGCCGACAGCCCGACCGGGACCGGGGTGGCGTTCCGGATGGTCGCCGCGACGACGCTCTGGCCGAGTGCGGGGCCGCTCGGGCCGACCAGGACGGCACCCGCCACCAGGACGTTCCGCAGGGCCTCCGCGCGCCGACCGGGCGCGGCCCGGGCGATGGGGGCGCGGCATAGCCAGGGCGAACTAGGCCGTCTGCACGGCTTGGCCGGGGCGGGAGATGGCTGATTGTGGGGATTTATTAACAAAGCTGCCATCAGCTCCGGCCGACCATGCCGCGATGCAGCGCCGGGTCGCGTCGGCCGGCTCCCCGGCCGCGGCGTCGCCCGGCCGCACCCGGCGGCCAGCACGGCGAGAGGCGGCCGCGACGGACCATGGACGACGAGATGACCGCGACGCAGGCCGCGACCTCCCTGCCCCCCTCGCGCCTGACCCGGCTCGAGCGCTGGACGCAGGCGACGCGGCAGGTGCGGCGCAGCCGGCGGCTGAGCGACGCCTGCGGGGTGGCCGCCTTCGCGGTCGCCCTCGCGCTCCGGTTCGCCCTCGACGGCATCCTGTCCTCCGGCTTCCCGTTCCTGACCTTCTTTCCCGCCGTCATCATCACCACCTTCGCCTGCGGCCCGCGGCCGGGCACGGTCTGCGCCGTGCTGTCGGGCGTGGCGGCCTGGTTCGTATTCCTGACCCCGCGCTTCTCCCTGACGCTGACCGGGGAGAGCGCCCTCGCGCTCGCCCTCTTCGCCTTCATCGTCGGCGTCGACATCCTGGTCATCGCCTCGATGCAGAGCGTCTCCGAGCGGCTGCAGCGGGAGAAGGAGGTGTCCCACCGCCTGTCGGAGCAGCAGCGCGTCCTGTTCCAGGAACTGCAGCATCGCGTCGCCAACAACATGCAGTTCGTCGCCTCCCTGCTGGCGCTGCAGCGGCGGCAGGCGGCCGGCGACCCGCAGCGGGCCCTGCTGGCGCTCGACGAGGCGCGGACGCGCCTGGAGACGATCGCCCGCATCCACCGGCGGCTCTACGATCCCGACAGCCTCGACCGGCCGGTCGGCGAGTACCTGCAGGAGATCTGCTCGGACCTGATCGCGACGGCCGGTGCGGGGGAGATCGTCTGCCGGGTCGAGATCGAGCCGCTGCGCCTCGACCTGAGCCGCCTGACCACCCTCTCGCTGCTGGTGGTCGAGGTCGTCACGAACGCGCTCAAGCACGCCTTCCCGCCGGGCGGGCCGGGCACGATCACGATCCGCCTGGACCGCCTCGGGGCCGGGCGGGCCCGGCTCACCATCGCGGATGACGGGCGCGGCCTGTCCGCGGGTTTCGACCGGCAGGTCGGGTCGCGCCTGGGCTTCCGGATCGTTCAGAGCCTCGCCGCGCAACTCGGCGGGGAGATCCGCTTCGCCTCCGAGGGCGGCACCGTCGCGCGGCTCGATTTCGGGCTGTGACCGCGGCGGCCGGCCCCTCATCCCAGCGGCCCGGGATGCCGGCGCATCGGGCCGTCGACCCTCTCGAAGGGTCGGCACCGCGCTGACGGCGTGGCGAGAATGCGAGAACGGAACCGGCGGTCATGGGACATGACCGCCGGTCTCAGGCGCCGCGCCACCAGATCACGCCCATGATCAGCACGATCGCGACGAATTGCAGGAGCACCCGCAGCCGCATCAGGCGCTGCGAGAGGTTGGCGCTGCCGCCGCGCAGCATGTTGGCGAGGCCGAAGAGCAGCACGACCGCGACGGCGAGGCAGGCGATGAGGACGAGGGTGTCGGCGGACATCGGTCGGATCCGGAGGTGAGGCGAAGCCGGGCACCCGGCGTCGGACGATCGTCCGCGCCGGGAGCCCGGGCGTGGGGGCGGTCGGAAGGGGCGGCGGGCGCCTCAGTTGCGTCGCAGCAGCCGCTCGAAATAGTCGAGTTCCTCGCGGGCGCGGTTCGGGTCGCCGAGCTTGCGCCGCAACTCCTCCAGGATGCGGCGGGCGCGCTCGACGCCGGATTCCTCGGCGGTCGGCACCCGCACGTTGCCGTTCTGGTAGTCGCGGCTGCGGGTCGGGCGGCCGAGGGGATCGTTGTCGCGGGAGCCCTGGCGGCCCTGCTGGCCGGGCTGGCCGTTGCTCTGCTGGCCCTCGCCGGGCTGCTCGTCCTGGCCGTCCTGACCCATCTGCTGCATCTGCTGAGCCATGCCCTGGGTGCCGCGCTGCAGCCCTTCCAGGGCGCGGCCCTGGGCGTCGACCGCGCTGCCCTCCTGGCCCTGGCCCAGGGATTGCTCGGCCTCGCGCATGGCCTGCTCGGCATCGGCGAGGCCCTGCTCGCCCTGCATGCCGAGTTCCTTCATGCGCCGCTGCAGCTCCTCCAGCCGCTCGCGCAGGGCCTGCTGCCGCTCGCCGAGGCTGCCCTGGCCCGGCTGCTGGCCCTTCTGCCCCTTCTGCCCCTGCTGTCCTGGCTGCCCCTGCTCGCCCTCGCCGGGCTGCTGGCCCGGGCGCTGGCCCTGGCGCCCGCGCGGGCCCTGCTGCTGGCGCTCGCCCTGCTGGCCGCTCTGGGGCTGCTGGCCGTTGCGGCCGAAGCGCCGCTCCTGGCCCTGCCGGAAGGTCTCGTCGCGCAGGCCCTGCTGCTCGCGGGCCATGGTCTCCAATTCCTGCATCGAGCGGTTCATCTCGCGCATGGCCGGGTCGGACATGCGCGATCCGGGCTGCGCCATCTGCAGGTTCTCCAGGATCCCGCGCAGCTGGTCGAGCAGCCGCTGCGCCTCCGCCACGTCGCCCCGCTTCATCGCCTCCTGCATCTGCTGGAGCATGCGGTTGAGGTCGTCGGGCGTGACGGTGCGGTCGGCCTGCTGCTGCCGGTTCGGGTCGCCGGATTGCTGGTCCCGCTGCTGGCGCTGCGCGAATTCCTTCAGGAACCGGTCCATCGCCTGCTTGAGGTCCTCGGTGAGCTTGCGGACCTCCTCGTCGGAGGCGCCGCGGTCGAGGGCCTCCTTCAGGCGGTCCTGGGCGGCGCGCAGGGCCTTCTCGGCGTCGGAGAGGTCGCCCTCCTCGATCTGCAGCGCCATCGCCCAGAGGAGGTCGGCCACCTCGCCGAGCGCCTCGTCGCTGCGGGCGGCGGTGAGGCGCCGCAGCGCCTCCTTGAGGCCGAGATAGACGCCCCATTGCGGCGTGAAGCGCTCGGGGGCGATTAGCAGCGCCTCCAGGGAGGTCTGCACCCGCGCCCGGCTGCTGTCCGGGTCGAGCACGAGGCGGCGGCGCTCCTCCGCGAGGGCGCGGGCGAGGGGCTGGGTGAAGACCCGGCCGGGCAGGGTCGTGGTCAGCGTCTCGCTGCGGCCCTCCTGGCCCGCCTCGTCCCGGGCGACGAGGGTGAGGCGCACCCGCGCCCCCGCCCAGGGATTGTCGGTCAGGTCGATGAGGGTGCGGGTGTCCTGCCCGCCCTGCGCCTCGGCCGGCAGGCTGAGGGCGAGGCGCGGCGGCGGCACGAGGCTGCGCGCCCCGCGCCGCAGCGGCTCGACCAGCCCCTCGGCGGAGGCGATGCCGTAATCGTCCTTGGCCCGGTAGGCGATCGTGAAGGTGCCGCGCCCGTTCGCCTCCGGCGGCCCCGCGAAGGCGATCTCCGGCGGCTTGTCGGGGATGGTCTCGACGGTGAGCCGGTGCCCGCGGGCGAGCCCGGTCTGCACCGAGAGGTCGGCGCTGCCGCCGGTCAGGGTGAAGCGCTCCTCGCGGAGTTCCGGCTTCTGCGGCCCGGCCGGCGGCACCGGCTTGAGGCCGCTCCCCGGCGTGACCGCGGCGTCCGCCGCCCCGGCGATGCGGATGACGAGGGTGGAGTTGATCGGCGCCCGCAGGTGCTGGTCGGATTCCGCGATCGCGACGATCAGCGGCGGCAGCCGCGTGTAGAGGGGCGGGTCGATCCAGCCGTCCACGCGGAAGGCGGGCGCCGCGGCCGGGGGCCGCGCCAGTCGAAGGCCGCGGCGATCCGCTCGCCCGCCTCCGGCCCGGCCACGAAGGCGCCGGCCACCGCGGCGAGCAGCGCGCCGGCCCGCAGCGCGTAGGGATCGCGCCGCACCATTCCGGGTCGCGGGCCCGAGACCTTCAGGCGCCCGAGGGTCTGGGCGGCGCGCCGACGGTGCAGGTCCCAGAGCGCCCGGGTGGCCGGGTCCTGCCGGCCGATCGCGAGCGTGTCCTCGAGGGCGCGCGCCGGGCCGTGGCGCAGGCCCGCGTCGCGGTCGATCCGCGCCAGGGCCTCGCCGCGCGGCAGCGGGCGCAGGCGCAGGAGCGGCAGCAGGGCGGCCAGGAAGGCGAGGCCGAAGGCGGCGACGCCCGCCATGCGCCAGGACGGCGGCAGGTCGAGCCACAGCCCGAGCCAGGAGGCGGCGAGGAAGAGGAGCGCCACCGCGAGCCCCCGCCACAGGATCGGCCAGGCCCGCTCCCAGACGGTGACCCGGGCGGCGCGGAGGACCAGCCGGTCGAGTCCCGCCCGCAGGGCCGGCGCGTCGGACGGATGCTCCGCTCTCTTCGGCCCGGCCTCGCTCATCGGCTGCTCCCGCTCACGCCTGCCCGCCGAACCTCCCTCGCCGGACCGTAGGGGAGGCTAGCACGCGGGGCGCCGCCGACCAGCGGGTCAAATCCGCTCAGGCGTCCGGGCGCGGCCGGGCGGGTCCTGCGGGGCGTCCTTCAGCGCGGCGCGCACGGCGGCGAGCAGCGCGTGGTGATCCGCGGCGAGCTGGCGCGCCTGGGCGACGACGGCCTCGGCGCGGGCGGTGAGGGAGCGGGTTTGCGACATGGCGGGCCTCGAACCTGATGCCTGCAGCCTCGCACCCCCCCGTCGCCGCGCCGTTTCGCCGATCGGTCGCATTTGAGCGAATCCCGTCGCCCGGGGCCGCCCCGGCCGCGCTCAGGGCGCCAGCCAGTCGGGCACGCGGTCGAGACCGATCAGCTCCTCGTAGCTCTGGCGCGGGCGCACCACCGCGTGGGCGGCGCCGCGCACCAGCACCTCCGGCACCAGGCGGCGCGTGTTGTAGGTGCCGGCCTGCACCGCCCCGTAGGCGCCCGCGCTCATCACCGCGAGGAGGTCGCCGGGCGCCACCGCCGGCATCTCGCGGCCGAGCGCGAGGTAATCCCCGCTCTCGCAGACCGGCCCCACCACGTCCGCGGTGAGGCGCGGCGCCTCCGGGTCCGGCTGCCGCACCGGGCGCAGCGCGTGATAGGCCTCGTAGAGGGTCGGGCGGATCAGGTCGTTCATCCCCGCATCCACGATCACGAAGCTGCGGCCCTCGCCCTCCTTCACGTACACGACCCGGGTGACGAGGATGCCGGCATTGCCGGCGATCATCCGGCCGATCTCGAAGACCGGCCGCAGCCCCAG
This sequence comes from Methylobacterium sp. CB376, assembly GCF_029714205.1. Classification (NCBI taxonomy): domain Bacteria; kingdom Pseudomonadati; phylum Pseudomonadota; class Alphaproteobacteria; order Hyphomicrobiales; family Methylobacteriaceae; genus Methylobacterium; species Methylobacterium sp. CB376. Next base: position 5,303,768 of record NZ_CP121648.1, on the reverse strand, counting down.
CGGCCGGAAGTGCGGGCGGATCACCGCCGCGAAGGCCGCCGGGTCCGGCGGCGGCGCGTTGTCGTCCCGGTAGGGGATGCCGAGGCCGCCGCCGAAATCGATGTGGTGGAGCCGGTGCCCCGCCGCCATCAGGTCGCGGGCGAGTTCGGCGAGCAGGGAAGCCGCGTTGTCGTAGGGGGCGAGATCCGTGATCTGGCTGCCGATATGCATGTCGACGCCCGCGACCGCGAGCCCCGGCAGCGCCGCCGCGCGGGCATAGACCTCGCGGGCGCGGCTGATCGGGATGCCGAACTTGTTCTCGGACTTGCCCGTCGAGATCTTGGCGTGGGTCCGGGCATCGACGTCGGGATTGACGCGGATCGAGACCGGGGCAGTCTGCCCGCGCGCCCGCGCCACCTCCGAGAGGGCTTCGAGTTCCGGCTCGCTCTCGACGTTGAAGCACAGGATGCCGGCGTCGAGCGCGACCGCCATCTCGGCGCGGGTCTTGGCCACGCCCGAGAACACGATCCGCTCGCCCGGCACGCCCGCCGCGAGGGCGCGGCGCAGCTCGCCCTCCGACACGATGTCCATGCCGGCGCCGAGCCGGGCCAGGCTGGCGAGCACCGCCTGGTTCGAATTCGCCTTCACGGCGAAGCAGACGAGGGGATCGTCGCCCGCGAAGGCCTCGGCGAAGACGCGGAAATGCCGCTCCAGGGTGGCGGAGGCGTAGCAGTAGAACGGGGTGCCGACGGCCTCGGCGAGCCGCGCGAGGTCGACCTCCTCGGCGTGGAGCGTGCCGTCCCGGTAGGTGAAGTGGTGCATCGGGCTCTCGACGGATCTGCGGCTGGCGGCTTACGCAGATTTGCGCCGGCGCGCCAACGCCAATCTGCCCGGCCCCCTTCGCCGAAGCGGTCGCCGCTCGGGCGGCAGGAATGCGGCAGGAACCACGCGGGTCCGGCACCCCGAGGGGAATCGCCGCGCCCCCCTGCTCGGTCGCCCGATCCGCCGCGGGGTCTCGCCGCGCGGGCCATCACGGCCTCTCAGCGGAGTTGCGCGCGGCAACTCCGCTTAGCCCTTGTTCTTGCATCATTTTCCGCTGACGCGGTGCTTCGGTTCGCCGCCGAAACGGTGACCCCTTCGGCGAAGGATGCTTAGAGCAGCGGATCGAGCGGGAAGGGTCCCCGGGGCACGGTGAAGCGCTTGCGGCTGTTGCCCGAGGATTGCCGCGAGGGCTGGGCGACGCCGGGCGTGTCGGGGATCTGCGGCAGGGCCGGATCGACATCCTCATCCTCGGCGCGCGCCGCCGCGCCCGACGTGCCGGGCAGGCCGGAGGCGGCCGGGGCGACCGCCTGGGGCGCTTCGAGCGGTCCGCGCCGGCCGCAGGCGCCGAGGAGCGCGACCGTACCGATCACGAGGAGGAGGCGGAGCAGGGTCATCCGGGATCCGAAGCGTGGCGGCGGCACCATAGCGGCGCGGACGCGGCGAGGCGAGCCCGGCCGGCGCGTCGCGCGCTGGGGACGGGCCGCAAGACGCCGCTCGCCATCGTGTTGCTGAACGGTTAAGCTTACGTAGTACGCGCATCGTCCCGATGCTGCGCGGAGAGGGAGATTCGTGAGTCTTTCGACGGTGCGCCTGCACCAGCTCCTCGTCGCCGCGGCCTTCCTGGTGCCGTGCGTGGTCCTCCTCGGGGCCGCGTGGTGGAACCGGACGGAGGTGCTGCGGGAGGCCGACAGCGCCGTCCAGCGCACGGCCGCGGTGATGCACGAGCACGCCTCGAAGGTCTTCGACACCGCCGAACTCGCCATGGACCGCGTCGACGACTACGTCTTCGACCGGCCCTGGGGCCAGATCGGGGCCCCGGCCACGAACGCCTTCCTGTCGACGCTCAAGGCGCCGCTGGCCCAGGCGGTGGCGGTCTGGGTGGTGGATCCCGAGGGCGTGGTGCGGGCGAGCAGCCGCGCGGGCGACGTCGGCGCGGCGCTGGCGGGCCGCGACATCTTCGCGGTGCACCGCGCCCGCGACATCGGGATCTATGTCGGGCCGGCCCTGCGCGAGGGCGAGCAGGAGACCTTCGCGGTGAGCCGGCGGCGCTCGACCGAGGACGGCCGCTTCGACGGCGTCATCGTGATCGCCCTCGGCACGGGCTATTTCGGGCGCTTCTACGCGGAGGTCGCGGCACCGACCGCCCACGAGGCGCTGCTCCTGCGCGCCGACGGGGCCGTCCTGGTGCGCGAGCCCGAGCGCGTCGGGGCCGAGCCGCGGCTCCCTCCGGGCGATCCGTTCATGCGGGCGATCCACGGCGGCCCGCAGGGCGGCTTCGCGGTCGCGACGCCCCCCGGGCGGCGCGAGGCGCGGGTGGCCTGGCGCCGGGTCGGGGATTACCCGGTTCAGGTCGCCTTCTCGGTCGAGAGCCGCGTCGCCGAGGAGCGCTGGTACGAGAACCTGCAGCTCTACGGGGCGGTCGCGACGGTCTCGGCCCTCACGCTGGTGCTGATGGCCTGGCTCGCCCTGCGCCGCGCCAGGGCCGAGGAGGAGGCGCTGGCGCGCCTCACCCGCGAGACGGCCCAGCGCGCCGCCGCCGAGGAGCGGCTGCGCCAGTCGCAGAAGATGGAGGCGGTGGGCCAGCTCACCGGCGGCATCGCCCACGATTTCAACAACCTGCTCGCCGTGATCACGGGCTCGCTGGAGGTGCTGCAGCGGCGCCTCGCCCGCGGCGACACCGACGTGGGCCGCTTCATCGAGGGCGCCCTCGACGGGGCGGACCGGGCGGCCAAGCTCACCCACCGGCTCCTCGCCTTCGCGCGCCAGCAGCCGCTGGAGCCGCGCCCCACCGACCCGAACCGGCTGATCACCGGCATGGTCGACCTCCTGCGGCGCACGCTCGGGGAGACGGTGACGGTCGAGACGCGGCTCGCCGTCGGGGTGCCGCCGATCTTCGTCGACCAGAACCAACTCGAGAACGCGATCCTGAACCTCGCGGTCAATGCCCGCGACGCGATGCCGGGGGGCGGGCGCCTGACCCTGGAGACCGCCCGCGACGGCGCCCGGGACGGGCGCGCGGCGGTGGCGGTCACGGTGCGCGACACCGGGACCGGCATGCCGCCCGAGGTCGTGGCCCGCGCCTTCGAGCCCTTCTTCACGACGAAGCCGCAGGGCCGCGGCACCGGGCTCGGCCTGTCCCAGGTCTACGGCTTCGTCACCCAATCGGGGGGCGAGGTGCGGATCGACAGCGCCCCCGGTCTCGGCACCGCCGTCGTGCTGATCCTGCCCGTCTACGAGGGCAGCGCACCGGTCGAGGGGACGGGGCGCGGGCGCGTCGGCGGCCCCGCGCCGCCGCGTCAGGCCCGCACCGTGCTGGTGGTCGAGGACGACGCGATGGTGCGCCGGGCCAGCGCCGAGACGATCGGCGAACTCGGCTACCGGACGATCACCGCCCCGGACGGCGCGGCGGCGCTCGCCTGCCTCGACAGCAACCGGGACGTGGCGGTGCTGTTCACGGACGTGGTGATGCCGGGCCTCGACGGGCCGAGCCTCGCGGCGGAGGCGCGGCGGCGCCGGCCCGACCTCAAGGTGGTCTTCGCCACCGGGCACGGCCGCGAGGAGGGCCGGGAGGGGCCGCTGCCGGGACCCGGCGAGACCGTGCTGCGCAAGCCCTTCACCATCGAGGATCTCGCCGCCGCCCTGCAGGCGGTCTCGCGCGAGGAAGCCTCCGCCTGATCCGGGCAGCGGCGCCGCCCGTCCCGCCCTCGCGCCGCTCAGTTCTTGCTGCTGTTCTGCTTCAGGCCCTCTTCGTAGGCGTCGATCGCCCGTTTGCAGTTGACCGAGATCTTCTTCATGTTCTTCTCGAAGCAGCGGTCGACCTCGGGGCTCTCGGGCGGAAGATTGCCGCAATAGGTCAGGTAATCGCCGGTGCAGTATTTCTTCAGGGTCGGATCGTCCCGCTGCGCCAGGGCGGGGGCGGCGATCAGCGAGGCGCCCGCGAACAAGAGAGCAAACGACGTCGGCTTGAGCGTCATGGCGTTGAGCCTCGCAGCTTGTGAGGGGATGGCGCGGAGATGGCCCGAAACGGCGGCCCTGGCAAGAGCGCCGCGGCGTTCGGGCGACGCGAGGTCAGGCACCGCGGCGGACCGCCCGGGCGAGGCCGCTCAGCGCGCCGCGGCCTGGGAGGGTATCGGGGTGGCCGGGGGCAGCCGCGGCTCGGCCCGGGCGGCGGGGCCGCGCGCCTGGGCCATCAGGGCCTCCGCCACCTCGACGATCCGGCGTTCCAGGGCCGCGTTCTCGGCGAGCAGCCGCTCGGCGGGCGGCGTCGCCTGCGCCTCGGCCAGGGCCCGGCGGGCGCCCGCCAGGCCTTCGAGGGCGGCCTGATGGGCGGGGCGGAGCGCGGCGAGTTCCTCCTCGGCGGCGACGTGGCGGCTGGTCAGGTCGGCGAGGGCGTCCTCCAGGGCCTGGATCTGGGCGCGGGCCCCGGCCGCGACGCTCTCGCCGATGCTGGCGAGGCGCTCGCGGGCCTCCAGCGCCTGCGCCTGCGCGAGGTCGCGGGCGGTCTGCGCCTCGCTCAGCGCGCGGCGGGTGCTCTCCAGCTCGGCCCGGCTGCCGTCGAGGTCGGCGAGGGCGCGCTGGTGCGGGCCTTCGAGGGCGCGCAGGGCCTCCTCGGCCGCCGCCCGGGCCACGCGCAGCTCGTCCCGCTCCGTCTCCACCGCGGCGAGCCGCGCCCGCGTCTTGGCGAGGTCCCGCTCCAGCCCGGCGAGGCGCTCGTCGCGCTGCGCCAGTTCGGTGGTGAGCGCCCCGATCCTGACGGCTCGCCGGCCGAGCTCCTCCATCTCGGCGCGGCGCTCGCCGCGCGCCTCCTCGACCTTGCGCTCGAGCTGGCGCTGCAGCACCGCGAACTCGGCCCGCAGATGGTCCTTCTCGGCGGTCAGCTCGGCGATCGACATCGGGAACTGGCTCTCCAGCCGCCGCCGCGCGAGCCGCTCGGCCCGCGCGTTGAGGGCGGGCAGGACGAGGAGCGCGCACAGGCTTGCGCCGAGGGCGCCCAGCGCGAAGATCATGACGGATTCGATCACGCGGGCAGAACTCTCATCGGGCGCTCGCCAGGGTTACGGGCCCGGGTTCCGGGACCGACCGGACCCTGCCACGGGACCGGGGCCCGGGCCAAGGCCCGATCGGGGTCGACACCGCGAGCGGACAAGTTCGACCAAGCAAGCGCCCAGCTCAGAACGGGTTCCAGGTCGGCGCCTCGGTGAACTTCAGATAGCCGACATTGATCCCGAACCGGGCGCCGACCCCGGTGCGGATCGGAACCACCACGATGTTGTCGGCGGTCGCGGCCGACATGCCGACGCCCCCGACCACGTAGGCCGACCCGTCCATCCCGACGAAGCGCCGGTAGAGCCCGCGCAGGGAGGGCAGGTTGTAGACCAGCATCATGGTGCGGGCGCCGTCGCCCCCGACGTCGAAACCCAGGGAGGGACCCTGCCAGTAGATCCGGCGCTGCCCGGCATTGCGGGTGTAGAGCGTGCCCTCGCCGTAGCGCACGCCGCCGATCACCGCGCCCGAGGCCTCCTGGCCGAGGATGTAGCCGTTCGGCTCGCCCCAGCGCCGGGCCGCCTCCTGCACCGCGAGCGCGAGGCCCCGGGTCGTCGCGCCGAAGAAGCGGTGGCCGGAATCGAGGATCTCCCGGCTGTCGAAGCTCTCGGGGCTCGGCTCCTGCGCGGCGGCGCGGGCCGCGAGCGGCGCGGCCGCAGCGAGGAAAGCCGCGGCGCGCAGCACCGCCCGGCGCGTCGGGCGCGCGGGGCCGGGGGATGGGGCGAAGAGCATCTGTTAGGCTCCCGGCGCTATGCATCGGGCCGGCGCGGGAGCCGGCCGAGGCGGAACCAAAGACGTCCGGCGGGGGACGGCGCCGCGGAAGGGCGGCCGGCCGGCGCCGGTCACGCCAGGATGCGCGCGATATGGGCAAGAACTCGTTAACGCGGCGCGGCGTGCTGTCGCTGGCCCTGGCCTGGCCGGCCGCCTCGGGCGCCGCCGAGGCCGGGGACGCGGTCCTGCCGGATCTCTACGCGGCCGACCCGCTCACCGGGATCGCGCTGCGCGGCCGCGACGCGGTCAGCTACGCCCTCAGCGACGGGCCCGTCCCGGGCCGGGAGGGGATCGAGATGCTCTGGGCGGGCCTGACCTGGCGCTTCGCCGGCCCGGCCAACCGCGCCGCCTTCGCGCACGACCCGGAGGTCTACGCGCCGCGGCTCGGAGGCTACGATCCTCTCGGCGTGGCCGATGGGCGGCTCGTGGGCGCCGACCCCGCGGTGCCGCTGCGCCGCGGCGACCTGCTCTACCTCTTCCGCAATCCGGAGCGCCGCGCGGCCGCCGACCCGGCCCTGCTCGCGGCCGCGGAGGCGCGCTGGCCGGCCCTGCGCCAGCGCCACGGCGTCTGAGGCTCAGGCGGCGGGCAGCACCACGCGGCTCGCATAGGCGGGATCGCCGAGCGCCGCGAAGGGCCCGTTGAGGTAGCCCGCCGCGCTGCGGCCGTAGCGGAACGGGCGGCCCGCCGGATCGACGACGCAGCCCCCCGCCTGGGTGAGGATGTGGTCGCCCGCCGCCGTGTCCCATTCCATGGTCGGGCCCGAGCGCACGTAGAGGTCGGCATCCCCGGCCGCGATCAGGCCGAACTTGAGGGCCGAGGAGGCCGGGCGGCGGCGGCCCACCGGCAATCCCGCCAGGCAGGTCTCGTCCGCCGCCTCGCCGTGGCTGCGGCTCACCAGGGCGACCATGCCCTCCGGCGGGGTCGGGCGCACCGCGATCGCGGCGGCGCGACCCGGCCGCCCGTCGGCGATCGGCGCCTCGACGGCGTGCTGGCCCGCGCTCCAGACCCGGCCGAGGACCGGGGCGGCGAGCGCCGCGGCGACCGGCCGGCCCTCCGCCACCAGGGCGATGTTCACGCTGTACTCGCCGGTGCCGCGCAGGAAGTCGCGGGTTCCGTCGAGGGGATCGACCAGGAAGAACAGGCGCGCCGCCTCCCGGCGGTTCGCCGTCTCCTCGGCGATCACCGGGATGGCGGGCCACCGCGCGTTCAGTTCCGCCACGATGTGGGCCTCGGCCGCGAGGTCGGCGTCCGAGGTCGGCGAGCCGTCCTGCTTCACGCGGTGGGGGCAGGACCCGGTCTCGTAGGCGCGCAGGATGGCGCCGGCCGCGCAGGCAATCTCGGCGAGGAGGGCGGCGACGGCGTCGCGCTCGGCCGCGTCCGGCACGCGGTCCTGGGTCAGGTCGACGGACATCGGGTCCTCATGCCCCGAGCCCGCGGGTTTGTCGATGGCGGTCCCGCCTGGCCGGGCGCGCGGGACGCTCTGCGGGGCGCTCGGCCGCGCCGCGCCTACCTCACCCGGGCGGTGCCGGCGCTGGAGGCGGTGCTCGCACCGATCCAGGAGCGGCTCCTCGCCTCGGACGCCGGCATGGTCGTCTGCGCCGCCGCCGACCGCAACGGCGCCCTGCCGGTTCGCAACGCCACGTCCGCGGCCAAAAACGCGGCCAAGTCCGTGGCCAAGTCCGTGGCCAAGTCCGCGGCCAAGTCCGCGCATCCGCGGCGGCCGGGGGATCCGGTCTGGAACGCCGCCAATTGCCGCAACCGCCGCATCGTCGACGACCGCGCCGGGCTGGTGGCGGCGCGCTCCGCCGCGCCGGTGCTGGTCCAATCCGACATCCGCGACATGGGCGGCGGGCAGCGCGTGCCCATGAAGGAGGTCGACGCGCCGATCCGGGTGCGCGGGCGGCACTGGGGCGGCTTCCGCACGGCCTCCCGCGCCCGATCCCTGCCGGCTGCACGCTTTCCAAACCGGTGCGGGGCCGCTATCCGTGCCGCTCCGCACACGGCGAATCCCGCGCCGGATGCCCCGGACCGGGCCCCGGAGACCCCCGATGATCACCGTCACGCTCGACGCCCTCGACCTCTCCGCGCTGCTCTGCTCCCGCGTGTGCCACGACGTGATCAGCCCGGTCGGCGCGATCGTGAACGGCCTGGAGGTTCTGGAGGACGAGGACGATCCGGGGATGCGCGACTTCGCCATCGACCTGATCCGCAAGAGCGCCAAGCAGGCCTCGGCGCGTCTCCAATTCGCCCGCATCGCCTTCGGGGCGGCGGGCTCGGTCGGGGCGACGATCGACCTCGCCGATGCCGAGAGCGTCGCCCGCGGCCTGTTCTCGGACGAGAAGACGAAGCTCGCCTGGAGCGCGCCCCGCGCCCTGTTTCCGAAGAACAAGGTCAAGCTCCTGCTCAACCTCGTGGTGATCGCCGTCACCACGATCCCGCGCGGCGGCCTGATCGACGTGGCGGTGACCGGCGAGGCCGAGGCGCCGGTCTTCGTGCTCACCTGCCGGGGCTCGCATGCGCGCATCCCGGCCCATGTCGAGGCGCTGATCGCCGGCAGCCCGGAGAGCGGCACGGTCGACGCGCACGGCGTGCAGCCCTACTACGCGGGCCTCGTGGCCCGGGCCGCCGGCATGACCGTCTCCTTCGGGATCGACGGCGACACCGTGACGATCCGCGCCGAGCCCGCCGCCGCCTGAGCCGCGCCGCACCGTTCCGCAGGCCGCGCCGCGCGCAGGGTTCCGGCGCGAGGGCGCGCGCGCTGCGGCTGAGGGCGAGCGGCCCCTCGCGCGCGACCCGTCGCTCTCCCTCCGGCGGCCGCCCGCGCGCCCGTCGGCCGGCACGGGAGCCTCGCCGCGCAAGCCCCGAGCGTCCCGCCCCGAGCCCCTGGCGGGCCCGCGCGCCCGCGCTCTTGCCGCCGCGCAGGGTCGCGGCCCGCCTTCCGCCGCCCCGCGGCGCACGTGCCGTTGAGGAAAGAGCACGGGAGTTCCGTTAAACGAATATTTTTCGCGAGTGGAGCGGCGCGCGTTCCGCCTGATGGATTAGTCCGACGGCGGATGACCGGGGCCGCGAAGCGCCTTCCGGGTGGCGCCTTATCTCATTGTCGTGACATGAATTCTCGCTGTCGCCGGCGGCACTCGGCCGGGCGCGGGACTCCGCTGCGTGACCCGCGCCCCTGCAACATCGCTCGGGGCCGATCGACTGTGGCAACGGATCATCAACGCTCCGGTGCCACTGTCATGGAGCGGGGAGGCCCTGCGACGATCGGCGAGTGGCGGACATGGACGATTTGCTGCGTGAATTCCTGACCGAGACCGGCGAACACCTGGATACGGTCGACCTGGAGCTCGTCCGCTTCGAGCAGGATCCGAACAACCAGACGATCCTCCGGAACATCTTCCGGCTCGTGCATACCATCAAGGGCACCTGCGGCTTCCTCGGACTGCCGCGCCTCGAGGCGCTGGCCCACGCGGCCGAGACGCTGATGGGCAAGTTCCGCGACGGGATGGGCGTCACGAGCGAGGCGGTGACGCTGATCCTGCAGACGCTCGACCGCATCAAGGTGATCGTCGCGGAGCTGGAGCGCACGGCGGCCGAGCCCGTGGGCGCCGACGAGGACCTGATCGGCGCCCTGGAGCGCATGGCCGAGGGCGAGGCCGCTCCCGCCCCGGCGCCCGCCCCGCCGCCGCCGCCCGTCCCGATGACCACCGGCTCCCTGGTGTCCCAGACGCTGGAGCGGGCGCTCAAGGCCGACGAGGTCTCCCTGGACGACCTGGAGCGCGCCTTCCGCGACACGCCCGGGCCCGAGGCCTCGCCCGCGCCCATGACCACGGGCTCGCTGGTGCCGCAGACGCTGGAGCGGGCCCTCAAGCCGGGCGAGGTCTCCCTGGACGACCTGGAGCGCGCCTTCCGCGACACGCCCGGGCCCTCCGCGGCGCCCGCCAAGGCGGTGAGCGCGCCGAAGGCCGCGCCCGCTCCGGCCGAGGCGCCCCGCGCCGACGCCGCGCCCGAGACGGACGGCGCCGCCATCAACAAGGTGCAGACGATCCGGGTGAACGTCGACACCCTCGAGCACCTGATGACGATGGTCTCGGAACTGGTCCTGACCCGCAATCAGCTCCTCGAGATCGCCCGCCGGCAGGAGGACAACAGCTACAAGGTGCCGCTGCAGCGGCTCTCGAACGTCACCGCCGAGCTGCAGGAAGGGGTCATGAAGACCCGCATGCAGCCGATCGGCTCGGCGTGGCAGAAGCTGCCGCGGGTGGTGCGCGACCTCTCGTCGGAACTCGGCAAGAAGATCGACCTGGTGATGCAGGGCGCCGAGACGGAACTCGACCGTCAGGTGCTGGAGGTCATCAAGGACCCGCTCACCCACATGGTGCGCAACTCCGCCGACCACGGCATCGAGTCGGCGCTGGAGCGCAAGGCCGCGGGCAAGCCCGAGAAGGGGACGATCCGCCTCAACGCCTTCCACGAGGGCGGCACGATCACGATCGAGATCTCGGACGACGGCAAGGGGCTCGACCTCGCCACGATCCGCCGCAAGGCCGTGGAGCGGGGCATCGCCACCGAGGCCGAGGTCGAGCGGATGACCGACGCGCAGGTCGCGAAGTTCATCTTCCACGCCGGCTTCTCGACCGCCAAGGCCGTCACCTCGGTCTCGGGCCGCGGCGTCGGCATGGACGTGGTCAAGACCAACATCGAGCTGATCGGCGGCACCGTCGACATCCGCACCCAGTTCGGCCAGGGCACCACCTTCACGATCAAGATCCCGCTGACGCTCGCCATCGTCGCGGCGCTGATCGTCTCGGCCCGCGACCACCGCTTCGCGATCCCGCAGGTCTCGGTGCTCGAACTCGTGCGGGTGCAGCCGGGCAGCGACCACCAGGTCGAGCGCATCAACGGCTCGCCGGTGCTGCGCCTGCGCGACCGCCTGCTGCCGATCGTGCCGATCGCCGCCATGCTCGGCCTGGACAAGGATCCCACCACCGCCTCCTCCGACGAGGGCTTCGTGGTGGTGAGCCAGGTCGGGCGCCAGCGCTTCGGCATCCTGGTGGACGGCGTCTTCCACACGGAAGAGATCGTCGTGAAGCCGATGTCGACGAAGCTGCGGCACATCCCGCTCTTCTCCGGCAACACGATCCTGGGCGACGGCGCGGTCGTGCTGATCATCGACCCGAACGGGGTCGCCCGCATGGTCGGTTCCGGCACGGCGACCGGGCAGCCCGCGGAGGCGGATGCCGAGGCCGAGGAGGCGGCGGCGTCGGCCGATCAGACCGTCACGCTGCTGGTGTTCAAGGGCGGCGGCGACGCGCTGAAGGCGGTGCCCCTGTCGCTGGTCACGCGCCTGGAGGAGGTCGACGGCGCCAAGGTCGAGTGGGTGGGCGGGCGGCCGCTCATCCAGTACCGGGGCCGGCTCATGCCCCTGGTGCCCGTCGATCCCGATCAGGTGCTGCGGCGCGAGGGCGCGCAGGCCCTGGTGGTGTTCTCGGACGGCGAGCGCTCGATGGGCCTCGCGGTGGACGAGATCGTCGACATCGTCGACGAGGTGCTCGACGTCGAACTCACGGCGGACCGGTCCGACCTGATCGGCTCGGCGGTGGTGCGCGGGCGCGCGACCGAGATCGTCAACATCGCCCATTACCTGCCGCTCGCGCACGACGACTGGGCGCGCGCGCCGCGCCGCAAGGAGGAGCAGGCGCCGCGGCGGCTGCTCCTGGTCGACGACTCGGCCTTCTTCCGCGAGATGCTGACGCCCGTGCTGAAGGCCGCCGGCTACCGGGTGATCCCGGCCGCCAGCGCCGAGGAGGCTCTCACGGTGCTCACCGGCGAGACGCCGATCGACGTCGTCGTCGCCGATCTGGAGATGCCGGGCCGCTCCGGCTTCGACCTGATCGAGCAGATGCGCCGGACCGGGCCGCGCCTCGCCGAGATGCCGGTGATCGCGCTCGCCTCGAGCGTCGCCCCGGAGGGGATCGAGCGGGCGCGCGCCCTCGGGATCGCCGACTTCGTCGCGAAGTTCGACCGCAGCGGCCTCGTCGCCGCCCTCAACGAGATCACCGCGCCCAGCCTCGACGCCGCGGCCTGACCGCCGCCCCGGCCTGAGCGGCCCGCCCGCGGCGGTCCGCGCAGGCCTCCCGGCGCCCCGCCCGCGGCGGCGCCCTCCCGCAACCCGATGAGAACCGAGCGACGCCCATGATGGCCGCCAACAGCAACGTCGCCCGCGCGGGCGAGACCAGCTCCGCCGTGATCGGCGACACCATCGACTACGTCACCGTGACCCTCGGCGACGAGATGTTCGGCCTGCCGATCGACCGGGTCCACGACGTCTTCATCGCCACCAACCTCACGGACGTTCCGCTGTCGCCGCCCGAGATCAAGGGCCTGCTCAACCTGCGCGGGCGGGTGGTGACCGCGATCTGCCTGCGCCGCCGCCTCGGCCTGCCCGACCGGGTCTCGGAGGGGCGCGAGATGGCGGTGGGCTTCGAGCTCGGCGGCGAGGCCTACGGGCTCCTGGTCGATCAGGTCGGCGAGGTGATGAAGCTCTCCGCCGACACCTACGGGCCGAACCCGGTGCACATGGACACCCGCTGGCGCGCCGTCTCGCGCGGGGTGCACCGCCTCGACGGGCGCCTGCTGATCATCCTCGACGTCGACGCGGTCCTGGCCTTCGGCGACGACCGGGCCAACGCCTCGGCCGCCTGAGCAGGGACGCAGCGCGATGAGAACCTGCCTGATCGTCGATGATTCCGCCGTGATCCGGAAGGTGGCGCGGCGCATCCTGGAGGGGATCGGGTTCCGCGTCGCGGAGGCGGAGGACGGCGCCGACGCCATCGGCCTGTGCCGGGAGGCGATGCCGGACGCGATCCTGCTCGACTGGCGCATGCCGCAGATGGACGGCTACGAGTTCCTGCGGGAATTGCGCCGGCTGCCCTCGGGCGAGCACCCCAAGGTGGTGTTCTGCACCACCGAGAACGACGTGAGCTCCATCGCCCGCGCCCTGCACGCGGGGGCGGACGAGTACATCATGAAACCGTTCGACAAGGACATCATCACGGCGAAGCTCCAGGAAGTCGGCCTCGCCTGATCCTCGCGCGGTCTCGGACCGGGCGCCCCGCTCCCGCGCCGGCCGCGCGCCCGCGCGCGTCTCCCGTATTGCAAGTGCCGAGAGTATCATGGCAGCTTCCCTCGCGCCGTCCCAGGCCAGCCCCGCAGCGCCGCGTGTCAAGGTGATGGTGGCCGACGACTCCGCCGTGGTGCGCGGCCTCGTCTCGCGCTGGCTGCAGGAGGCGGGATGCGACGTGGTGGCGACCGCCTCGAACGGCCGGATCGCCCTCGAAACCCTCGACCGGGTCAGCCCGGAGATCGTCCTCCTCGACGTCGAGATGCCGGAGCTCGACGGCACGCAGGCCCTGCCGCGCATGCTGGCCAAGCGGCCGGGCCTCCAGGTCGTGATGATGTCGACCCTGACGCAGCGCAACGCGGAGATCTCCCTGCGCTGCCTCGCCCTCGGGGCGGTGGACTACCTGCCCAAGCCCGAGGGCAACCGGGGCGTGACCACCACGGCGACCTTCCGGGAGGACCTGATCCAGAAGGTGCGGATGCTCGGCGCTGCCCTGCGCGGCGGGGCGGGGGCCCTGCGGCGCGCCGTCGCCGAGCGGCCCGCGCCGGAGCGGGCCGGCGCCGTGCCGCCGCCGCCGCGGCCCGCCGCCCCCCCGGTCTCCCTGCGCCCGCGGCACGCCCGCACGCCGCCGAAGGTGCTGCTGATCGGCGCCTCGACCGGCGGTCCGAGGGCGGTGGGCGAGGTGCTGGAGGGGATCGGCGCGGCGGCCCTGCGGCGGCTCCCGATCCTGATCGTGCAGCACATGCCGCCGGTCTTCACCGGCGTCTTCGCCGAGCACCTGCGCACCCGCACGGGCCTGCCGGCGGCGGAGGGCAAGCACGGCGAGCCGGTGCGGCCCGGCACCCTCTACGTGGCGCCGGGCGGGCGGCACATGGGCCTCTCCGGCCATGGCGCGGAGATCGCCATCCGCCTCGACGACGGCCCGCCGGTGAATTTCTGCCGGCCGGCGGTGGACGTGCTGTTCCGCGACGCGGCCGAGCTCTACGGCGCCTCGACGCTCTCGGTGGTGCTCACCGGGATGGGCTCGGACGGGACCCACGGCGCCAAGGCCCTGGTGGATGCGGGCGGCACCATGCTGGTGCAGGACGAGGCCTCCTCGACCGTCTGGGGCATGCCCGGCAGCATCGCCAAGGCCGGCTACGCCCACGAGATCCTGGCACTCCCCGCGATCGGCCCCGCGCTGCGCGCCCAGATCACGGGCGGGCAGCCCTGATGCCCTCGACGCGCGACACCGCCGGGAAGGGCCCGCCGCGATGACCGAGACCGAGTTCGAGTTCCTGCGCGGCTATCTCAAGCAGCGGTCCGGCCTCGCCCTGACCCCCGAGAAGCGCTACCTGATCGAGAGCCGGCTCACGCCGGTCTGCCGCCGCTTCGGGATCGCCACCCTCACCGAACTCGTCGGCGCCCTGCGGGTCGCGCGCGAGGGCGCGATCGAGAAGGCGGTGGTCGAGGCGATGACCACCAACGAGACCTTCTTCTTCCGGGACAGGGCGCCCTTCGACCTGTTCCGCGACGTGCTGCTGCCGCAGATGATCGCCGCGCGCGCCGCGGCGCGCCGGCTGCGCATCTGGTGCGCGGCCGCCTCGACCGGGCAGGAGCCCTACTCGCTGGCGATGCTGCTCACCGAGGCGGCGCCGCTCCTGGCCGGCTGGCGGATCGAGCTCGTCGGCACCGACCTCTCGACCGAGGTCCTGGAGAAGGCCCGGCTCGGCCTCTACAACCAGTTCGAGGTCCAGCGCGGGCTGCCGGTCCAGCTCATGCTGAAGTACTTCGAGCAGGTCGGCGAGCAGTGGCGGATCAGCGCGGCCCTGCGGCAGATGGTGGATTTCCGCCCGCTCAACCTGCTGGACCGGTTCGACCAGCTCGGCACCTTCGACATCGTGTATTGCCGCAACGTGCTGATCTATTTCGACGCGCCGACCAAGGCGGACGTGCTCGGGCGGATCGCCGCGCAGCTCGCCCCGGACGGGGCGGTGCTGCTCGGGGCGGCCGAGACGGTGATCGGCATCACCGACGCGCTGACCCCGGACCCCAAGCACCGCGGCCTCTATCGCCACGGCGGCGCGCGCGCCTCCCTGGTGCCGCCGGTCGCCGCGCCCGCGGCGGCGCCGGTCCCGAGCCTGCCGCGCTTCGCCGTGCGCTGAGACGCGACCGCCACGTTTCGACGCAGGCGAGCGCGACCATTCCTGTTGCTCCGGGCCCGGGGTCTGCTACACGGGCCGTCCTGACCGCCAGCGCGCCCGGAGGCTTCCGGAACCCGTCTGGGCCGCGCGGTGGGAGGGCCGGCGACGACGGGACGGTGCGGACCAGTTCTCTGCAACCTTGCCTGTGAGGCTCAGTGGGCCGAGTAGTCGCAGGAGCGTCACGGGTTCGGGGAACAGGAACCGCTACCCTGGCGCATGGCCCACCTCTCTCCGGCGGATTGATGCGGGATCCGCTCGATCGAGCGGATCCCGGATCACGAGCCCGCGCGGCGCCTGAGCGGAGCCGACATCCGCATCGCCGAAATGCGAGATGGCGAAGCGATCAACCGGATGCCGGATGACCCGCTTGTTAACGCCCGCGGCCTAAGGTGGGCGCCACTCTGACGCGATGGCGAGATCCCGGCGATGTGGCGCCTCCTGACCGGCGGTATCAAGGCGATGCTGGTGATCACGGGGCTGTCCCTCGCCGCCCACTGGGCGGCGCGGCGGGAGGAGCCGAAGGGACCGGCCCTCGCCGCGACGATCCGCGACCCGGCGACGACGGGCGCGCTGCCGGCCCGCCGCAGGCCGGCCGGCCTCGACCAGCGCGGCCTGCAACGGCTCCTGTCGGACACGGCGCGCTGACGGCGGGCAGGCGGCGCGCCGGGCCCGCCGCGTCACAGAGCGAGCACGACGCGGCCCCGGGCCCGGGAGACGCAGGGCGTGAGCTGCGCCGTCCGCGCGGCGGGCGACAGCGCCGCGTCGCGGTGCAGGACGGTCCCCTCGCGATACCCGCAGGCGCAGGCGCCGCACAGGCCTGTCTCGCAGGATGAGGGCAGGGAGAATCCCCGTGCCCGCAGCGCCGCGAGGAGCGAGAGGCCGGCCGGCACCTCGATCTCCTGCCCGGTGGAGCCGATCACCGCGACGAAGGGTTCCTCCGCCGCCCGGTCCTCGGCCGCGGGGGCGAAGCGCTCCACGTGCACCGAGGCGGGCGGCCAGCCGTGAGCCGCGGCGGCGCGGCGCGCCGCCTCGATCAGGCTCTCCGGGCCGCACAGGTAGAGGTGCGAGCCCTCCCGGCGCTCCGCCAGGACGGCGGGGTCGAAGCGCCGGCCCTCGGCGGAGAACCAGCGCCGCAGGCGCCCGCCGCAGACCGCCTCGGCCTCCCCCAGGAGCGGGGCCGCCCCGGCCGACCGGGCGCACAGGTGCAGCGCGAAGTCTGCGCCCTCGGCCGCGAGCGTCCGGGCCATCGCGAGCAGCGGGGTCACGCCGATGCCGCCGCCGACGAGGACGTGGTGGCGCGCCTCCCCGGCCAGGCGGAAGGCGCTGCGCGGGGCGGCGACGGGCACGATCGCGCCTGGCCGCAGCGCGTCGTGCGCCCAGACCGACCCGCCCCGGCCGGCCTCCTCCCGCTTGATCGCGATCTCGTAGCGGCTCCGATCCGCCGGGTCGCCGCAGAGCGAGTAGGCCCGCACCCGCCCGTCCGGGAGGTGGAGCGCGACGTGGGCGCCGGCCTCCCAGGCCGGCAGGTCCGGGCGCCGGGGGTGGACGAGGACGACCCGCCGCACCTGCGGCGTCGCCGCCTCCGCCGTCGCGACCCGCAGCTTCATGATTAGGCGAGCGGTCACCGGCTCAATCCAGGAGCGCGACCGGGTCGCCCGGCCGGATGAGGCCGCCCCGCTCGATGCCGCAATTGAGGCCGGAGCGGTTGAAGAGCGGCAGGTAGACGGGCATGCCGAGCAATTCCTCCAGGTACTTGCACGGGAAGTTGAGCCGACCCCCGCACAGGATCACCTCGCCGACCCGGAAGCGCCGGCCGACCAGGTGGTTGAGCGGCACCCCGACGACCGTGAGATTGCGCCGGTGGTCGCCCGGCGCGAGGCGGAGGGGCCCGCCCTGAAGCGGCGGGTCGTTGCGGGCGAGGGCGTCGAGGGCCTCCTGCTCGATCAGGGTGACCTCGCGCACGTCGGGCTTGGCCGAGTAGGTGCCGATGCCGGCGAAGTAGCGGTCGCCCTCGATGCCGCGGCCGGCCACGCAGAGGGCCTCGGCGCGCTCCTCCATCTCGTAGCTCGCGGCCGGGGCGACGTGGATGTGGAGCAGGCGGCCGCTCCACCCGGTCGCGCCGCCCGGGACCTCCGCGGCGGCGGCGCCGGCCGGGTGCGCGAGGGCCGGGATCATGCGAGGCGCGGGCATCTCGGTCATGCGGGTTCATCTCCGGACGGGGGCGGGCCGTCGCTCAGTCGATCGGGCGGCGGGCCGTCTCCGGGGCGATCAGGGCCGCCGCGAGCGTCACGCTGGCGAGGACGACGAGGTAGACCGAGATCGGCCAGGTCGCGCCGCCGCTCCCGCCCAGCAGGGCCGCGCAGATCAGCGGCGTGAAGCCGCCGCTCAGGGCTGCCCCGACCTGGAAGCCCAGGGAGGCCCCGCTGTAGCGCAGGCGCGCGTCGAAGAGCTCCGACATCCAGGCCGCCCCGGTGCCGAACATGATGCCCTGGCCGAAGCTCACGGCCACCGCCACCGTCAGGCTGATGACCAGCGGGTCGCGGGTGCCGAGGAGCCAGAACAGCGGGAACGCGAAGGCGATGGAGAACAGGCAGGCCGCGACGAACGGGCTCCTTCGCCCGTAGCGGTCCGAGAGCCAGCCGAAGGCCGGCAGGGTGAACAGCTCGATGATGGCCGCCACCAGGATCCCGTTCAGGATGACGCTGCGCGGCAGGCCGAGCTGGCCGGTGACGTAGGCGATGCCGAACACCGTGACGACGCTGACATAGGCGATCTCCGAGAGCTTGAGCCCGACCGCCGTCGCGAAGGTGCGCGGATGCGCGGTCAGGATCTCCAGGACGGGCAGGCGGGCGACCGCGTCCCGGCTCTTGATCCGCCGGAAGGAGGGCGTCTCGTGCAGGCGCAGGCGGATGAACAGCCCGACGACGATCAGCGGCAGGCTGCCCAGGAAGGGCAGGCGCCAGCCCCAGGCGAGGAAATCCGCCTCCGGCATCAGGCCGGTCAGCGCGAAGGCGCCGGTCGAGGTGATGACGCCGAGCGGGTAGCCGAGCTGGACGATGCTGCCGAACAGGCCCCGCCGCTCGGCGGGCACGGTCTCCACCACCATCAGGACGGCGCCGCCCCATTCGCCGCCGATGCCGATCCCCTGCACGAGGCGCAGGGCCACGAGCAGGACCGGGGCGAGGAGGCCCGCCTGCGCGTAGGTCGGCAGGCAGCCGATCAGGAAGGTGCCGAGGCCCATGATGATGATGGTGAGCGAGAGCATCGCCTTGCGGCCGAGCCGGTCGCCGAAATGCCCGAAGATGATCCCGCCGAGCGGCCGCGCCAGGAAGCCGACCGCGTAGGAGCCGAAGGCCGCCACCGTGCCGACCAGCGGGTCGAAGCTCGGGAAGAAAAGCTTGTTGAAGACGAGCGCGCTCGCGGTCCCGTAGATCAGGAAGTCGTACCACTCGACCGTGGTGCCGATCACGCTCGACCAGACGATCTGCCGGCGATCGGCCGACGGCACGGCCCCGGCCAGCTGAGGTGCCCCGGACTCGATCGGGGGTGCTGCATCGACCATGGCCCAATCCCATCCACTGCCTTGGAGGAATTTCCACCACAGTGGAGGCAAGCGGCGTGCCACAGCCCCGGTTGACGGGCGCCTCCGGGCGGCGGAGGGGATTGCGCGTGCCGCGAGGCCGGCCGGACGGGAGGTGGGACGAGGATGGGGCAGAACGAGACACCGCCCGAGGAGGCGGCCCCGGGCCCGACCCCGACCCAGGTCCACATCTCGGAGGAGATCCGACGCCGCAGGCGGGAGCTCGGCCTCTCCCTCGAGGCGGTGCCCTCGACCGTCGTGCTCTCGCGCCTCGCCGAGGCGCTCGGGGTGACGGCGGCGCGCCTGATGGTGCCCGCGACGGAGCAGGAGGTGCTGCTGATCAAGGCGGCCCGCCAGCCCGTGCTGCGCGACGAGAGTTCGGGCCTCACGCGCCGCATCCTCTCGCCGGTCCTGCCGGGGCGCGGCATCGACTGGGTGCGCAACACCCTGCCGCCCGGGGCCCGGACCGGCGAGTTCGTGGCCCATCGCCGCGGCGTCTCGGAATACGTCCACGTGCTCGGCGGGCGGCTTCGCGTGACGATCGGGGAGCGCACGGTCGAGATGGAGGCGGGGGACAGCCTCTACTTCGAGGCCGATGCCGGCCACGCCTTCGCCAACCCCGCCGCGGAGCCCTGCGACTACCTCCTGGTCATCGATCCGTCGCGGGCCCGCTGAGCCGAGCCCGGTCCCGAGACGACAAGGGTCGGAGCGGGCGCGCGGCCCGCTCCGGCCCGGAACGATCCGGCGATGGGGAGGGCGTCAGCCCTTGACGGCGGCCGCGACCTCGCTGGCGAAGTCCGGGCCCTCCTCCTTCTCGATGCCCTCGCCGAGGGCGTAGCGCACGAAGGCGGCGAGCTTGACCGGGCCGCCGGCCTTGCCCTCGGCCTCCTTCAGCACCTGAGACACCGTCTTGGAGGTGTCGTGCACGAAGGGCTGGTCCAGGAGGGTGACCTCCTTGTAGTAGCTCTTCAGGCCGCTCTCGACGATCTTGGCCAGCACGTGATCGGGCTTGCCGGCGTTCTTCTCGCGCAGGATGGCGCTCTCGCGCTCCACCGTGGCCGGGTCGATGCCCGAGGCGTCGAGCGCCAGCGGGTTCGTGGCGGCGACGTGCATGGCGATCTGGCGGCCGAGCGTCGACAGGAACTCGACGTTGCCGGCGGATTCGAGCGCGACCAGCACGCCGATCTTGCCGAGGCCCTCGCTCACCTGGCCGTGCACGTAGGTGGCGATCACGCCCTGCGACACGGCGAGCGTCGCCACGCGGCGCAGGGTCATGTTCTCGCCGATCGTGGCGATGAGTTCCTGCAGGCGGTCCTTGACCGTGGTCTGCGAGCCCGGGAAATGCGCGGCCTCCAGCGACTCGACATTGCCCTGGCTGTTGAGCGCGACCTTGGCGGCCTCGCGCACGAAGGCCTGGAAGCCGTCGTTGCGGGCGACGAAATCGGTCTCGGAATTCACCTCGACGAGGGCGGCGTGACGGCCGGCCGATTCGACGGCCACCAGGCCCTCGGCGGCGACGCGGCCGGCCTTCTTGGCGGCCTTGGCCAGACCCTTCTTGCGCAGCCAGTCGACCGCGGCCTCGATGTCGCCCGCCGTCTCGTTCAGGGCGGACTTGCAATCCATCATGCCCGCGCCGGTCTTCTCGCGCAGGTCCTTGACCATCGCTGCCGTGATGTTGGCCATCGGACGTGTCCTTTCCACTCAACCGGATAAAGGGAGCCCGGCGCTGATGCAGCGCCGGGCTGATCTGTCGTCAACGCTGTGCCGGCGCGGCCAGGCGCCGAGGCGCCGGCCGCTCACGCGGGCCGGCCGCTCACGCGGCCGCGGCGGCCTCCACGAAGGCGCGGGCCTGGTTGATCCAGCCGTCGCGCGCGATGCGGCCGTTGAGCTTCAGCTCGGCATCGACCTTGGCCACGTCCTCGGGCGCCATCGCGGCGATCTGCCAGTAGTGGTAGATGCCGGCGTCGTTGAGCTTCTGGACGAGCTGCGGGCCGACGCCCGTGAGCTTGGTCAGGTCGTCGGGCGCGCCGCGCGGGGCGGCGAGCAGCTCGAAGGGCTCGCCCACGTAGGGCTCGCTGATGTCGACCTGCGCCACCTCCGGCTCGTTGAGGTTGGCCGGCAGTTCCTCGGCGACCGGCTCCTCCGAGGCACCGATGTCGAGGCCGAGCGCGCCCTGGCCGCGGGAGATGCCGTCGATCGCCGCGCGGGCGATGAGGTCGCAGTAGAGCGCGATCGCGCGGCCCGCGTCGTCGTTGGCCGGGACCACGTAGGTGATGCCGTCCGGGTCGCAGTTGGTGTCGACGATGGCGGCGACCGGGATCCCGAGGCGCTTGGCCTCCTTGATCGCCAGCTGCTCCTTGTTGGTGTCGATCACGAACAGCAGGTCGGGCACGCCGCCCATGTCCTTGATGCCGCCGAGCGCCTTCTCGAGCTTGTCCTTCTCGCGGGACAGCATCAGGCGCTCCTTCTTGGTGAGGCCCTGGCCGCCGCCGGCCAGGACCTCGTCGACCTTGCGCAGGCGCTGGATCGAGCCCGAGATGGTCTTCCAGTTGGTGAGCGTGCCGCCGAGCCAGCGGGAATTCACGAAGTACTGGGCCGAGCGGCGCGCGGAATCCGCCACCACGTCCGCGGCCTGGCGCTTGGTGCCGACGAACAGCACCCGGCCGCCCTTGGCGACGGTGTCGCTCACCGCCTGCAGCGCCTGGTAGAGCGCCGGCACGGTCTGGGCGAGGTCGATGATGTGGATGTTGTTGCGGGTGCCGAAGATGAAGGGCTGCATCTTCGGGTTCCAGCGGTGCGACTGGTGGCCGAAATGGGCGCCGGCTTCGAGGAGCTGACGCATCGAGAAATCGGGAAGGGCCATGGGTCTCAATGCTCCGGTTCGATCCGCCGCGGAGGAAGCAGCCGGCCGAGTGCCGGCCACCGGAAACGCCTCATTCAGGCATGAGGCCGGCTCCGCGTGTGGGATGGCGGGCGCTTTATCGGATCGGGTTCCGAAAGGCAAGGCGACCCCTTGATCCGGCCGGCCGGTCGCCCGAGCGTGGCCTCGGCCCCGAATCGGGGCCGCTCGCGCTCCGGCGCGCCGCCACGCCCGTCCCCGGCAAGGGGCCGCGGCCGCGCGGCACGGAGCCCGCGGCACGGAGCCAAGGAGGATGCCTGCATGAATGCGGACCGCGTCACGCTCTACCACTCGCCGAACACGCGCTCGTCGAGCGCCCTGCTGCTGCTGGAGGAGCTGGGCGCCCCCTACGACCTCCAGGTGCTCAACATGAAGGCGGGGGAGAACCGGCAGCCGGCCTACCTGGCGGTCAATCCGATGGGGAAGGTCCCGGCCATCCGTCATCGCGGCGCGCTGGTCACCGAGCAGGTCGCGGTGTTCCTGTACCTCGCCGACGCCTTCCCGGAGGCGGGCCTCGCCCCGGCGATCGGCGATCCCCTGCGCGGACCCTACCTGCGCTGGATGGTCTATTACGGCAGCAGCTTCGAACCGGCGGTGGTCGACAAGGCGCGCGGGCTCGCCTCGGACGAGTCCGTCCGCGCGATGCTGCCCTACGGCAGCTACGAGGCCGCGCTCGCGGTGGTGAACGACCAGCTCCGCCAGGGGCCCTACCTCCTGGGCGAGCGCTTCACGGCCGCCGACATCCTCTGGGGGGCGGCGCTCACCTGGACGACGATGTTCGGATTCGTGCCCGAGACGCCGGAGATCGCCGCCTACGTGGCGCGCCACCAGGCGCGCCCGGCCGTGGCGCGGGTGCGCGAGAGGGACGCGGCCCTCGCCGCCGCGCAGGCCGCCTGAGCCCTCGCCCCGCCCGGCGCCGGGCCGCGCCCGGCGGGGTGGTCCCGCGCGCCGTCCCGGGCATCAGGCGCGCTGGGCGCCCGCCGCCAGGACGCCGCCCTCCCGCGCGGGCTCGGCGCTCAGCACCTTGCCGCGCGGGCCGACCCAGCGTCCGACCCACCGGCGCGACCACAGCGCCAGGCAGCCGAGCACCGCGGCCGCGAAGGCTGCGTAGAGGACGAAGCCGGCCGCGAAGCCGCCCGTGACCTGCTTCGACAGGCCCATGGCGTTCGGCAGGATCGCCCCGCCGAGGGCTCCGATCTCGCCGATCATCGAGCCCGCCACCGCGGTGTTGGTCGGCCAGCGCAGCGGCACGAGCTGGAACAGCGCTCCGTTCCCGGCCCCGAGCGCCGCGAAGCAGACCATGAACAGGATCGTGGTCGCCAGGAGCGGCGGCGAGGCGGTGAGGAGCAGGAACGAGCCGACCGCCGCGAGCAGCACCACGGTCAGCACCAGGATGCCGCCGATCCGGTCGGCGAAGTAGCCGCCCGCCACCCGGATGCCCGAGCCCATCAGCGCCGCCAGCATGGTCAGCCGGCCCGCCTCGACCTTGGTCACGGCGAACTGCTCGTAGAAGAAGGTCGGCAGGAAATTCGACAGCCCGATGAAGCCGCCGAACGTAATCACGTAGATCAGGTTGAAGGCCCAGCCGTCCTTCTCGAACAGGCAGGCGACGTGCTCGCGAAAGCTCTGATGCTCGCGGTCCGGGGGCTCCTTGGCGAGGATCACCATGACGAGGAGCGGCACGGCCATGACCAGGCCGGCGAAGCCGTAGACCGCCTGCCAGCCATAGGCCTGGGCGAGCGGCGGGGCGAACAGCACCGCGAGCACCGTGCCCGAATTGCCCGCGCCCGCGATGCCCATGGCGAGGCCCTTGTGCTCCGGCGGGAACCAGCCCGAGCCGAGCGACAGCGCCACCCCGAAGGAGGCGCCCGCGATGCCGAGCAGCACGCCCATGGCGAGCACGTCGCCGTAGCTCGACACCGCGAAGAAGCCGTACGCCATCGCCAGGATGATCAGCGACATCTCGGTCAGCGCGGCGTTCTTGCGGCCGATATACTGGGCGAGGACCCCGAGCGGGAAGCGCATGACGGCCCCCGCGAGGATCGGCAGGGAGATCATGAAGCCGGTCTGGGCCGGGGTGAGCCTGAAGGCCTCGGTGATGAACGGGCCCATCGCGCCGTTCAGCACCCAGATCGCGAAGCAGAAATCGAAGTAGAGGAACGCGGCGAAGAGCGTCAGGGGGTGCCCCGACTTCATCACGGTCTTGAGATCGGCCATGGATCGAGCCTCACGCGGAGCCCCCGCGGGGACGTCCGTGCGCTTCAGGGTGGGACGTGCGGACGCTCGGCGCGCATGGCCGTGTCCGTGATCCCGTCGATGCGGACGACCCTGTCCGTGGCTCGGGCGTCTTTGCCCGGTGGCGCCTTCGGCCAGCCTTCCTCGCCGCAAGCAGGAGCCGTGCCAGATCCTCCCCGGGGGCGCGGGCCCGCGCGCCGGGACCGCGGCGCAGGGCGTGGGCAGCGCTGCTGAAAGCGCGGGCAACCTGCCCGGATCAGCCCGAGAGGGCGGCCATGCGGGCGAAGGCCGCCGCGAAGCCCGAGAGCGGCACCGTGAAGGTCTCGGCCTCGCCGTTCTGCTTCATGCCGGTCACGCGCAGGGCGACGGCGGTCCGCATGGCGTCGGTGGCGACGGTCGGGAAGCTGATCGGGGCGATGCAGCCGGCCGTCACGCAGGTGGTGAAGGGGGCTCCCTTGCCCAGCGTCGCGTCGTCGAGCTTGAAGGTGATGCCCGGCTCGACCTGCAGCCCGAGCGGAACCAGCACGACGCCCTCGCTGCGGCCGTTCTGCGGCTGGCGCAGCTCGATGCTGAAGCGCCGCCGCCCGGTCTGGGAATCGCCCTGGGCCTGCGAGACCTGGCAGGTCCGCGCCTCGCCCTCGCGGCTGCAGCTGACCGTCCAGTCCCCGTAGACCTCGCTCACCGCGCTCGCCCCCGGCGGCCAGCCGGCCGGCGCGGCGGACGGGGCCGCCGCGGGGGCCGGGGCGGCGGGGGCGGCGCGGGCCGGTGGGCCGGGGAGGGCCGGCGCGCGGGCTTCGCCGGGGCGTGAGCGGGAGCGGGGGCCGGGGCGGGCTCCGGAGCGGCCGGCGCCTCGCCCTCCTGGCCGAGCGCGCGGCCCGCGCCGAGCGCCAGGGCGAGGGTCAGGGCGAGACGGAACGGACGGCAGGACGGCATGGCGGCGGCACCCTCGGGAGATCGGCGCCCGGCCGGGCGCGACGGCCACCCTCTAGTGCGACCGGATCGGGAAGGGAAGGCGTCCCGGCGCTGCCGTATCCCATTGATAAATTTTGGAATTATACAAGCTACAGGGCGTTTCCGGCCGGCCTCGGCACCGACATCGCCGTCATCCTTCGGTAATCTTAGCGGAGGGTCGCGGCCGATGCTCTTCACCACACTATCGCCAAGGTTGAGCAGGGAGGAGGATTGCGTGGTGTCGATGCAGCTCGCGCGCCGGTTGACATTGCGGCTGCATCGGCTGCGCGCGGCCCAGCCGGTCGTGGAGGCGATCCAGCGCCGCTCCGCCCGCTTCGGCGTGCAGGAAGTCGCGGATTTCGACGGGAACCTGCGCATCGCCCTCGACCTCTGCGAGCAGGCGGCGAGCGACATCTTCTGGTGCGGCTATCACCGGCCCGGCGTGGTGCGCTGCCTCGACGGCCTGCTCGGGCCGGGCCAGGTCCTGTTCGACGTCGGCGCCCGGATCGGCGAGGTCACCCTGGTGGCGGCCAAGCGGGTCGGCCCGTCCGGCGCCGTCTTCGCCTTCGAGGCCCAGGCCGCGCAGCAGCGCAAGCTCGCCGCCAACGTGGCGGCCAACCGCCTGAACCAGGTCCGCTACGTGCCCTGCGACGCCGGCGCCGCCCCGGGAACCCGCCCGGTCGAGGCCCGCGCCGGCCGCTTCTTCGGGGAGGCGCGCGCCGGGGCCGGGCCGCGGGGCGCCGCGACCCTGCGGGCGGAGGTCACCACCATCGACGCGGTCGCCGGCCAGTACCGGCTGGAGCGCCTCGACGGGATCCGCCTCGGCGGCGAGGGACGGCCGCTGGCCGCCCTGCGCGGGGCCGCAAGCAGCCTCGCGCGCTTCGCGCCCTGGCTGGTCGTCGAGGGCGTCCCGGCGCAAGCCGACCTCGCCGCGCTGCTGCCCGGCTACCGCTTCCACCGCATCCGCTCGGACGGGGAGGTGGCGACCCTCGACGCGCCGGGCGCCGGGGAGGCCCTGCTCGGCCTGCCGGTCGCGCGCGCCTGAGGCGGGGCGCGCCCGGACGGGGAGGGGCTCAGGGGACGAGGTTCTCGTGCCAGGTCCTGCCGTCGCGCTCGATCAGCGCGATGGCCGCGGTCGGCCCCCAGGTGCCGGCCGGGTAGGGGCGGGGCGGCTCGGGCCGGTCCGCCCAGGCCTGCAGCACCCCGTCGGCCCAGGCCCAGGCCGCCTCGACCTCGTCGCGGCGCATGAACAGGGTCGCGTTGCCCCGCACCACGTCCATCAGCAGGCGCTCGTAGGCGTCCGGGTAGCGCTGGTTGAAGGTCTCCTCGAAGCTGATGTCGAGCCCCGTCGGCCGCAGCCGCATGCCGCCCGGGCCGGGCTCCTTCGTCATCACCTCGAGCTTGATGCCCTCCTCGGGCTGCAGCCGGATCACCAGCCGGTTCGGCTCCCGGGCGAAGGATTCCGGCGGGAAGATGCTGAAGGGCGAGGAGCGGAACTGCACCACGATCTCGGACATCTTCTGCGGCATGCGCTTGCCGGTGCGCAGGTAGAACGGCACGCCCGCCCAGCGCGGCATCAGGAGTTCGAGCTTCAGGGCCACGAAGGTCTCGGTGTGGCTGCGGGCGCCCTGGCCGAGATCGGCGAGGTAGCTCGGCACCGGCCTGCCGTCGACCGCGCCCGCCGCGTATTGGCCGCGCACCGTCAGGTGCGGGATCTCGTGCGACGGGATCGGCTTGAGCGCCCGCAGCACCTTCAGCTTCTCGTCGCGCACCGAATCCGGGTCGAGGGAGAGCGGGCTCTCCATGGCGGTGAGGCAGAGGAGCTGCAGCAGGTGGTTCTGCAGCATGTCCCGCAGGGCGCCGGACGTGTCGTAGTAGCCGCCGCGCCCCTCGACCCCGACCGTCTCGGCGACCGTGATCTGCACGTGGTCGATCACGTCGGCGTTCCACAGCCGCTCGAAGATCGTGTTGGCGAAGCGCAGGGCCAGCAGATTCTGCACCGTCTCCTTGCCGAGATAATGGTCGATGCGGAAGATCTGGCTCTCGGGAAAGACCTCGCCGACTTGGTCGTTGATGGCCCGCGCGGAGGCGAGATCGTGGCCGATCGGCTTCTCCAGGACGACCCGCGCCTTCGGCCCGATCAGCCCGTGGGCCGCGAGGTTGCGGCAGATCGGGCCGTAGAGGCTCGGCGAGGTGGCGAGGTAGTACGAGCGCACCTGGTCCGGGCGCTCGTCGAGGAGCCGCGCGAGGTCGTCCCAGCCCTCCTCGCCGAGCCCGTCCACGGCCACGTAGGTGATGTGGCTCAGGAAGCCCTGCACGGTCTCGGCGTCGAGATCCGCCGCCGGCACGTGCCGCCTGAGCGCCGCGAGCGCCATCTCGCGGTACTCCGAATCGGGGTGGTGGCTGCGCGCCGCCGCGACGATGCGGCTGGTCTCCGGGATCTGCCGGTCGCGGAACCGGTAGTAGAGCGCCGGCAGCAGCTTGCGCATCGTCAGGTCGCCGGTGGCGCCGAACACGACGCCGTCGAAGGAGGCGACGGGAATGATCTTGGGCATACGGCCTGCAATCTCCGGTAATCGGCCGCGGCACGATGCAAGCAAGCCGCCACGGGCCTGGAACGGCGCCCCGCGCTTCCCCGAAGGGCGGGTGCCCTTCGGGAAGCCGCGTCACGCGCCCATGTAGACCGAAAATGCGTCCTTGTAATCGGGGTGCCAGCGGGACAGGGCCGGTCTGTTCAGGAGAATGTCGTCGAGGCCCCAGCGCATCCGCCTCTCGTCCTGCTCCCGGGTGGTCTCGTTGTCGGGGCACAGGATGTAGAAGTCGCCGGCCGCGACGCCCCGCACCATCAGGGCCACCGTCTGCTCGGGCGTCCAGGCGGCGGCCGGCTTCTCGGACACCCCGCGGGCGCGGGTGAGGCCCGTATAGACGAAGCCCGGGATCAGCAGGTGGGCGGTGACCGGCACGGCGTGCTGGCGCAATTCGTGGGCGAGCGCCTCCGCGACGACCCGCACCCCCGCCTTGCTGACGTTGTAGGGAGTGTTGCCCGGCGGGGTCGTGATGCCCTGCTTGGAGCCGGTCACCACCAGGGCGGCCGGCGCCCCTGCCTCGATCAGCCCCGGCACGAAGACCTGCAGGGCGTTGATGACGCCCCAGAGATTCGTGTCGAGGATGCGCCGCCAGGTCGCCTCGTCCGAGAAGAAGCGCCCGCCGGCCTCGATCCCGGCATTCGCCATCACGAAGGAGATCGGGCCGAGATCCGTCGCGGCCGCGTGCAGGGCGGCGACCGCCTCCCGCCGCGCCACGTCGGTGGGCACGGCGCGCACCGCGGCGGCGCCCGCCTGCGCGACCGAGGCCGCGGCGGCGTCGAGCGCCTCGCCCGGGAGGTCGGCGAGAACCACGGCCATGCCGCGGCCGGCGCAATGGCGGGCGGCGGCGAGGCCGATGCCGCTCGCCGCCCCGGTGACGACGGCGACCCGGCCCGGCGCCAGGGCGGGATGATCTGTCATGCTGCGGATCCTGCTGAGGCGGAGGGATGCGCCGGCGAGATAGGGCGATGCGCCCCGGCGCCCACCGGGGCGCCCGCGGCCGCGGGGCGGGCCTCGGCCCGAACCCGCGGCGGGGCCTCGGCGGGAGCGGGTGGCACGGTTCTTGGACATGGCCCGGCGCCGGGCCCGACCGCGGAGGGGGCCAGCCGGGCCTCCGGGGTCCGCCGGGGAGACGACCATGCTGCGGGTGATGACGATGCAGGCGGAGCCGGACGGCCCCGCCGCGATCGAGACCATGCTGGCGGCGCTTCGCCGCGCCGCCGACCGCGACCTCGTTCCCCTCGTGCGCCGCATCGACGAGGAGGGCCTCTACCCGGAGGCGGCCCTGCGCGCCTTCGGGGCTGCCGGGGCCTACGCGGCGCATCTCCCGGCCGGCGGGCCGCGGGGTGCGGCGCATCTGGGCGGCGCCATCCAGGCCGTGGCGGAGGCCGGCGAGCACTGCCTCACCGCCGCCTACTGCATGACCTGCCAGGCCGCCCTCGCCTTCGTGATCGCCTGCAGCCACAATGCCGAGCTGCGCGACGGCCTCGGGCCGCGCGTCGCCGCGGGCACGGTGCTCGGCGGCGTCGGCCTCGCCAACCCGATCAAGACCTATCTGGGCCTGGAGCGCATCGCCCTCGACGGCGCCCGCGCGGCCGGGGGCTACCGGGTGAGCGGGACGCTGCCCTTCGTCTCGAATCTCGGTCCCGATCACGTCTTCGCCGCGGTCTTCGCCCGGCCGGAGGGGCGTACGGCCATGGCGGTGATGCGCTGCGGCGCCGAGGGGCTGCGCCTCGGCGAGCCGGGCCGCTTCCTCGCCCTCGGCGGCGCCCGGACCCGGGCGGTGGAGTTCCGCGACGTCTTCGTGCCCGACGAGGACCTGCTCGCCGATCCCCTCGAGGGCTTCTACAAGCGCGTCCGGGCGGCGGTGCTCCTGCTCCAGATCGGCATGGCGATCGGCCTCGTGCGCGGCTCCCTGCGCCTGATGTGCGACGTCGCCCGCGTGCTGGCGCCGGCGAACCGCGCCCTCGACGTCCAGCCCCGCGAGGTCTCCGACCGGCTCGACGCCCTGGAGGACGAGGTCGACCGCCTCGCCGCCACGCCCTTCGAGACCGATCCGGCCTACTGGCGCCGCGTGCTGGAGGCGCGGCTGGCGGCGAGCGAACTCGCCCTCTGCGCGGCGCAGAACGCGCTCCTGCATTGCGGGACGGCGGGCCTGCTCGTCGGGGCCGGGGCGCAGCGCCGCCTGCGCGAGGCGTGCTTCCTGGCGGTGGCGACGCCGGCGATCAAGCACCTCAAGCGGATGCTGGCCGAGTTGCAGCACTAGGGTGGGGCGCGGGGGCCGAGGCGCCGCGCCCGCGCCGTCCCCGGATCGCCCCGCGCCAAGGGGTCACGTGTCCGGGCAGGGCGCGGGCGAGCCGGAGCGGCGCCGCAGGCCGAGCGCCTTGATCCGCGAGGCGAGCGTCGTCGGCTTGACGCCGAGGAGCGCCGCCGCGCCGCCCGGCCCGAACACCCGTCCGCCGCAGAGCGCCAGCGCCCGCTCGATGTCGGCCCGGTCGCGGGCCCGGCGCTCCGCCTCGGTGAGGGGCGCCTCCCGCGGCGCCGGCCGGGAGGCCGCGGGCGGGGAGGGCGCGTCGGTCTCCGGCAGGTCGAGGCGCAGGCGCCCGCGCACGGCCAGGATCGCCGCCCGCTCGATCACGTTCTCCAACTCCCGCACGTTGCCCGGCCAGGCGTAGGCGGTGAGCCGGCGCACGTCCCCCTCCGTCAGGCGCAGGTCGGGGATCGCGAGCTTGCGCGACACCCCCCGCAGCACGTGCTGGGCGATGAGCGGGATGTCGTCGGGCCGCTCCCGCAGCGGGGCGGCCAGGATCGGGAAGACGTTGAGGCGGAAGTAGAGGTCCTCGCGGAAGCGCCCGCGCCGGACCTCCGCCCGCAGGTCGCGGTTCGTCGCCGCGATCACCCGCACGTCGACCGCCCGCGTCCGCTCCTCGCCGACCCGCTCGAATTGCCGCTCCTGCAGCACCCGCAGCAGCTTGCCCTGCAGGTCGAGGGGGATCTCGCCGACCTCGTCGAGGAAGAGCGTGCCGCCATCGGCCAGTTCGAAGCGGCCGACCCGGTCGCGCAGGGCTCCCGTGAAGGCGCCGCGCGCGTGGCCGAAGAACTCGCTCTCGAAGAGTTCGCGGGGCACGGCGGCGCAGTTCACCCGGATCAGCGGCCGCTCGCGCCGCCGGCTCGCCTCGTGGATCGCCCGGGCGATCAGCTCCTTGCCGGTGCCGGATTCGCCCGTGACCAGCACGGTCGCGTCGGTGGCGGCGACGAGGTCGATCTGCTGGCGCAGGCGCTCGGTGGCCGGGCTGCGCCCGATGATCCCGAGGTGCCGGCTCTCCAGCCGGATCTCCTCCTTCAGGTAGGCGTTCTCGCGCTCCAGGCGCTCGCGCAGCGATTCGACCTCGGCGAGCGCGTGGCGCAGGCGCTCCTCCGCCTCGCGGCGCTGGCTGATGTCCCGGAACACGATCACCGCGCCGAGGAGCCGGCCGCGGTCGCGGATCGGCGTCGAGGTGTACTCGACCGGGAAGCACGACCCGTCCCGGCGCCAGAACACCTCGTCCTCGACGTGGTGCACGGCGCCGTCCCGGAAGGCGGCGTAGATCGGGCAGTCCCGGTGCGGATAGGGGTGGCCGTCCGGCCGCGTGTGGTGGACGGTCGCGTGCATGTCCTTGCCGACGAGGTCGGCGGCGGACCAGCCGAGCATCCGCTCGGCGGCCGGGTTGATGAAGGTGGTCACCCCCTCCGCGTTGACCCCGTAGATGCCCTCGCCCGCCGCCCGCAGGATCAGCTGATTCTCCCGCTCGATGTCGCGGAAGATCCGCTCCACGCGCTGCCACTCGGCGATGCCCGCGCGCATGTGGCGGTCGGCCTCGGCGTCGACGAGGCGGCGGTGCCGCTCCTCCGGATCGGCCAGGCAGAGGAGGAGGGTGCGGCGCCCGTCGAGGTCGAGCAGCGAGGCCGCGCAGTCGAGGTGCAGCGCCGTCCCGTCCGCGTGGCGCGGGGTGAGGGCGTGGGTCCAGGCGCGGCCCTTCGCCAGGGCCGCCTCGGTGAAGACCACCAGGGCCGGCAGCTGACCCGGATGCAGGGCGCTCGCCCGCATGCCCCGCAGCGCCGCCCGGGCGTGGCCGAGCAGGCGCTCGGCCGCCGGGTTCGCGTCCAGGATCGCGTCCTCGGCCGGGTCGAGGACCAGCATCGCCTCGGGCGCGCCCTCGAAGACCGGGCCGAGGGCGGGCGGGGCGTCGGGGCGGGCGGGCGCGTGCAAGGGGTCCTCCGGGCCGGGACCGTCGCGGGATCACGAGATCTCGTGGCAGACACTGCGAAGGATCGTGAATCACGACATCTCGTGGTCCTCCCGTGTAAGGCTAAGCTTCTCGTTCCGCAAGGTTTTCGTGGCCGGGCCGGCTTGGCACGCGCCTTGCCAACCTGCTGGCCCATGGAGTCCGGCTCGCGAGAGGACACGATGGCCCTGTTCGACGATCCCTTCGACGCGCGGCGGCGCCTGCGGCGGGGCGGTTGCGCCTGCGGCGCGCACGAGAGCCAGGCCGCGCACGACGCGGCCGCGGCCGCGGAGGCTCCGGCGGAGGCGCGGGCCGAGCGGCTGGTGGAGGGCGCGGTGATGCGGGCGCTCTTCCCCCGCGACGCCACCCGCCGGGCCTTCCTGGCGGCGGTGGGGGCGGGGGCGGCGGCGGCCGCCCTGCGCGAGGTGCTGCCGATCGGCTTCGTCACGGAGGCCTTCGCGCAGGCCGGCGCGCCGGAGCGGAAGGACCTCAAGGTCGGCTTCATCCCGATCACCTGCGCGACGCCGATCATCATGGCGGCGCCGATGGGCTTCTACGCCAAGCAGGGCCTCGCCGTGGAGGTGGTGAAGACCGCCGGCTGGGCCGTCATCCGCGACAAGACCCTGAGCAAGGAGTACGACGCCGCCCACATGCTCGCGCCGATGCCGATCGCGATCTCGCTCGGCATCGGCTCGACCCCGCAGCCCTACACGATGCCGGCGGTCGAGAACGTCAACGGGCAGGCGATCACCCTCTCGGTGAAGCACAAGGACCGGCGCGATCCCAAGTCCTGGAAGGGCTTCAGGCTCGCGGTGCCGTTCGACTACTCGATGCACAATTACCTGCTGCGCTACTACCTGGCGGAGCACGGCATCGACCCGGACACCGACGTGCAGATCCGGGCCGTGCCGCCGCCCGAGCTGGTCGCCAACCTGCGGGCAGAGAACATCGACGGGTTCCTGGCGCCGGACCCGGTCAACCAGCGCGCGGTCTACGACGGGGTCGGCTTCATCCACCTCCTCTCGAAGGAGATCTGGGACCGGCATCCCTGCTGCGCCTTCGCGGCCTCGCAGGCCTTCGCCACCGAGACGCCCAACACCTACGCGGCCCTGCTGCGGGCGATCATCGAGGCGACCGCCTACGCCTCGAAGCCGGAGAACCGCAAGGAGATCGCGGCCCAGATCGCGCCGGCCAACTACCTCAACCAGCCCGTGACGGTGGTGGAGCAGGTGCTCACCGGCACCTTCGCGGACGGGCTCGGCAGCGTGCGCAGGGTGCCCGACCGGATCGATTTCGACGCGTTCCCGTGGCACTCCTTCGCGGTCTGGATCCTCACCCAGATGAAGCGCTGGGGGCAGGTCAAGGGCGACCTCGACTACCGGGCGGTGGCCGAGAAGGTCTACCGCGCCACGGACGCCGCCAAGCTGATGGCGCAGGCCGGGCTCAACCCCCCCGCCGCCACCTCGAAGACCTTCGTGGTCATGGGCCGGACCTTCGACCCCGACAGGCCCAAGGAGTACCTCGACTCCTTCGCCATCAGGCGCGCGAGCTGACCCGGTGCGCGCCTCCCTGTCCGCGCGCGCGGGGCTCGTCTCCGCGCTCCTCCTCCTCGCCTTCCTGCTGGTCTGGCACCTCGGCGTCGCGGGCACCGGCCGGACGGAGGCGATGGACCCCGAATACGCCGCCCTGATGGGCCAGAGCGCCACGACGGGCAGGTCCGCCATGCCCGGCCCCCTCGACGTCGGCGCCACGATCTGGCGCCACCTGCGGGATCCGTTCTACGACCGCGGCCCGAACGACAAGGGGCTCGGCATCCAGCTCGCCCACTCGGTCGCGCGGGTCGGGCTCGGCTATCTCCTCGCCGTGCTGGTGGCGCTCCCGCTCGGCTTCCTGATCGGCATGTCGCCGCTGATGAGCCGGGCGCTCGACCCGTTCATCCAGGTGCTGAAGCCGGTCTCGCCGCTCGCCTGGATGCCGCTCGCCCTCTACACGATCAAGGATTCCGGCCTCTCGGCGATCTTCGTGATCTTCATCTGCTCGCTCTGGCCGATGCTGATCAACACCGCCTTCGGGGTCGCCGGGACCCGGCGGGAGTGGCTCAACGTCGCCCGCACCCTGGAGGTCGGGCCCCTGCGGCGGGCCTTCACGGTGATCCTGCCGGCCGCCGCCCCCACCATCCTCACCGGCATGCGCATCTCGATCGGCATCGCGTGGCTCGTGATCGTCGCCGCCGAGATGCTGGTTGGCGGCACCGGCATCGGCTACTTCGTCTGGAACGAGTGGAATAACCTCTCGATCACCAACGTGATCACCTCGATCCTGGTGATCGGCCTCGTCGGCATGGTCCTCGACCAGCTGCTGGCCCGCGCGCAGCGCCTCGTGACCTTCCCGGAGTGAGGCCGTGGCGACGCTGCTCCCCTTCCGCACCCCTCCTGCGCCCGGGATCACCATGTCCGACGACCGCTACGTCTCGATCGAGGGGATCGCGCGCCGCTACGCCGCGCCCGGCGGCGGCACCACCACCGTGTTCGAGAACCTGTGGCTGCCGATCCGGCGCGGCGAGTTCGTCTGCATGGTCGGCCATTCCGGCTGCGGCAAGACCACTCTCCTCAACATCTTGGCCGGGCTCGACGCCCCCTCCGAGGGCGTCGTGATCGCGGACGGCCGCGAGATCGCGGGACCGAGCCTCGATCGGGCCGTGATCTTCCAGGGCCACGCGCTGCTGCCCTGGCGCACGGTGCTCGGCAACGTCGCCTACGCGGTCGCCTCGCGCTGGCGCGGGGCGCGCCGGGCCGAGATCGAGGCGAGGGCGCGCCGGGCGATCGCCACGGTCGGGCTCGCCGGGTCCGAGCACAAGCGCCCGGCGGAGCTGTCGGGGGGCATGAGGCAGCGCGTCGGCATCGCCCGGGCGCTCGCCATTGAGCCGAAGATGCTGCTGATGGACGAGCCCTTCTCGGCGCTCGACGCGCTCACCCGCGGCACCCTGCAGGACGAGGTGCGCCGGATCTGCCTCACCACCGGCCAGACCGTCTTCATGATCACCCACGACGTCGACGAGGCGATCTACCTCGCCGACCGGATCGTGCTGATGACCAACGGGCCCGAGGCGCGGCTGGCCGAGATCGTCGAGAACCCGCTGCCGGCCGGCCGCGACCGGGCGAACCTGCACCACGCCCCCGGCTACACCGCCCTGCGCAACCACCTGATCGATTTCCTGGTCACGCGCAGCCGCACCTTCCGGGAGGCGCCGCCGCCCGGCTACGACCCGCGCCACCCGCCCGTCCTGCGCCCGGCCGCCTGCGAGGCCGATGCCCTCGCGGCCGCCCGGCGCGCCTGATCCGCTGTCCGGACAATCACGTCCGGACAGCGGATCATAAGCCCGCGCGGCGCTTGAGCGAAGTCGAAATCCGCATTGCGAGGCAATTCGTCGGATTTCGTATGTGACCCACCAGCAAGGGAGACACCGATGAAGCGCGAAGACCTCACGGAGAAGCTGCTCGACATCAAGCGCGAGAAGGGCTGGACCTGGAAGTTCATCCAGGAGGAGATCGGCGGCGTGTCGCCGATCCTGATCACGGCGGCCTGCCTCGGCCAGATGAAGCTGCCGAAGGCCCAGGCCCGCAAGGCCGCCGCCCTGTTCGGCCTGTCGGAGGCGGAGGAGCGCCTGCTCAACGAGGCGCCCTATCGCGGCTCGATCCCGTCCATGCCGCCGACCGACCCGCTGATCTACCGCTTCTACGAGCTGGTCATGGTCTACGGCACCACCTGGAAGGAGCTGATCCAGGAGGAGTTCGGCGACGGCATCATGTCGGCGATCGACTTCAACATGGAGATGGCGCGCGAGGCCAACAACAAGGGCGACCGGGTGAAGCTCACCATGTCGGGCAAGTTCCTGCCCTACAAGTATTACGGCAACGAGGAGGGGGTGCCGGAATACGGCTTCAAGGAGCCGTGAGCGGCTCGGGCGCGGCCTCCCCGCCGAGGACGCGCCCGTCCTGCACCACGCAGGCGAAGGCGAGCACGTCGACCGCCGCGGCGCCGCCGCGCAGCAGCGCCCGGGCGGCCGCGTTGGCGGTCGAGCCCGTCGTGATGACGTCGTCGACCAGGAGGACGCGCCGGCCGGCGAGCCGCGGCCTCGCCGCCTCCGGCACCCGGAAGGCGCCCTGCAGGTTCTCGGCCCGCGCCGCGCGGCTGAGCCCGACCTGGGGCCGGGTGCGCTTCACGCGCGCGAGCAGGTCCGGCGCGACCGCGAGGCCGCTGCCGCGCGTGGCGTGGCGCGCGAGCAGCATCGCTTGGTTGAAGCGGCGCCACCACAGGCGCCAGCGCCAGAGCGGGACCGGCACCGCGACGTCGGCCTCGGCGATCAGCTCCCGCCCGGCCCGCGCCATCATGGCGCCCATCGCGGCGGCGAGATCGAGCCGGTCCTCGTATTTGAGCCGGTGCACGAGGCGCTTGGCGGTGGCGTCGTAGCGCAGGGCCGCCCGCGCCCGCCCGAAGACCGGCGGGTCGGCCATCGCGGCCGGGGAGAGGAGCCCCAGGACGCCGAGATCGACCGCGAAGGGGGTGCCGAGCCGCTCGCAATAGGGGCGCTCGATGAAGCGGACCCCGCGCCAGCATGCGGGGCAGAGGGCGTGGGGCAGGCCGGTGGCGGCCCCGCAGGCGATGCAGGTCGGCGGGTAGACGAGGCCGAGGAGCGCGTCGCGGGCGGCGCCGGGCAGGGACGCCGCGAGGCGGAGCGTTCCCCGCCGGAGCCGGCTCGCGGCACCCGCCTGCCCGTTCATCTCCGCCCGACCGCCCGCATTCCGCTGCGTCAGAATAGACCTCATCGCCCGATGAAGTCATCCGCCTTCCGGAAAATCACTTCCGGAAGGCGGATGACCAGCCCGCGCGGCGCTTGAGCGACGCCGACATCCGCATGGCCGAAATGGGAGATGGCGAAGCAATCCGTCGGCTGTCGTATCACCGGTTCGGCGGCACGGACGAGGCCGGAACGGCGGGCCGAGCAGGATTGCGGGGGTCGTTCCGCTCGGCGCCGAGCGCGGGGGCCGCGACCTGCCGCGATCGCCGCAGCCCGGGGCGGCGGCCCTCGCGACATTCTCCGCCGCCGCGGCCGGTCCGCCCTGGCGCCGGGAGCGCGCGCGCGCCATCTACCCTGCGCATGTCGACTCCGCCGCCCCTCTTCGACGCCGCCCTGATCCGCAAGCGCCTCGCCCGGGCTCGGGCCTCCGGCTTCGCCGATTTCCTGGTGGCGCGGGCCTCCGAGGATCTCGGCGAGCGCCTCGGCACGGTGCTGCGCCGCTTCGATGCCGCCCTCGATTGCGGCAGCCCGACGACGGGCGCCGCCGCGTGGCT
Source organism: Methylobacterium sp. CB376 (assembly GCF_029714205.1). Taxonomy (NCBI): domain Bacteria; kingdom Pseudomonadati; phylum Pseudomonadota; class Alphaproteobacteria; order Hyphomicrobiales; family Methylobacteriaceae; genus Methylobacterium; species Methylobacterium sp. CB376. The sequence goes on along the minus strand of NZ_CP121648.1, from coordinate 5,266,762 downwards.
GCGGGAGAGCGGCCGCGCCGCCTCGGTGGTGCGGCTCGCCCCGATCCCGGAGCCGCCCCGTGCGGGGATCGCGCTCGCGGTCGGCGACGCGGAGGCGCTGCCCTTCGGCGAGGCCCGCTTCGACCTCGCCCTGTCGCTCCTCGCCCTGCAGCACGCCAACGACCTCCCCGGGGCGCTGATCCAGCTGCGGCGCGCCCTCAGGCCCGACGGGCTCTTCGTCGGCTGCCTGATGGGCGGGCGCTCGCTCACCGAGCTGCGTCAGGTGCTGGCCGAGGCCGAGAGCGAGGTCGAGGGCGGGGTCAGCCCCCGCGTCGCGCCCTTCGCGGAGGTGCGCGACCTCGGGGCGCTGCTGCAGCGCGCCGGCTTCGCCCTGCCGGTGACGGATGTCGAGACCGTGCCGGTGCGCTACGCCACGCCCTTCGGCCTGATGCGCGACCTGCGCGCCATGGGCCTCACCAACGCCCTGCGGGAGCGGCGCGGCAGCTTGCGCCGCGCGACGCTGCTGCGGGCCGCGGCGCTCTACGCCGAGCGCTTCGCGGATCCGGACGGGCGCGTGCGCGCCACCTTCGAGCTGATCTGGCTGTCCGGCTGGGTGCCGCACGAGAGCCAGCAGAAGCCCCTCCGGCCCGGCAGCGCCCGGATGCGCCTCGCCGACGCCCTTGGCACCACCGAGCACAGGAGCTGACCCGATGAAGGAGCCCGGTCCCGACCACCCGATCGCCGTCACGCCGAACCCGCACCGCATCCGCGTGGTGCTGGGCGGCGTCATCGTCGCGGAGACCACCCGCGCCCTCACCCTGCGCGAGGCCGGGCTGCCGCCCGTCCAGTACATCCCGCGCGAGGACGCCGCCTGGGACCTGTTCGAGAAGACCAGCCACACCACCCACTGCCCCTACAAGGGCGAGGCGAGCTACTACGCGCTGACGGCCGGCGGCGTGGAGCGCGCCAACGCGGTCTGGAGCTACGAATCCCCGTTCCAGGCGGTGGCGGCGATCAAGGACCACCTCGCCTTCTACCCGAACAAGGTCGACGCGATCGAGGAATTCACGGAGTGATCCGGGATCCGCTTGGATCAAGCGGATCCCATATCCCAAGCCCGCGCGGCGCCTGAGCGACGCCGACATCCGCATGGCCGACATGGGAAATGGCGAAGCCATCGACCGGATGTCGCATGAGGGCGCGGATCGCCCGCCGTCACGGCCCGAGCAGGTCGACGAGGGCCGGCAGCAGGGGCAGGTCGGCGGGCGGCATCGGGTAGGTCGCGAGGTCGCGCGGGCGCACCCACTTGAGCGCCTGGCCCTCGCGCGGCTGCACCGGCCCCTCCCAGCGCCGGCAGATGTAGAGCGGCATCAGCAGGTGGAAGCCCTCATAGGCGTGGCTCGCGAAGGTGAGGGGGGCGAGGCAGGCCTCCCGCACGACGATGCCGAGCTCCTCGGCCAGTTCGCGGATCAGCGTCGCCTCGGGGCGCTCTCCCGGCTCGATCTTGCCGCCCGGGAATTCCCAGAGGCCGGCCAAGCTCTTGCCCTCGGGGCGCTGGGCCAGGAGCACGCGCCCGTCCGCGTCCACGAGGGCGACGGCGACGACGAGGAGGAGTTTCAGCGGGTCGGCCATGGACGCGGTTATCCCGGCGGGAGCGGTATGGGAAGCTCGCCCGGCCTCCCGATCGGGACGGCCGCCCCTCAGGGGGCGATGCCCCTCAGGGGGCGATGGTCCAGGTGACCTCGACCGCGGCGCTCACCTCGACGGTTCCGGCCTCGATCGGCACCGCCGGGCCCCTCGCCTTCGCGGCGAAGGCCCGGCCCAGCGGGACCGGCGCGTCGCTGCGGGGCGGGGAGACGATCGCCTCGATCCGGCCGAGGCGCAGCGAGGCCGCCCGCGCCAGGGTCTCCGCCTGCCTGACCGCGTCCGCGACGGCGGCGGCCCGCGCCTCGTCCTCGGCCCGGGCGGGGTCGCGCAGCCCGAAGCTCACCCCGTTGATGCGGTCGGCCCCGCCGTCGACGGTGCGGCGCATCAGGTCGCCGAGGCGGCCCGGCTCGGCGAGCCGGATCTGCACCGCGTTCACCGCCAGGTAGCCGTCCGGGGCGTCGCGGACCGTCCCGCCCGGCTCCCGGGCCGGACGGGTGAGCGGCTGCAGCGTCACCGCGGAGGTCGAGACCTCGGCGCCGAATTCCTTGGCGAGGTCGATGAGCCGGCGCGCCGCCTCCGAGTTCTGGTCGAGGGCGGCGGCGGCGCTCGGGCCGCGGCGCTCCACCGCGATCGTGACCGTGACCTCGTCGGGCGGGAGCGCGGTGCTCGCGCGGCCGATCACGCGGATCCGGCCCGCCTCCTGGGCGGCGGCCGGCCCGGCGAGCAGGAGGGCGAGGGCCGCCGCGGCGAGGGCGCGCCTCACGAGCGGTAATCCCCGTTGATCTCCACGTAGGCCTTGGTCAGGTCGCAGGTCCAGACCCGGGCCGCGCCGGCCCCGAGGCCGAGATCGACCCGGATCGTCACCTCCTGGCGGCGCATCACGGCGCTGGCCGCCTCCTCGCTGTAGGCCGGGTCGCGGGCCCCATCGACCGCCACGCGCACGTCCCCGAACCAGATCGCGAGGCGGTCGCGCTCGGCGGGTTCGCCGGCCTTGCCGACCGCCATCACGACGCGGCCCCAATTGGCGTCCTCCCCGGCCACCGCGGTCTTCACCAGGGGCGAGTTGGCGATCGAGAAGGCGATCCGGCGCGCCGAGGCGTCGTCGGCGGCGCCCTCGACCCGCACGGTCACGAACTTGCGGGCGCCCTCGCCGTCGCGCGCCACCAGCTGGGCGAGTTCGACCAGGAGGTCGTCGAGCGCGGCCGCGAATTCCGCCAGGCGCGGATCCTCCGCCGTCGTCACCGGGGCGTGGCCGGCCCGGCCGGTGGCGAAGAGGAGCAGCGTGTCGGAGGTGGACGTGTCGCCGTCGACGGTGACGCAGTTGAAGCTCCGCTCCGCCCCGGCGCGCAGGAGCTCCTGCAGCACCGGCGCCGCGACCGCCGCGTCCGTGAACACGAAGGACAGCATCGTCGCCATGTCGGGAGCGATCATGCCGGCCCCCTTGGCCATGCCGTTGATCGTCACCTCCCGGTCGCCGAGCCGCACGCGGCGGGTCGCGAGCTTCGGGAACGTATCGGTGGTCATGATCGCCCGGGCGGCCTCGGCCCAGTTCTCCGAACCGGGGCTCGCGCGGCCGGCGCAGGCGGTGAGCACGCCCTCGAACTTGCTGGCGTCGAGGGGCTCGCCGATCACCCCGGTCGAGGCGACGAAGACCTGCTCGGGCGCGCAATCCGCGGCCGCGGCGGCGATCTCCGCCGTGAGCGCGACGGCCTGGCGGCCCTTCAGCCCCGTGAAGGCGTTGGCATTGCCGGAATTGACGACCAGGGCGCGCGCCTCGCCCCCGCCGAGCTGGGCGCGGCACCAATCCACCGCCGCCGAGGGGCATTTCGAGCGGGTGAAGACGCCCGCGACCTGCGCGCCCGGATCGAGCAGCACGAGGAGCACGTCCGTGCGCCCCTTGTAGCGGATACCCGCCTGCGCGGTGGCGAGGCGCACGCCCGCGATCGGCGGCAGGTCGGGCACGTCGGCGGGGGCGAGCGGGGAGACGGGATGGGACATGCGAATCTCCGGCCTTCCGCCGGCCCCTCGGCCGGCGCGGCGGTGTGGCCCGGCGCGTGCCCAGCCGTCAACCGGGCGCGTCCCGGCCCCGGCCGGCGCGCCGCCGGAGCGGCCCGCGATCGCGGAAAATCGCTGCCCGGGCCGGCTTCCACGCCGCCCGGACGACGAATCGACCTGATCTAGAGTTGAAATTCAGCACCTAGAGAGGCAATCTCCGGAGGAGTGACGTAACACCCGCACCCCTTCCGGAGGTCCGTTTGCCTCACCCGCAAGTCCTGCGCGACCTCGCGCTGTTCGTGGAGGTCGCCAAGCGCAAGAGCTTCAGCCAAGCGGCCGTCGCGCTCAATGTGCCGATATCGTCGCTCTCGCGGCGAATCACGCAGTTCGAGGCCGCGATCGGGCTGCGGCTTCTGGACCGCACGACCCGGAAGCTCGCGCTGACGCCTCACGGCGAGGCCTATTACGAGCGCGCGATCCGCGTGGTCGAGGAGGCCCAGCACAGCTTCGACGAGATGATCGCGCAGGCGCGGGGCCCGAGCGGGCTGCTGCGGATCAGCGTCCCGGCGGAGGAGTGGGTGATGCGCCACCTGCCGGGGGTGATCGGGGCCTTCCTGCGGACCCACGAGCAGGTGCGCGTCCACGTCGAGCTGCGCGCGGCGGGGACGGACGCGGCGGCGGAGGATTGCGACCTCGCCATCCTGACCGCGCCGCCGCGCGAGGCCTCGATGGTCGCCCGCCGGCTCGGCAGCCTGGAGACGGGCCTGTTCGCGGCCCCCGCCTACCTGGCCCGCGTCGGGACCCCGCGCCACCCGGGCGAGCTCGCGCAGCACGCGCTGCTCGCCGCGGCGCCGGGCGGCGAGTCCCTGGAGCTGCGGCGCGACGACGAGGTCGTCACGGTCACGGCGAGCGGGGCGGTCTCCTGCACCAGCGGGCCGCTCGCCCGGCGCTTCGCGGCCTCCGGCGACGGCCTCGCCCTGCTGCCGCTGATCGACGGCCACGGGCCCGCGTTCCGGCGCGTCCTGCCCGAGTGGAGCGGCCCGCCGGTCCCGGTGCTTCTGGTGACGACCTCGCACCTGACGCCCGCGAAGGCCCGGGCCTTCATCGAGGTGGCCGGGCGCGAATTGTCCGCGCTCCTCGGCGTCGCGGAGGGCCTGCCCGGCCTCGAGGACGCGGCGCCCGCGGCGCGCTGCGCCTGAGGCGCCACGCCCGACGCGCGAGGCCCCGCTTTGCGGCGCGCCGCCGCCCTGCTAGCTCCCTGCCGGGCGGGGAGGGGCGCGATGACGACCGCGGAGAACGGCGACGACCGGGACGGGACGGCGGCCCTCGCCGGGCTCGCGCCGCGTCTCGCTCCCGGGGCGGCCCTCGCCGTGGTTGCGCGGGCGGAGGCGGTCGTGGCCGGTCTGTCCCCGGCGCAGCGGGCCCTGCCGCCGGACGAGGCCGCGCGGATCGCGCGGTTCCTGCAGGAGCGCGACCGCTTCGAGCGCGAGGCGGCCCACGGGCTCCTGCGCCACCTCCTCGCCGCCGCCCTCGACCGGCCGCCGGGCGGGATCGTGCTGATCCGCGACGCGTCCGGGCGGCCGGCCCTTCCCGGCACGCCGGATCTCGACTTCAACATCAGCCACGGGGCGGGCTGGATCGCGGTGGCTCTGGCCCGGGGCGGGCGCGTCGGCATCGACGTGGAGGGGGCGAGCCGTCCGGTCGATTGGGACGGGGTGGCGCGGTCCTTCCTGCACCCGGCCGAGCTGAGCCAGTACCGGGCCCTGCCGGAGGCGCGGCGCCCGGCGCGGGCCCTCGAACTCTGGACCGTCAAGGAGGCGTTCGTGAAGGCGAGCGGGGAGGGAATCGCCGCCGCGCCCCAGACCGTGCTGCTCGCGGCCGCGGACGAGCATTGGTCGCTTCGCCGCGAGGGTCTGCGGCTGCGGGCGCGATCGCGCCTGCTGCCCGACGGCGCCCGCCTCGCCTGGGCCGGCGAGGAGAGCCTGCGCTGGCAGGTGCTGCGCGGGGTGGCGTGAGGCTCCCGGCGAGGAGCGGCGCGGCGTCCGCTCGGATCACGACGGGTCGCGGGGTCTCGTGGCGGGATCGTCGGGCCGCTGTCGCAACAGCCGCGCGGCTCAGATGATCGCGCTCATGCCGCCGCCCGGCTGCTGCGGGAAGCGCTCGGCCAGCGCGCGCCGGAGCTTCTCCAGGGCGCGGTTCTCGATCTGGCGCACGCGCTCCTTCGAGATGCCGAGCCGGTGGCCCAGGGCCTCCAGGGTCGCCTGATCCTCGGCCAGCCGCCGCTCGTGCAGGATGCGCAGCTCGCGCTCCGACAGGACGGTGAGGGCCTGCCTGAGCCAGGTGAGGCGCCGCTCGCCGTCCACCGCGTCCGAGACCGCCTCGTCGGGCAGGGGCGAGGTGTCGACCAGGAAATCCACCCGCTCCGCCGACGCGTCGCCCTCGTCGGTGATCGGGGCGTTGAGCGACATGTCGGGGCCCGACAGGCGCGCATCCATCAGCGCCACGTCCTCCCGCGAGACGCCGATCGCCGTGGCGATGCGCCGGTGGATCTCGTCGCCGACCCGCTCGTCGGTCGATTGCATCAGGCGGGCGCGCAGGCGCCGCAGGTTGAAGAACAGGGCCTTCTGCGCCGAGGAGGTGCCGCCCCGCACGATCGACCAGTTGCGCAGGATGTAGTCCTGGATCGACGCCCGGATCCACCACGTCGCGTAGGTGGAGAAGCGGACGTCCCGCTCCGGCTCGAAGCGGGCGGCCGCCTCCATCAGCCCGACATGGCCCTCCTGGACGAGGTCGGCCATGGGCAGGCCGTAATGGCGGAAGCGGCCCGCCAGCGCGATGACGAGGCGCATATGGGCGGAGATCAGGCGGTGCAGGGCCTGCTCGTCGCGCTTGTCCTTCCACCGCACCGCGAGCCCGCGCTCCTCCTCGCGTTCGAGGAAGGGCGCGTCCATCGCCATGCGGACGAACTGCCGACGAATTCCTGCGATTTCCGCCATCCCCGCCTCCGCCAGCACGCGCGCTCGTTGCCCGGGCGGGATCGCGCGAGACCGCGCGCATCCGATCGGTGTCCCGACGGGCCTCCGACAACGGCCCATCCGCGGCGTTGGTTCCGCGCCGCGGCGGGCCGGCGCGGGAACTCAGGGGAGGTGTGGCGCGAAGGCAACAAAAAGCCCGGCCTCGCGGCCGGGCTCTCGAAGAATCCTGCGAAAAAGGCCCGATCAGGCCGCCTCGGCCTCGTCCTGAATGTCCTCGGCGTCGCCTTCCGCCTCCGCTTCGGCGTTCTTGGCGCGCCGGGGCGACTTGGCGAGGCTCTGCTCGATCAGCTTGAGCGATTCCGTATCCGTGATTTTGTTGACCGCGGCAATCTCGCGCACCACCCGATCCAGCGCCGCCTCGTAGAGCTGGCGCTCGGAATAGGACTGCTCCGGCTGGGCCTCCGAGCGGTAGAGGTCGCGCACCACCTCGGTGACCGCGATGAGGTCGCCGGAATTGATCTTCGCCTCGTATTCCTGGGCGCGGCGCGACCACATCGTGCGCTTCACCCGGGCGCGGCCGGTGAGCACGTCGAGCGCCTTCTTGACCAGGTCGGGTTCGGCCAGCTTGCGCATGCCGACCGCGTTCGCCTTCGCGGTCGGGACCCGGAGCACCATCTTGTCCTTCTCGAACGACACCACGAAAAGCTCGAGCTTGTAGCCGGCGATCTCCTGCTCCTCGATGGCCGTGATGCGGCCTACACCGTGAGCGGGATACACGATCGCTTCGCCGGTCTTGAAGCCCTGGCGGGCAGCAGTCGTCTTCTTGGCGGTCGTCATGCGGGGGTGGCCTCCAGATCGCCGTCCACGGTCTACTCGCCGCGGGCGGGTCATTCGTCCGGGTCAGGGGGCCCGGCTGAAAACAATGCCAGTCGGACGCCCGAGGAAGCGCCCGCCAGTCCCTGTCAACCGATAGCTAAGGAACGTCCGATCAGGCCGCGGATCAGGAAAAACCCTCCACGGCTGAACCTCATGCGGCGGGGCCCCTTCGAGAAATAGTCCCGCTCGGCGGGCGAGTGCCGCACGTCGGACGTAAGCGACGGCGATGTGGACCCTAGCACGGAGAGCCCCGAAAATCAAAAAAATTCAGGCGCACGGCGCGCATGCCAGCGCCCCGTGCACCGTATACAATCAGCCCGGAACCGCGGCCGCGGCCGCGGCGGCGCGGCTCAGTCGCCGGTCCCGGGATTGCTCGAGAAATGGGCGTCGAACTTGCCCGCGACGCCGTCCCACTCCTTGGCGTCGCTCGGGGCGGTCTTCTTCTGCGTGATGTTGGGCCAGTTCTTGGCGAAGTCGGCGTTGAGCTTCAGCCAGCGCTCCAGGCCCGGCTCGGTATCGGGCTTGATCGCCTCGGCGGGGCATTCCGGCTCGCAGACGCCGCAGTCGATGCACTCGTCCGGGTGAATGACGAGCATGTTCTCGCCCTCGTAGAAGCAGTCGACCGGGCACACTTCCACGCAGTCCATGTACTTGCACTTGATGCAATTCTCGGTGACGACGTAGGTCATGAGCCTGTCGGTCCTTGAGGAGCGTGAGGGGGCGTTGCGAAGCCCGGCATTCTCCGCCGCGCTCTAGCCCCTGACCGGGACGCTGGCAAGCACCCGAACGCCGCAACCGACGCCTTCGGCGGGGTCGTCACCCGGGCGCGACGCCGCCCGCCACGTCCGCGTAGAGGAGGCGGGCCTCCGGGGCGGGGCCGCGGCGCTCGCCGAGCGCCACCACGCGCACCGCCACGGTGGCGTGCGCGGCCGCCACCGTGACGACGTCGCCCACCGCGACCGCCTTCGAGGCCGCCTCGGCGCGCTGCCCGTTCACCCGCACGTAGCCGTCCGCGATCAGGCGGGCGGCGAGGCTGCGCGTCTTCGCGAAGCGGGCGAACCACAGCCACTTGTCGAGGCGCTGGCGATCGTCCCGCATGGCGCCGCGTCAGCGCTTCTCGGAATCCCTCGCCTCCATCTGCGCCTTGAGGGCGAGGAGCTTGGCGAAGGGGGAATCCGGGTCCGGGGCCCGCTCGCGGCGCGGCGGGCGGCTGTCGCCCTGACCGCGATAGCCGCCGTCGCGCCGCTCCTGCGGCGGGCGGCCGCCGCGCTCGTCCGGCCCGCGGCCGTTCTGGGCGCCGCGGGGCGGCCGCCCCTCGGCGCGGGCACCCTCCTGACGGCCGTGCTCCGCCCGGCCCTGGTCCGCCCGGACTCCGTCCGCCGGGCGCTCGCCCCAGCGCGGCCCCGGCCGGCCCTGCGGGCGGGGGCGATCGCCGGTCTGGTTCTCGTCGCGGCGCGGGGGGCGTCCGTCCTGGTGGGAGCGTCCCTGGGCCTGCGGGCCGTTCTGCGGCCGGCCGCGCCCCTGGTGCCGGTTGGCCTGACCCCGCGGGTGCCGGTGGAGGCGCCACACCTCGATCAGGATCGGCTCGGCGGGAACGGCCGGCGCGGCCTCCTGCGCCGGTTCGCCGTCCTGGTCCGGCGCAGCCTCCTGCCCCGCATCGGACGCCTCGACCCCGTGCGCCGGCTCCGCCGCCTCGGTCGGCTCCGTCGCCGCGTCGGCCGGAACCTCGGGCTGCGCCTCCGCGCCGAACTCCGCCGCTGCCGCGGCCTCGGCCTCGGCCGCCGGGGCGCTGTCCTGCTCCGCCGGCTCGGCCGGGGCAGCCTCGGCCGCCGCTTCGGCCGTCACGGCCTCGTCGGATCCCGCCGCCTCGGCAGGCCCCGCCTCGGTCGATTCCGCCTGTGCCGCGTCCTCGGCCGCCGCGGATTCCGCCTGCGCGGTCTCGGCTTGGTTCGTCTCGGCTTGACCCGCCTCGGGCTGGCCCAACTCGGCCTGCGCGGCTTCGGCCTCCGGCTGTCCGTGCTCCTCCGCCCCGGCGGATTGCGCCGCGGAAGCGGGCCGGACCGGCGCGGTGGCGGCGGCGGGGCGCAGCGGTACCGTGATGGCTGGGCCGGCGCGCCGGTCCACGACGTAGCCGAGAGATTTCAGGATCGAGGCGAAGTCCTCGCCCGAGCAGCCGACCAGCGAGGTCATGCCGACGGTCGGCACGAAGCCGTCCCGGTCGGCGGCGCCGGGTGGGGGCTCGCCGGGCGTGGTCCCGGGCACGTAGGCGATGGCCGGCCGGATCAGGTCGGCGAGGCGCTCCAGGATGTCGACGCGCACCGCGCGCCCGCCGCAGACCCGGAAGCCCGCCGCCCGGTAGAGGCCCTTGGCGATCTCCGGGTTGACCGGCATCGAGGTGCGGCCCGAACTCGCCAGATGGGCGATCTCGTCGAGGCCGGCCTGATCGAGGCCGCCATTCTGCAGGGCCCAGAGCTGGGCGGCCAGCGTGCGCGGCGCGGGCTTGAGCAGGGCCGGCATGTAGATGTGGTAGGCGCCGAAGCGCACCCCGCGCTTGCGCAGGGCGGCGCGGCCCTCCTGGTCGAGGCTGCGCATCTCGTTGAGGACGCGGGCGCGCTCCAGCACGCCGAGCGACTCCGAGACCTGGAAGCCGATGCCGCGGGCGAGCCCGGCGAGGTCCTCGGCGGCCTCGAGTTCGAGGGCCGGTCCGAGCAGGCGCACGATGTGGGCCTTGAGCCACGCCTGCAGGCGCCCCTCGACCTTGTCGCGGGCCGGGCCGGTCAGCTGCTCGTCCGCGAGGATGCGCAGGGCCGGCGCGTAGAGCTTGTCGCCGGGCACGAGCTTGGCGACCGGGTCGCCGGTCCAGCGGATGGTGCCGTCGTTCGACAGGACCAGGGCCGCGTCGGCGGCGGCGGCGAAGCGGTCGGCCCGCGCCTCGATCTCGCCCGCAAGCGCCTTCTCGGCGACGCTCCGGAGGGTCTTGGCTTCCTGGCCCTCCGCGCCAGGGTCCGGCACGAACTGGAACCCGTGCAGGTGGCCGACGTGCTGGCCTTCGACCGTCACGTCGCCGCCCGCGGTGATCTCAGCTTCCAACATGGTGTTCTCTCTCAGGCGCCGCATCAGGACGCTGGTGCGCCGATCCACGAAGCGACTCGCCAGCCGCTCGTGAAGCGCGTCGGACAGCCTGTCCTCTACCCGACGCGTCTCGCCCTGCCAATGCTCCGGGTCCTGGAGCCAGTCGGGGCGGTTCGCGACGAAGGTCCAGGTCCGCACCTGGGCGATGCGCTGGGAGAGGGTGTCGATGTCGCCGTCGATCCGATCGACCATGGCGACGTGCTTGGCGAACCAATCGGCCGGGATCCGCCCGGCCATGCCCCGCATCAGGAAGCGGTAGAGCTGGGCGATCAGGTCGGCATGGGTCTGGATCGGGGTCTTGCGGTAGTCGGGCACCCCGCAGACCGCCCAGAGCCGCTCGACCGCGCCGCCGCGGCCCGACGCGACGTCGCGGATGTCGTCCTCGCGGGCGAGGAGGTCGAGGGCCGCCTCGTCGTCCCCGCGCGGCGCGCGCACGAGCCCGCGCTCGGCCGGGTGCTCGGCGAGGCTGGCCTGCAGGGTGGCCACGGACGTGAAATCGAGGTCGGGGTTGCGCCATTGCAGGACGCGCGTCGGCTCGAAGCTGTGGCTCTCCAGCGCCTCCACCATCTCGGGCTCGAAGGGCGGGCAGCGGCCGGTCGAGCCGAAGGTCCCGTCGCGCAGGTGGCGCCCGGCGCGGCCGGCGATCTGCGCCATCTCGGCCGGGCTGAGGCCGCGGAAGCGGGTGCCGTCGAACTTGCGGTTCGACGCGAAGGCGACGTGGTCGACGTCGAGGTTGAGCCCCATGCCGATCGCGTCGGTCGCCACGAGGTAGTCGACGTCGCCCGATTGGTAGAGCTCGACCTGGGCGTTGCGGGTGCGCGGCGAGAGGGCGCCGAGCACCACCGCGGCCCCGCCGCGCTGGCGGCGCAGGAGCTCGGCGATGGCGTAGACCTCCTCGGCCGAGAAGGCCACGATGGCGGTGCGGTGGGGCAGGCGCGACAGGCGCTTCTCGCCCGCGAAGCCGAGCTGCGACAGGCGCGGCCGCGTGGTGACGTGGACGCCGGGGATCAGGGCCTGGACCAGCGGCCCCATCGTGCCGGAGCCGATCAGCAGGGTCTCCTCGCGGCCGCGCTGGTGCAGCAGCCGGTCCGTGAAGGTGTGGCCGCGATCCATGTCGGCGCCGAGCTGGATCTCGTCGACGGCGACGAAATCGACGCCGCGGTCGCGCGGCATCGCCTCGGCGGTGCAGATCCAGTAGCTCGGCCGGTCCGGCTTGATCTTCTCCTCGCCGGTGACGAGGGCGACGCGCTCGGGGCCGACGCGCTCAACGACCCGGTGGTAGACCTCCCGGGCGAGGAGCCGCAGGGGCAGCCCGATCATGCCGGTCGGGTGGGCGAGCATGCGCTCGATCGCGAGGTGGGTCTTGCCGGTATTGGTCGGGCCGAGCACCGCCGTGACGCCGCGCGCACGGGCCTGCGGGGGGAGGGAGCGGCGGGTCATCAAGGCGGGTGTCAGTCCTCGCGGCTGTCGCCCGGATCGGCGGGCGGGCCTTCAACGCGGCAGGGGGCGGCTCCCGTCGCGGCGGCGCGGGCCGGAATGCCGCGTCTCGTCTCCATATGGGGCGGGCGTGCCCGTCGCGCCATCCGCGCCCGACGCGGGGGCCGGGGCGTAGAGGTCGAGGCGCAGCGGCGTGCGCCGCGTGCCCGAGAGGTCGGCGCAGAGGGTCTCCGGCACGGCGGTGATCGGTCCGGGCCGGCCGCCCGCCGTCACCTGGGCGGAGGAGTAGGCGTCCCCGCCGCAGCCGGCCTCGGCCGCCAGCGCGGGGGGCAGCGCCGCGAGCGCGGCGGTCAGGGCCGCGAGCGCGGCGGCGAGGCGGATGATCATCGTGTCCCTGCCGGGTCGGACGGTCGTGCCAGGCTAAGGGCGCTTCCTTGCCGAAAGATGCAGCGGGCCCGCGCCGTCAGGGCCTGCCGCCGGGCCTGCCCGGTGCCGGGGTGCTGATCCGCTCCGACCCCGGCGGATGTCGGCTTCGCTCAAGCCCGGCCCGGGATGCCGGCCCGAGCCCGGCCCGCGCGGCTCAATGCGCTCCGATGGCGCGGGCGACGTCCTCGAACTGGTGCTGCATCGTCGAGATCCGGTCGAGCGTCGCCTGTCGGGTGCAGGCCGGCATCGTCATGCCGTAGAAGAAGCCGCCCTCCTCGCGCAGCCTGCGGCAGTTGAGGTAGCCCGGCCCGTAGGTTACGCCGAGCATCACGGCGGCCGTGACGAGGAGCTTCAGCACCAGGCGGATCGGCCAGGGGATGTAGGAGGCCGGGCGCTCCCCCGGCTCCTTCCTGCTGCCGCGGGAGGGTGGGGCGGCCGATTCGTAGTGGATCTCGGGCGCGCCCGGCCGGCGCGTCAGCCGCGCCATCCGGTCGGGCAGCGCCGCTGCCGCGCGGTCCGCGCCGTGCTGGTCGTGTCGCGCCATCCGTCGCCCCCTCGATCGACCGGCCCACCAAACCAGACCTGACTTAAGCGTGCGTTGAGGGCGGCCCCTGCATTGAGGGCGGGAGACGGCGCGGTTCTCGCGCCCCACGACCGGGACGTCCTTGACACCACCAGTGCGCGTGCGTCCAAGCGGGAGCAGGGCCCGCTGCCGGGTCCGTGACGGCACAGGAGGCTCGGATGCTCTCGCTTCTCGATCTGCGCGCCCGCATCGGCGACGGCCGCCTCACGGCCGAGGGGGCGATCACCCAGGCCCGGGAGGCCATCGCTGCCGGCGACCGCGAGGTCGGCGCGATCCTGCGCACCCTGCCTCCCGGCCCGGTGCCCGCGGAGGGGCCGCTCGCCGGCATCGCGGTCGGCGTCAAGGACATCATCGACACCGCCGACCTCGCGACCGAGATGGGCTCGGCGATCTACGCGGGCTGGCGCCCGCGGGCGGACGCGCCCGTGGTGGCGCGGCTGCGCCGCCTCGGCGCCGTGCCCCTCGCCAAGACGACGACGACCGCCTTCGCCTTCCTCGACCCGACGCCGACCCGCAATCCCCGCAACCTCGCGCACACGCCGGGGGGCTCCTCGGCCGGCTCCGCCGCCGCGGTCGCGGCCGGGCTGGTGCCGCTCGCCCTCGGCACCCAGACCGGCGGCTCGGTGATCCGCCCCGCCGCCTTCTGCGGGGTGGTCGGGGTCAAGCCGTCCTTCCGCCTGCTGCCCACCGTCGGGGTGAAGACCTATTCCTGGGCCCTCGACACGGTCGGCCTCTTCGCGGCCCGGGTGGCGGACGCGGCCCGGGCCCTGGCGCTCCTCGCCGCGCGGCCGGCGATCGACCTTCCGGCGGGGGATCCCGGCCAGCCCCGGATCGGCGTGGTGCGGCAGGATTTCTGCGCGCCGCCCGCCCGCGAGGCGCTCGCCGCCCTCGACCGCGCCGCCGCGGCGGCGGAGCGGGCGGGCGCGCGGGTGCGCGACCTCGCCCTGCCGCCGCTCTTCGGCGAGGCCTTCGCGGTCCACCCGGTGATCCAGGATTACGAGGCCGCCCAGGCGCTCGCCTGGGAATACAACACCCACCGCGACGCGCTGCCGCCGCTCCTGCGCGCCCAGCTCGACGCGGCGCGCGAGATCCCCACCGAGGCCTACGATTCGGGCCGGCGCGTGGCCCACCGGGCCCGGCGCAGCCTCAAGGACGTCTTCGCGGAGGACGGCGTCGACGTGATCCTGACCCTCGCGGCCCCGGGGCCGGCGCCGGAGGGCCTCGCCTCCACGGGCGACGCGCGCTTCAACCGCCTCTGGACGCTGATGGGGGTGCCCTGCGTGACCGTGCCGGTCGAGACCGACGCGAACGGCCTGCCGCTCGGCGTGCAGGTCATCGCCCGCTTCGGCGACGACGGCCGGGCGCTGGCCGCCGCGCGGCTGATCGAGCGCGCCCTCGGCTGAGGGCCGGCCGGCGCGGAGCCGGCCGGGCGCCGTCAGGCGGCGGTCCAGCCGCCGTCGACCGAGATGTTGGCGCCGGTGATCTGGCTCGCCGCATCCGAGCACAGGAAGACCGCGAGCGCCGCCACCTGGTCGACGGTCACGAATTCCTTGGTGGGCTGGGCCGCCAGCAGCACGTCGTCGATCACCTGCTCCCGGGTCAGGCCCCGCGCCTTCATGGTGTCGGGGATCTGGCTCTCCACGAGCGGCGTCCAGACGTAGCCCGGCGAGATGCAGTTCACCGTGACCTTGTGCGGCGCGAGTTCGAGCGCCGCGGTCTTGGTGAGCCCGGCGATGCCGTGCTTGGCCGAGACGTAGGCGGACTTGTAGGGCGAGGCCACCAGCGAGTGGGCCGAGGCCGTGTTGATGATCCGGCCCCAGCCCTTGCGCTTCATGCCGGGGATCGCGGCCCGCATCGCGTGGAACGCGGAGGAGAGGTTGATCGCGATGATCTGATCCCACTTGGCGAGCGGGAACTCCTCGATCGGCGAGACGAACTGGATGCCGGCGTTGTTCACCAGCACGTCGACGGCCCCGAAGGCGGATTCCGCCTCGGCGATCATCCCGGCGATCTCCTCCGGCTTCGACATGTCGGCGCCCGAGTAGAGCGCCTTCACGCCGAACTCGGACTCGATGCCGGCGCGCTCGCGCTCGATCTCCTCCGGCTTCCCGAAGCCGTTGAGCACCACGTTGGCGCCTTCCTTGGCGAAGGCGCGCGCGATGGCGAGGCCGATTCCGCTCGTCGATCCGGTCACGACAGCGGTCTTCGCGGTGAGGGTCATGCAAGCCTCCTGGCTCGATGGGGAAGGGGACCGCCGGGGCGGGGCTCAGTCGCGGGCGTCCCGCGTGAGGTCGAACACCGCGACGCCCGCCTCATCCGGCCGGCAGCGCGCGAGCCACTCGCGGTGGCGGAACGAGCGGCGCACGTCGCTGCGGCCGGCCGACCAATGCTCCAGCATGGTCTGGCGCGAAAACTCGTAATCCTTGGCGTTGCCCTCGTAGGTCTTTCGCCGGTAGATCAGCTGCAGGATCGACACCGCGTTCTCGTGGCTGATCTCCGAGAGGAAGGCCGCGTCCGGGTCCTCGCGCAGCTCCGGCGGCAGCTTCTCGGCGAGGCGCCGGAAGGCGGTCTTGGCCCGCCGGATCTCGACCTGGTCGTTGGTGTTCATCCGCGTGCGGCTGGAGTAGCGGATGTCCTTCTCGCGCTCGGCCGCCTCCGAGAGGGTGCGGGGCATCGGCCCGCGGGCGCTGAACAGGTCGACCTGGAAGATCATCAGGTCCCGGCAGCGCTCCTCGTCGAGGACGTGCTGCAGGGGCGTGTTCGAGACCAGGCCGCCGTCCCAGTAATGCTCGCCCTCGATCTCGACCGGCGGGAAACCCGGCGGCAGGGCGCCCGAGGCCATGATGTGCTCGGGGCCGATCTCGTCGCGCAGGTTGTCGAAATACGTGAAGTTGCCGGTCCGGATGTTGACGGCCCCGACGCTGAGGCGCGTCTCGCGCCGGTTGATCCGGTCGAAATCGACGAGCTGGAGCAGCGTCTCGCGCAACGCCGCGGTGTCGTAGTAGCTCAGCGCCTCGGGCGCGCCGGGCGGGAACAGGTAGGGCGGGGGCAGCCGGGGCTGAAAGTAGCCCGCGATCCCGAAGGTGGCGCCGAAATTCGCGCTGATCTCGTTGAGCAGGCTGCGCGCCTGCTCGCCCGGCCAGAGCGGCTGCACCTGGAAGCCGGAGCTGACCTGCTCCCAGAAGCTGCGCAGCCGCGCCACGCGGCGCTCCGGCGGGTTGCCGGCGACGATCGCGGCGTTGATCGCCCCGATCGAGATGCCGGCGACCCATTCGGGCGCGATCCCGCCCTCCTGCATCGCCTCGACGACGCCGGCCTGGTAGGAGCCGAGCGCGCCGCCCCCCTGCAGGACGAGCACGTGGCACTCGTCCCGGTTGCCCTCGCGCGATGCCATCCGGCCCGTCTCCGCATCCCGTCCGATCTCGCGCGCCAGCATGACGCTCCGGTGACGAAGAGCAAGGGATGGGCGGGCGGGCGCAGCCCCGCGGCCGGCGCGGGCCGCGCCGATCGCGGGTTGACAGGGCCGGGCCCGTCCGCCAAGCGGTGCCCGCCCGCCGCGCGGCCCTCGCCGGCCGGACGCTCCGCATGCGGGGCCGGGCCCTGTCAGGAGCCGGCCGCGCGCCCCCGACGGACCGATCAGCACGGGATCCGATGCGCTCCTACCTCGATTTCGAAAAGCCGGTCGCCGAACTCGAGGCCAAGCTGGAGGAGTTGCGCGCCCTCGGCGCCCGCGACGGCGCGGTGGCGATCGCCGAGGACGTGGCGCGGCTCGAGAGCAAGGCCGCCGCGGCCCTCGCCGAGCTCTACGCCGCCCTCACGCCCTGGCAGAAGACGCAGGTCGCCCGCCATCCGCAGCGCCCGCACTTCGTCGATTACTGCGACGCGCTGATCAGCGAGTTCACGCCGCTGGCCGGCGACCGCAGCTTCGGCGAGGACGAGGCCATCGTGGGCGGCTTCGGCCGCTTCCGCGGGCGGCCCGTCTGCGTGATCGGGCAGGAGAAGGGCGCCAGCACCGAGGCGCGCATCCGCCACAATTTCGGCATGGCCCGCCCCGAGGGCTACCGCAAGGCGGTCCGCCTCATGGACCTCGCCGGGCGCTTCGGGCTGCCGGTCCTCACCTTCGTCGACACGGCCGGGGCCTATCCGGGCATCGACGCCGAGGAGCGCGGCCAGGCCGAGGCCATCGCCCGCTCGACGGAGGCCTGCCTCGCCCTCGGCACCCCGAACCTCGCCCTGGTGATCGGGGAGGGCGGCTCGGGGGGCGCCATCGCGCTCGCCACCGCCAACCGGGTGCTGATGCTCGAACACGCGATCTACAGCGTGATCTCGCCCGAGGGGGCGGCCTCGATCCTGTGGCGCGACGCCGGGCGCGCGCAGGACGCCGCCACCGCGATGAAGATCACCGCCCAGGACCTGCTGCGCCTCGGCGTGATCGACGCCATCGTGCCCGAGCCGACCGGCGGGGCCCACCGCGACCCGGCGGCCGCGTTCCGCGCCGCCGAGGAGGCCATCGCCGAGGGTCTCGCCGGGCTCGACGGCCTCGACGCGGAGGCCCTGCGCGACCAGCGCGCCCAGAAATTCCTCGAGATCGGGCGCAAGCTGTGACCGGCGGGCTCGCGGCCCGGCTGCTCGGCCGCCTCGGCCGCCACGCCGACAGCCGCGAGCCGGGCCGCACCAACCACATCTCGCTGGGCAGCCACTGCCACATGGCGCAGGTGCTGAAGGAGACGGGCCTGCGCGGCTGGTCGGGGCCCTTCGACTGGATCTTCTCCTCGGCCGCGATGGTCCGGGACTGCCTCGCGAACGATTTCGCCCGGCTCCTCGACCCCGCCGAGTACGAGACCGTGCCGCCCGAGGAACGGCCCGACCCGGCGCTGACCCGCTGCCGCCACCGCTACTACCGCGCCTGCTGCGGCGTGCCGGTGGTGTTCAACCACCACGATCCGGCGACCTCGCCCGAGGATTACCGCTTCCTGGAGGCCGGCGTGCGCCGCCTGCGCGCGGCGCTCGCCGATCCGGAGGCGGTCAACCAGCACTACATTCTGTCGGCCTGGCCGGTGGCGCCCGAGGACGCGATCGCCATCTGCGACATGCTGTCACGCGCGCCGTCGCGCAATCGCGTCCTGGTCCTGCAAGTCGAGCCCGGGGCCGCGAGCCCCCGGGCGGAGCGGATCGACCTGGGGATGGAGGATCTCGACTTCCACAGGATTCACACGCGCTCGGCCTCGCTCGGCCTTCGTTTCGCCGAAGACGGCGACGATGCCCTGGTGCGCGATCTCGTCCGGGCCGCCGCGCGGCGCGACCGTCCCGGCCATCGTTGAGCGAGGGACAGGCGGGCCGCCGCTGCTTGCGGTAAGGTCCGGTCAAGCTTAACGAAGCTATGGGGTTGGGCGAGGTCGATCCGAAGCGGCATTGTGCTTCGGGCATTTGGCGAGAACGGGGAGCCCCATGGCGAAGCGTGCGGTGCTGGCGGCAAGCGGTCTCCTGCTCGCCCTGTCCCTCGGGGCCTGCCAGGACGGCGGGATGTACTCCGGCGGCTCGACCCGCCACCTGCAGCCGATCCCGCAGAAGACCGTGGCGCTGATGTCCCAGAAGGGCATGTCGCCGGGCGATCCGATCCTCATCCGGGCCTTCAAGAAGGAATCCGAGATGGAGGTGTGGAAGCGCGGCAGCGACGGCCGCTACGCGCTCCTCAAGACCTTCCCGATCTGCCGCTGGTCCGGCCAGCTCGGCCCGAAGATCCGGCAGGGCGACCGCCAGGCGCCCGAGGGGTTCTACCCGATCACTCCGGGCCAGATGAACCCGAACTCCTCCTACTACCTCTCGTTCGACACCGGCTTCCCGAACGCCTTCGACCGGGCGAACAACCGCACCGGCACCTACCTGATGGTGCACGGGACCTGCTCCTCGGCCGGCTGCTTCGCGATGACCGACGAGGCGATCGCCGAGATCTACGCCATCGCCCGCGAGGCCTTCGCGGGTGGGCAGCGGGCCTTCCAGTTCCAGTCCTACCCGTTTCGGATGAATGCGGAGAACCTCGCCAAGTACCGCAACGACCCGAACATGCCGTTCTGGAAGAACCTCAAGGAGGGCTCGGATTATTTCGAGGCCCTGCACGAGGAGCCGCGGGTCGGGGTCTGCGGCACCCGCTACGTGTTCGGCGGCCAGGATGCGGCGGCGGGGTCCTGCGCCCCGAAGGTCGACCCGCTGGTGGCGGAGAAGCGCGGCAAGGACGAGCAGCAGGTCGCCGAGCTGATCGCCAAGGGCGCTCCGTCCGTGCGGGTGGTCTACAGGGATGGCGGCCAGCACCCGTTCTTCCGCGAGACGGCGCCGAGCACGCAGCTCTTCGCCGAGCAGGCGCGGCGGCCCGATCTCGGCATGGTGAGCCGGCCGGAGGCGATCGCGGCCGGACCCGAGGAGATCCCGGTCGACGCCAAGGGCCGGCCGATCCTGATGGCCGAGGCCAAGGCGGCGGACGCGAAGGCGCCGGACGGCAAGGCGCATGACGGCCGGGCCGAGGCCGCGAACGGGGCGGCGGCCCGCAAGCTCGGCGGTGCGAAGCCTTCCGCGAAGCCGACCGCGCTCGCCTTCGCGGCGCCCGCCGCCGAGCCGCCCGCGATCCCGAGCCGGGAGGCCGCGCAGGCGCTCGCCGCCGCGCCGGCCGCCGGCGCGGCGGCGCCCGCCCCGGTGACCGTGGCGAGCGCGGAGGACGACCCGTCGGCCTACCGCAAGCTCCTCGGCAACCTGTTCGGCACCGCCGCGGCGCCGCCGACCGCCCAGGCGGCGCTGCCGCCGCCGCCCGCGCCCGAGCCGACGCCGCCGGCCCCCAGGAAGGCGCCGCACGCCCACCCGGCGGCCAAGACGAGCGACGCGCACAAGCCTGCCGAGGCGCACAAGCCGGCCAATCCCAAGGCCGCCGCCCAGAAGCGGGCGGGCGGCGAGGCCAAGGCGTCGGGGGCGCCGGCCAAGCGGGCCGACGCGGCGGCGACCGCAAAGGCCAATTGAGGCGGCTGCGCGGGCCGACGCGCGCGCTGCACGGCTTCGGCACGATGCTCCTGGCACCCGCAGCAGGAGGAACGATGCGGATGCCGCAACGGTCCCGCCTCACCGGCGGCACTTGTAGGGAATTGGAAGGATCAGCAGGTTCACGGCGCTCTGCCGATATGCGTCCTTCATCCTTCAGGGCTTGAGCGAAGCCGACATCCGCATGGCGACGCAATCCGCCGGATGTCGTACGACACATTCACCCTGAGGCGCCGGCGCAGCAGGGTCAGGACCCGCAGGTGCGCGCCGCCGCGACCGCCCGGTAGATCCGGTCCGGCGCGAAGGGAGTCTCGGTGAGCCGGGCACCGGTCGCGTCGCGGATGGCGTTGCCGAGCGCCGCCGCCACCGGGTTGAACGGGCTCTCGCTCATCGATTTCGCGCCGAGCGGACCGATCCGGTCGTAGGTGTCGGCGAAGAGGACCTCGGTGCGCGGCACGTCCGCGAAGGCCGGGATATGGTAGCTGCGGAAGCTCTGGGTCTCCACGCGGCCCGCGCCGTCGAGGCGCACCTCCTCGTAGAGCGCCGCGCCGAGCGCCTGCGCCACGCCGCCCTCGATCTGGCCGCGGCACTGCATCGGGTTGATGACCCGGCCCGCATCCGCCGCGTGCACGCTGCGCAGGATCCGCACCTCGCCGGTCCCCGGATGCACGGCGACCCGGAAAGCCTGCACGTTGAAGGCCACGGAGCGCGGGCTGCCATCCGCGCGCCCGACCGCGTCGAGCGGCGCGAGATCCGCGAGCGGCACCGGGCCGGCCGGGGTCTCGACCGCCTCGCCCGCGAGCCGGCACGCCGCCGGGTCCGTGCCGGTGCGGGCCGCCGCCGCGGCGCGGATCGCCCGCGCCAGGTCCTCCGCCGCCCGCAACGTCGCCTGCCCGGCCACCACCGTGCCGGTGCTGCCGTAGGCGCCGGTGTCGTGGCCGACCGCGTCGGTGTCGGAGGCGTGCAGGCGCACCCGCCCCGGCCGCGTCCCGAGCACCGAGGCGGCGATCTGCCCGTGCACCGTCGCGGTGCCGTTGCCGAACTCGGCGGTGCCGACCGCGAGCGCGTAGGTGCCCGCCCCGGTGAGCGAGAGGCGGGCCTCGGCGCGGTGCCCGCGGGGCGGGATCGTGTCGATCATCGCCATCGCCATGCCCTCGCCGACGCGCCAGCCGGGCCCGGGCGGGGCCTCGCCGCCGGGCTCCCGCATCGCCGCCTCGGCGCGGTCGAGGCATTGGTCGAGCCCGTAGGAGCCGTAGGCGACGTCGTGGGGCTCCAGGCTGGTCGAGACCAGGGGATCGCCCGGCCGCACCGCGTTGCGGCGGCGCAGGAGGTAGGGGTCGAGGCCGAGGCCGCGCGCGAGGTCGTCCATCGCCGATTCGACCGCGAAGATGGTCTGGCTCAGGCCGTAGCCCCGGAAGGCCCCCGCCGGCACCGTGTGGGTGTAGACCGAGACGCCGTCCACCCGCTTGTTCGGGCAGCGATAGACGCCGATCACCTCGTTGCAGCCGTGGTGGAGCACGCCGCCCGCGTGGTTGGCGTAGGCGCCGGTCTCGGCGAGCACGTCGAGGGCGATGGCGGTGAGCGTGCCGTCGCGCCGCGCGCCGAGCTTGACGCGGACCCGCATCGGGTGGCGGGTCGTCGCCCCGGTGAACTGCTCGCCGCGCGTGAATTCCCACTTCACCGGCCGCCCGAGGCGCAGCACCGCCAGGGCCACCAAGTCCTCGGTCAGCATCTCCTGCTTGCCGCCGAAGCCGCCGCCGACCCGCCCGCACAGCACCCGCACCTGCGCCCGGTCGAGGCCCAGCAGCGCCGCGAGGGCGTCGCGGGTCAGGAAGGGCACCTGGCTGCTGGTGCGAAGGACGAGGCGGCCCGCCTCGTCGCGCCAGCCCAGCGCCCCGTGCGTCTCCAGGTGGGCGTGCTGGATGCGCTGCGAGCGGTACGTGCCCTCGATCACCAGGTCGGCCTCGGCGAAGCCGGCCTCGACGTCGCCGACCTGTCCGTGCACCTCGGCCGCGATGTTCGGATGAGGGTGGAGCGGCGGGGCGTCGGCGCCGGGCGGCCCCGGATCGTGGACGCGCGGCGCGTCCGGATCGAGGGCCCGCTCGGCATCGAGCAGGGCCGGGCGCGGCGCGTAGGTCACGACGAGGGCGGCCACGCCCGCCTCGGCCGCCGCCTCGCTCTCCGCCACCACCGCGGCGACCCGCTGCCCGACGAAGCGCACGATCCGGTCGAGCATCAGGGTGTCGGGCGCGTCGTCGCGCGGATCCTCGTGGCGCCCGGTCGAGTAGCGGGATGCCGGCACGTCCTCGTGGGTGAATACCGCCACCACCCCCGGCACCGCGAGGGCGGCGGCGCGGTCGACCTGCAGGATCTCCGCGTGGGCGTGGGGCGAGCGCAGCACCTTGAGGTGGAGCAACCCCTCGACCGCGAGGTCGAACGTGTAGCGCGCCCGCCCGCTCACCACCGCCGGCCCGGCCGGGGCGGGCAGGCTGCGGCCGCAGGGATCACCCCCCGCCCCGTCGCCCTCGGCCGCGACGCTGCCCGCACTCGCGTCCGCGCTGCCGGCGATCGCGTCGGCGATCCCGGCGATCGCGTCCGCGATCGCCCGGTAGCCGGTGCAGCGGCAGAGATTGCCCTTGAGGGCGGCGCCGAGGTCGCGCCGCTGGCCCTGGTCGAGGGCGGCGGCGGTCATCACCATGCCAGGCGTGCAGAAGCCGCACTGGAAGCCCTGCGCGGCCAGGAAGGCCTCCTGGACCGGGTGCAGCCGGTCGGGCACCGCCGCATCGGGCCCGCAGGGGCCGGACAGGCCCTCGATCGTCGTGACGGCGCGCCCCTCCGCCCGCAGGGCCGGGACGAGGCAGCTATGCACCGGCTCCCCGTCGAGATGGACCGTGCAGGCGCCGCAATCGCCGGCGTCGCAGCCCTTCTTCACGCCGAACCAGCCGAGGTCGCGCAGCAGGGTGCGCAGGCACTGGCCGGGGCGCGGCGCCGCCTCCTGGGAGAGGCCGTTGACCGTCAGCATCATCCGCACGCGTCTCCGTCGAGCTCCTGCCGGATCTCCTCGGCGAGGAGGAGGGTGACCTGCCGGCGCCATTCCGGCGCGCCGTGGACGTCGTCGTGGGTGAGGCCCGGCGGGATCGCGTCGGCGAGCGCCGCGGCCAGCGCGCCGGCAGCGGGCAGGGCCGGGAAGGCGATCCGCACCGGGCGGCGGGTCGAGGCCGTGACGGTCAGGGCCAGGGCGCCCGCCGCGTCCCGCGTGCCGATCAGCAGCGCGCCCGAGCGCCCGTTCGGGCTGAGCGAGATCCGCCGGAAGGCGGCGCGCCGCCGCAGCGCCTCGGCCGGCAGGTCGATCCGGCGCAGCACCTCGCCGGGCTGCAGGGCGGTCTCCTGCGGGCCGCGCACGAACTCGGTCACGGGCAGCCGCCGCTCGCCGCCGTCGCGCTGCCAGATCAGGCAGGTGCCGTCGAGGGCGGCGGTGAGCGCGATCATCGGGCCGGCCGGCAGGGCCATGCAGAGGTTGCCGCCGACCGTGGCCATGGTCCAGATCTTGAAGGAGCCGAGCAGCGCCCGGCAGCATTGGCCGATCAGCGGCGCCGCGATCCAGGCGGCGGGGCATTCCGCGCGGTCGAGGCGCGCGATGGTGCAGGTCGCGCCGATCCGCATGCCCTCCGCGTCGATTTCGAGGGGCGGCCAGCCGAGCCGCGCGAGGTCGATGAGCCGCGTCACGCCAGGCTGCGGCTCGGAGAACAGCCAGGTCCCGCCCGCGAGCCACGCGTCGCCCGGCCGCCACGCGGCCAGATCCTCCCGCCCGCGCGGCGTCAGATGAGCGGTGATCGTGTTGAGGTCCATCCGCGCTCCCGTCCCCTCCCGCGCTGCCCTGGCCGCAGGAAGCCGCCGAGGCAAGAATCCGTCCAGCTTCCGCGAGGCGCCGGGAATAAATCCGCGCCGGCCCGGGTCTGGACGGGTGGGGCGCGAGGATGCCCCGCGAGGAGGTCACCATGGCGCGGAACGGCGGGCGTGGCGAGGCGGGACGGGACGCGGACGGCATCGACCGGCGCGGCTTCCTGGAGTGCATGACCTGGGCCGGGACCGGCCTTCTCTGGAGCGCGGGCGGCGGCCTGCCGCGGGCGGTCGGCCTCGGTGCGGCGCGCGCCGCGGACCCGGAGGGAGGCCTGCGCTTCCTGCAGATCAGCGACAGCCATGTCGGCTTCGACAAGGCGGCCAATCCCGACGCGCGCCTGACCCTGCGCGAGGCCGTGGCGCGGATCCGCGCCCTGCCGGAGAAGCCGGCCTTCATCCTGCACACCGGCGACATCAGCCACCTGTCGCGGGAGGGGGAGTTCGACGACGCGGACCAGATCCTGCGCGAGACCGGCCTGCCGCTCGTCTTCGTGCCCGGCGAGCACGACATCCTCGATGAGGGGCGAGGCCGCGCCTATCTGGCGCGCTACGGGCGGGGGACGCGGGGTGCCGGCTGGTTCAGCTTCGACCAGGGCGGCCTCCACTTCGTCGGCCTCGTCAACGTGGTCGACCTCAGGGCGGGCGGGCTCGGCACGCTCGGGGCCGAGCAGCTCGCCTGGCTCGAAGCCGACCTCGCCGGATTGTCCTCCTCGACCCCGATCGTGGTCTTCGCCCATATCCCGCTCTGGAGCGTCTATCCCGAGTGGGGTTGGGGCACCGAGGACGGCGCGCGGGCGCTCGCGCTGCTGCGCCGCTTCGGCTCGGTGACCGTGCTGAACGGGCACATCCACCAGGTGATGCAAAAGGTCGAGGGGACGGTCGCCTTCCACACCGCGCGCTCGACGGCCTTCCCGCAGCCCGCACCCGGCGCCGCGCCCTCGCCGGGGCCGATGAGGCTGCCGCCGGGCGAGCTGCGCCGCCACCTCGGCATCGCCAGCGTCTCCTTCGTGCCGGGGGCGGGCCCGCTCGCCATCCTCGACGCGCCGCTGACCGCCTGAGGAGCGCGCGATGCCGACCTCCCTCCCGGCGCCGTCCCGCCGCGCCGTCCTGGCGCTCCCGCTCCTCGCGGCCCTCGGCCCCGCCCGGGCGGCCGCCGCCTCCGTGCGCATCGAGAACTTCGTGTTCTCGCCCGCCCTGCTGGTCGTGGCGCCCGGCAGCGTGGTGACCTGGACCAACGCGGACGACATCCCCCACGTCGTGGCGGCGGAGGATGGCTCCTTCCACTCGCCCGCCCTCGACACGGACGAGCGCTTCGCGGCCCGCTTCGAGCGCCCGGGGCAAGTCCGGTACTTCTGCGCCCTGCATCCGCATATGGTGGGCGTGATCGAGATCCGGGCCTCCGCGGAGGCCTCGCCATGAGGATTCTCGCCATGAGGGCCCTCGCCATGAGGGCCCGGATCCGGCTCCGGCCCGGGAGGTCGCGCGATGCCCTATGATCCGCAGGATCACGCCTGCTCCTGGCGCGACCCGCTGGCCGGCCTCGCGCTCTTCGCCGGCCTGCTGATGGGGCTGGCGGCGCTGCCGGCGCGGATCCCCGTCGAGGTGCCGGCTCCCGCCCGGCCCGCGCTCGCCGCCCGGTGAGCGCCGATGATCCGGGCGAGGGCTCTCTTCGACGCGACCGTGCTGCCGCATCTCGACGCGGCCTACAGCCTCGCGCGCTTCCTCGCCCGGGACGCGGATGCGGCCGAGGACATCGTGCAGGAGGCGATGCTGCGGGCCTTCCGCGGCTTCGACGGCTTCCGGGGCGGCGACGCCCGGGCGTGGCTCCTCGCCATCGTCCGCAACTGCGCCCGGAGCTGGGCGGCGGCGCGCCCCCGGGCGGCCGCCGGCGCGGCGGAGGAGGGCGGCCCCGAGGACCCCTGGGACCGGGAGGCCGAGACGCCCGAGGCGTCCCTCGCCCGGGGCGACGAGATCGCCGCCGTGCGCGCCCTGGTGGCGGCCCTGCCGGAGCCGTTCCGGGAGACGCTCGTCCTGCGCGAGCTGGAGGATCTGTCCTACCGCGACGTCGCGGCGGTGACGGGCGTGCCGGTCGGCACGGTGATGTCGCGCCTCGCCCGGGCGCGGGCCCTGTTCGGCGCCGCCTGGCGCCGCCGCTTCGGGGAGGAATCCCTGCCCGTCCCCAAGGAGCACGAAACGCCATGAGCGCGCCCCGTCCCGATCCCTGCCGCGACCGCGCGCTGCTGCTCCACGGGCTCCTCGACGGGGAGCTCGACGCCGCCCACGCGCTCGGGCTGGAGGCGCATCTCGAGTCCTGCCCGGCCTGCCGCGCGGCGTACGGGCGATTGCGGGAGGAGCGCGACCTGCGCCGCCGCGACGGGGTGCGCCATTCCGCCCCGGCGGCCTTGCGGCGGCGCGTGGCGGCGGCCCTCGACGCGGAGGAGGCCGCCCGGTCCCCGGCGCGGCCGCTGCGCCGGCTGCTCGCCCCGGCCGCCCTGGCCCTGGCGGCGAGCCTCGCGGTCGCATTCCTGCCGCTCGGCCTCGACCGGAACGGGGCCCTGCGCGACGACCTCGTCTCCGGCCATGTCCGCTCGCTCCTCGCGAACCACCTCACGGACGTCCCGTCCAGCGACCAGCACACCGTGAAGCCGTGGTTCTCCGGCAGGCTCGACTTCGCGCCGCCGGTCGTCGACCTGTCGGATCGCGGCTTCGACCTGGTCGGCGGGCGCCTCGACTATGTCGGCGGCCGGGTCGTGGCGGCCCTGGTCTACCGGCGGCGCGGGCACGTCATCAACCTGTTCGTCTGGCCGGGCAGCGGCGGCTGGTCCGCCGGCAGCGCGCGGGAGGGCTACGGCCTGCTGCACTGGTCGCAGGCCGGGCTGACCTTCTGGGCCGTCTCCGACCTCAACCCCACCGAGCTGCAGGAATTCGAGCAGGATTTCGCGGCCCGCGCGCCGCGCTGAGGCGGCTCGGCGCGGCGTGCGCTGCTCACCCGGGCGGCAGGGCCAGCAGGTCGCGATGTCCGATCACCGCCTCGCCCGCGCGGCCGGCCCGGGCGGCGCGCCACGCGGCCACCCGCTCGGCCGGGACGAGCCCGGTCTCCGTCGCCGCCGCCGCCTTGCCGGCGGCGAGCGCGTCCCGCAGGGGGCCGGCGCCGACCCGCCACGGGCTCTCGGCCTGCGCGACCGCGTAGCCGCGGGCCAGGAAGGCGGCCTCCAGCGCCCGCGTCGCCCGCGGTCCCGCGGCGGGGCCGAACCCCTTGTCCCGGTCCTGATGGGCCAGGAAGGCGGCGTGGATCGCCGCGTCGTCCGGATGGGGCGGGGTCCAGCTTTCGGCGCCGTCGAAGGTGAGCGCGGTGTAGAACAGGGCGCCCGCCCGCGCCACCGCGTCCGAAGCCGCCGCGATCCAGGGTTCGGAGACGAGGTCGAACAGGGCGGCCGCGGTCACGAGGTCGGGCGGCGCCGCCGGGGCGAGGAGCGGGACGAGGCCGTCCGCGAGGTCCGCGCGGCGGAACGCGACGCTGAGCGCCCGCCCGGCCACGGAGAGGAGGAGGTCGTCGCCCCGCGCCTCCGCCCGGTCCGCGAAGGCGATCAGGGCCGCCCGGGCGGCGCCGAGGAGCGCGGGATCGTGGTCGACGAGGAGCCAGTCCTGGCGGGCCGGCAGCAGCCCCGCGAGCGCGCGCAGGTTCGAGCCGGTGCCGCAGCCGAGATCGAGGACGCGCACGCTCTCGCCGCGCGCCGCCATCGCCCGCCCGAGCGCCGCGGCGAGGTCGCGATCCCGGGCGGCGTGGTCGGCGGGCTCGCGCAGGGCCAGCCATGCGGGGCTGAACCCGCTCATCTCCCGGCCTCCCTCAAGCAGGACGCGACCCGCGCGGCAGTGTCCTCCCAGCGCGGCAGGGCGAGGCCGGCCGCCCGGGAGGCGCAGGCCGCCGCGCGGCGGCGGTCGGGATCGGTGACCAGGCCGCGCAGGGCCTCGCGCAGGGCCGGCGCGTCGCCCGGCGGCACCTTGAGCCCGGCCGCGTCCGGCACGGTCGCGGCGGCGGCGCCCCCCGTGGTGGCGATGATCGGCAGGCCGCGGGCGAGCCCCTCGGCCAGGGCCATCCCGTAGCCCTCGAACAGGGAGGCCGAGACGAGGAGGTCGGCCTCGGCGTAGAGCCGGTCGAGCCGGACGGGGTCGACCGCCCCGAGGAAGCGCACCCTCCCGCCCAGGCCCGCCGCCGCCGCAGCCTCCCGCACCGCCGCGGCGCAGGCGGGGTCGCGGTCGAGGGCGCCCGCGACGGCGAGCGTCCAGTCGAGACCGCGCAGGGGCGCCAGCGCCTCGATCAGCACCGCGTAACCCTTGCGCGGGATCAGGGTCCCGACCGCGAGGAGCGAGACCGCCGGGCCGGGCCGGACCGGATTGGGAGGCGCCGGATCGGTGCCGGGCTCCGCCACGGTGATTCGCCCCGCCGCCACCCCGAAGTCGCGCACCAGCAGGTCGCGCGTCGTGCCGCTCGTCGTGACCACGCGGTGCGCGAGCCCAAGGGCGGCGCGCTCGCGCGCGCGCAGCCGGGCCGCCGCCTCGTCGGACAGGCCCTCCTCCAGGCAGAGCGGGTGGTGCACGAGGGCGACGAGGGGCCGGTCGCCGGCCGCCCGGATCGCCTCGGCGGGAAGCGCCCCGTAGGCGAGGCCGTCGACCATCAGGGGAGGGCCGGGCGGCAGGGCGGCGAAGGCCGCCCGCGTCGCCGCGAGATCCTCGTCCGTGGGCATCGGGAACCCGCCCGGCAGGGCGAGGTGCGACGCGCGCAGCCCCTGGCCCGGGAGCGCCGCGAGCAGGCGGCGCGCATAGGCGTAGCCCCCGGTCGGCGCGGCGAGGTCGCCCGGGACGGCGAGGAAGGCGTCGCTCACGGCGCGAGCGGTCCTTCGAACCAGGCCCGGGCGACGTGCGATTCGTGGAGCGTCACGCGCAGGCGCGCGACCCCCTCGGCGCCGGGCCCGACCTCCCCGGCCCGCACCGCCGCGGCCATGGCGGCGTGGATGTGGCCGGCCAGGAACTCGGTCGTCGTGTTGCGGCCCGCGAAGGCGGGCAGGTCGTCGAGGTTGCGGTAGTTGAGCGGCGCCAGGATCCGCCGCAGGGTCTCGCCCGCCCGGCCGATATCGACCACGACCCCGTCCGGGCTCAGGGCCTCGCGGAAGAAGGCCACGTCGACCACGAAGGTCGCCCCGTGCAGCGCCTGGGCGGGCCCGAACAGCTCGCCCCGGAAGCTGTGGGCGATCATCACGTGGTCGCGGACTTCGACGGCGTACATCAGGCGATCTCGGCGGGTTGGTAGCGGATGGCGGTGCAGACGCCCGGGGCGTCGCGGGCGAGCAGCCGGGGCAGGGCGGCCGGCAGGGCCTCGAAGGCGACCTCCTCGGTGATCAGCGCGTCGAGGCGCGGGTCGCGCAGGAGGTCGAGGGCTTTCAGCAGGCGGCGGCGGCGGTCCCAGCGCGGGCGGCGGGCGGGCGGCACCTGCCCGACCTGGCTCGACACCAGCCGCAGGCGGCGCGGGTGGAAGGCCGCGCCGAGGGGGACCGCGACCTCGCCGTCGCCGTACCAGCTGAGTTCGGTCACGCAGGCCTCCTCGCCCGCGAGGTCGAGGGCGAGTGCGAGGCCCTCCGCCGCGGCGCTGGCGTGGATCACCACGTCGGCCTCGCCCGGCGCCTCGGCCGGGAGGCGGAAGGGGAGGCCGAGATGCCGCGCGAGGCCGGCGCGCGCCGGGTCGCGGTCGATCAGCGTGACCTCGGCCCCCGGCAGCCCCGCCGCCAGATGGGCCGCGAGCAGCCCTACCAGCCCGCCGCCCACCACCGCGACGCGGTCGCCCGGCCCCGCCCCCGAATCCCACAGACCGTTCAGCGCGGTCTCCATGTTGGCGGCCAGCAGCGCGCGCCGGGGCGGCAGGTCCGGCGGCAGCGGCACCAGGGATTCGGGGCGGCTCGCGAAGGCCTCCTGATGAGGCTGCAGCGCGAACACCACAGGGCCGTCCGGCATGACCCGCCCGACCGCGCAGTAGCCGTACTTGACCGGAAACGGGAAATCGCCCTCTTGGGCGGGGGCGCGCATCCGCGCGCGGACGCGCTCCGGCACCCGCCCCTCGTAGACGAGGCGCTCGGTGCCGCGGCTGAGCGCCGTCCACACCGTGCGAACCCGGACCTCGCCGGGGCTGAGAGGGGGCAATGTCTGGCGTCGCAGCTCCGCCCGACCGGGCGCGGTGTACCACAGCGCCCGCGCCGAGACCGGTCCGATCCCCTCGTCGCCTGCGCCGGATTGCGACCGATGCGGCACCCTGACTCCCCGGTCCTGGCCGAGGGTCCCCCCGGCGGCTCCGCTCCTCTCACGACGCTGGCGGGGCCGCAAGCCTCCGGCACCCTGCGCCGGCGGCGCCTTCTCCTCCTCGCGGCCGCGCTCGTCACCTGCGCGGGCTTCGCGGCCGGCCTCGTCGCGGTGCTCGGGGCGGGGGGCCTCGACGCCCTCGACCTCGCCCTCCTGGCCCTGTGCCTCGTGGCGCTGCCCTGGACGGTGCTGGGCTTCTGGCACGCGCTGATCGGGCTCTGGCTGCTGCGCGCCGGGCCGGCCGGGCTCGCGGCGGCGGCCCCCTTCGCGGCCGCGGGCGAGCGGCCCGAGCCGCCGCGGCTGCGCACCGCGGTGGTGATGACCCTGCGCAACGAGGAGCCCGAGCGCGCCCTCGCGCGCCTGCGCGTCGTGCAGGAGAGCCTCGCGCGCACCGGCCACGGGGCCTGGTTCGGCTTCCACGTCCTCAGCGACACCGACGATCCCGCGATCGCGGCGCGCGAGGAAGCCTGCCTCGCCGCGTGGCGCGCCGCGCTGCCGCCCGCGGAGGCGGCGCGGCTGCACTACCGGCGCCGGGCCGAGAATGCCGGCTTCAAGGCCGGCAACCTGCAGGACTTCTGCGCCCGGGCCGAGGAGGAGCTGATGCTGCCCCTCGACGCCGACAGCCTGATGACCGGCGAGGCCATCCTGCTTCTCGTGCGCATCGTGCAGGCGCATCCGCGGATCGGGATCCTGCAGGGCCTCGTGGTCGGGGCGCCCGCCGAGAGCCCCTTCACGCGCCTGTTCCAGTTCGGCATGCGCCACGGCATGCGGCCCTACAGCCTCGCCATGGCGTGGTGGAGCGGGGAGTGCGGGCCGTTCTGGGGCCACAACGCCCTCCTGCGCATCGCCCCCTTCGCGGCCGCCTGCCGGCTGCCGGTCCTCGGCCCGGGCCGGTTCGGCGGGCCGATCCTGTCGCACGATCAGGTCGAGGCCGTGCTGATGCGGCGGGCGGGCTACGAGGTGCGGCTGCTGCCGCTGGAGACCGGCAGCTTCGAGGAGAATCCGCCCACCCTCCTCGACCACCTCGCCCGCGACGCGCGCTGGTGCCAGGGCAACCTGCAATACGTGCGCCTGCTGCGGCTGCCCGGCCTGCTCGCGGTGAGCCGCGTCCAGCTGCTCTGGGCGATCCTGATGTTCTGCGGCGCCCCGGCGACGCTGCTGGTCCTGCTCCTGCTGCCCTGGCGGCTCCTCGACCTGCCGCGGGAGACGCCGGCCGGGCTCGCGGCGGCCCTGTACCTCGCCTGGCTCGCCCTCTCGGTCGCGCCCAAGGCGGCGGGCTACGCGGAGGTCCTGGCGCGGCGCGACACCGCCCGGCACGGCGGCCTCCTGCCCTTCCTGGCTGGCATCCTGGCGGAGACGCTGTTCTCCTTCCTGCTCTACGGGATCGCAATGCTGCGGCTCAGCGTCGTGGTGGTCCGGCTGCTGCTCGGGCGCCGGCCGGTCTGGGGGCGGCAGCGCCGCGACGCGGCCGGGGTGACGCTCGGCGCCGCCATCCGCGGCCTCGCCGACGTGGTGCTGATCGGTGCCGGCCTCGGCCTCGCCGTCGGCCTCGTCGCGCCCGGCCTGCTGCCCTGGCTCGCGCCGCTCCTGCTCGGGCCCCTGCTCGCCGTGCCGCTCGCGGTGCTGACCGCCTCGCCGCGCCTCGGCGCCCGGATGCGCCGCCTGCGCCTCTGCGCGACGCCGGAGGAGATCGCGCCGCCGGAGGAGATCCGGGCGATGCGGGCTGGCTCGGATCCTGCTCCCGTCGGCCGCCCGGCCTGAGGCGGCGCACCATCATCCCCATCCCGAGGAGACTCAACCGTGCAGGAACTCAAGATCAAGGCGGGGCCCTACGACCTCGTCGGCCGGCTCGAACTGGAGAAAGCGCCCAACACCTGCGCGGCCTTCGTCAAGGCGCTGCCCTTCGTGAGCGAGATCGTGCATGTCCGCTGGAGCGGCGAGGGCGTGTGGATGCCGCTCGGCGACCTCGATTTCGGCGTCGGCTACGAGAACCACACCAGCTACCCGGCCCCGGGCCAGATGATCCTGTATCCGGGCGGGATCAGCGAGACCGAGATCCTGCTGGCCTATGGCGGCGTGCACTTCGCCAGCAAGGTCGGCCAGCTCGCCGGCAACCACTTCCTCACCGTCACGACCGGCCTCGAGCACGTCTACGATCTCGGCCGGATGACGCTCTACAAGGGCGCGCAGCCGATCCGGTTCGACCCGGCCTGACGGGGCCGCGCGCAGGCCGCGATGGTCGTCGCGGTGGGGCCCGAGGGCTTGACCGGCCCGTCGCGCCGCCCGCTACCCCACTCCCACCGGCCGCTTGATCGCCGCGGGCGTGCGCAGGGTGACGAGTTCCTCGCCCGCGGTCGGGTGGACCGCGATCGTGCGGTCGAAATCCGCCTTGGTCGCGCCCATCGTCACGGCGATCGCCGCCGCCTGGATGATCTCGCCCGCGTCGTGGCCGAGCACGTGCACCCCGACCACCCGGTCGCCGTCCCGCGCCACCACCAGCTTCATCAGGACGCGCTCCTCGCGCCCCGACAGCGTCGCCTTCATCGGCCGGAACCGCGCCTCGTAGACGTCGACCTCGCCGTAGAGGCCGCGCGCCACGTCCTCGTTGTGGCCGATCACCCCGATCTCGGGCGTGGAGAAGACGGCGGTCGGGATCAGGCCGTGGTCCACCGCCCAGGGCTTGCCGCCGAACACCGTGTCGGCGAAGGCGTGGCCCTCCCGGATCGCGATCGGCGTCAGGGCGGCCCGGTTCGTCACGTCGCCGACCGCGTAGATCGACGGCACCCCGGTCTGCGAGAAGCGGTCGACCGGGATCGCGCCCGCCCGGTCGAGGCCGATCCCGACCGTCTCCAGGCCGAGACCCTGCACGTTCGGGCGGCGGCCCGTCGCCACCAGCACCTGATCGACCACCAGGCTCGACCCGTCGTCGAGCGAGGCCCGGATCCCGTCGGGCTCCCGGTCCAGCCGCCCGATGGTGCGGTTGAGCCGCAGGTCCATCCGCCGCGCATAGGCCTCGCCGAGGGCCTGCCGGATCTCGTCGTCGAAGCCGCGCAGCAGCTTGTCGCCCCGATGGAGCAGGGTGGTGCGGCTGCCGAGCCCCGCGAAGACGCCCGCGAATTCCACCGCGATGTAGCCGCCGCCGACCACCAGGATGCGGCGCGGCTGCTCCTCCAACTCGAAGATCTCGTTCGAGGTGATGCCGAGCTCCGCCCCCGGGATCGGCGGCTCCTTCACCGGGTGGGCGCCGACCGCCACCAGGATGATCCGGGCGCGCACGCTGCGGCCGGACCGCAGCAGCCGCACCGCGTGCGGGCCCTCGATCACCGCCCGCTCGGCCACGACCTCGACGCCCGCCCGCATCAGGTTCGTGGCGTAGATGCCCTCGAGCCGCGTCACCTCGGCGTCCCGATGGCGCTTGAGCGTCGCCCAGTCGAAGCGCGGCGCCTCGACGGTCCAGCCGAAGCCGGCCGCGTCCTCGAACTCGTCCGCGAAGCGGCTCGCGTAGACCATCAGCTTCTTCGGCACGCAGCCGCGGATGACGCAGGTGCCGCCGACCCGGTACTCCTCGGCGAGCATCACCCGGGCCCCGTAGCCCGCCGCGATCCGCGCCGCGCGCACCCCGCCGGAGCCGCCCCCGATCACGAAGAGGTCGACGTCGAAGCCCTCACCGCCGGTCCCGCTGCTCATCGCCGATCTCCCTGACGCCGGCCCGGCCCTGCCGGGACCCGAGCGGCATATAAGCAGAGCCGCCCGGCCGCGGGGAGCGGCCGGGTACCGTCAGACCCGCGGCGCGGCGCTGAGCGCGCGCAGCCACGCCGCGAGGGCGCCGAGCCCGGCGATCCACCAGCCCTGCCACGCCCCGTGGCCGACGAAGGCGATCGAGGCCGCCCCTGCGAGAGCCGCGAGCGCCGCCGCGCGGGCCCGGTCCGGCCAGGCCGCGAGGGCGCGCAGGGTCAGGAGCAGCGCCGCGGCGGCGAGCGCCGCGCCGACGAGGCCGAGCTCGGCCCAGACCTGCAGGAAGCTGTTGTGCGGGTGGCCGGCCGTCAGCATCGGCCGCATCTCGGGATCGAGGCGCTCCGCCACGGGGAGCCGGTCGAACCGCGCGCTCGTGCCGAAGCCGGCCCCGCGCCAGGGATCCTGCGCCACCGCCGCCCCGAAGCTCTGGGCGATCACCACGCGCTCGCGCGTGTTGCTCGCCGCCATGCGCGCGTGGAGCTTGGGCGGGAACAGGGCCGCGAGGATGTCCCCTTCGAGCGGGGCCAGGGCGACCGCGCCCGCGAGCCCCGCCCCGGCGAGGGCCAGCACCGCGCGACGCGGCAGGAGCCGCGCGGCCGCGTAGGCCCCGGCCGCCGCGAGCGCCGCGAGGGCGGAGGCGCCGCTCGCCGAGTACCACGCGGCGAGCGCCGCGGCGGCCGCGGCCGCGAGCGCCAGGAGCGGGCGCCCGGCCCGGGCGGTGAGCGCGGCCACCGGCACCGCGAGCAGCACGGCGAGTTCGAGCGGCCGGTTGTAGACGTAGTCGAAGGCCCGCTCGTGCAGGAGCCGCCGCAGGGCCACGTCGCTGACGAGGTCCGCCTCGACGGCGAGGCAGGTGGCGAGGAGCACGAGGGCGGCCGGCCGGGCGAGCGGCGCCAGGTGGGGCGGCGCCAGGGTCGCGACCAGGTAGGCGGCGAGCAGGGTCGGGCCGAACTCCCCCGCCATGCGCAGCGAGGTCGCCGGCACCGGGCTCCAGGCGAGGCTGAGGGCGGACCAGGCCAGGAAGGCGAGGGCGACCCGCCCGAGCGGCGTCGCGAGGGGCGCGGCGAGCCGCGCCCCCACGGCGCGGCCGCCCTCCGCCAGCAGGGCCCCGGCCAGGAGCGCGAGCGCGGCCGCCCCCACGACCAGGGGGCTCGACCGGTTCGCGGCCGCCATGGCGGGCGGCAGGGCGACGAGGAGCAGGGCTCCGGCGCCGGAGAGGCGCTGCGCGATGTCGGACCGGGCGGCGCCCCGGTTGCGCGTCAGGGCGGCGGTCAAGGGATCACTGCATCTGATGGCCGCGCTTGCCCATCTCGGCGCGCACCCGGACCATCACGTATTCGGAGACTTCCTGCGTCCAGG
This sequence comes from Methylobacterium sp. CB376, assembly GCF_029714205.1. Taxonomy (NCBI): domain Bacteria; kingdom Pseudomonadati; phylum Pseudomonadota; class Alphaproteobacteria; order Hyphomicrobiales; family Methylobacteriaceae; genus Methylobacterium; species Methylobacterium sp. CB376. Next base: position 5,231,347 of record NZ_CP121648.1, on the reverse strand, counting down.
CCTGCATCGCCTGCACCATGTCGTCGAGGACCTGGGGCTGGGTCTCGACGTAGCGCTTGCCCGCGGGCGAGCGGAAGAAGGCGGCGATGTCGCGCAGCTCCGCCTCGCTCAGCTTCTCGGCGTAGATGCGCGAGGCGGTGTCGATCATCCGCTGCTTCTGCAGCTCCATCTCGGGCTGCAGCTTGGCGAGGACGTCGTCGAGATCCTTGGTCAGTTCGGGCCGGGTGACCGCCGCCTGTTTGATCTGCTCGCTGAAGACCGGGACGATCGAGTCGAACGAGCGGGCGATGCCGGAACTCAGCATCACCTCCTTGGCGAGGGCGAAGTGGCTCGGCGAGATCGCCGGATTGGGCGCGGCGGGGGCCGGCGCGGCGGGGCGGCCGGCGCCGCCTTCTGGGCTGCGGCGGGTGCGGTCGCCAGGGGCGCGGTCGCCAGGAGCGCGACGAGGAGGCCCGCCAGGGCGGGCGCGGGACGCAGGGGCATGAGGAGGCTCCGATGTGAGGCGCGCCGGTTTCGGGGGCGATTGCGGCGCGGAGGAGGATCGGGGGCGGGCCGCGAGGTCGCGGGCCCGGGGGCGCTCAGAGGGTGCCGAGGGTCAGGAGGCGCACCTCGCCCGCCTCATCGGCGGCCAGGATGGCGCCGCTGCACAGGCCGAGGAACAGGCCGTGCTCGACCACGCCGGGGACGGCCGCGAGCGCGGCGGCCAGGGCCTCGGGATCCGGGATGCGGCCGAGATGCGCGTCGAGGATCAGGTGGGCGCCGTCGGTGACGAAGGGCGCGCCGTCCGCGGCCCGGCGCAGCGCGACCTCGCCCGCGCAGCCGGCGCGGCCGAGGGCGCCCTCCACGGCGCGCCGCGTGGCGGCGAGGCCGAAGGGGACCACCTCGACCGGCAGCGGGAAGCGCCCGAGCGTCTCGACCCGCTTGCCCGCATCCGCGATCACGACCATGCGCCGGCTCGCCGCCGCCACGATCTTCTCGCGCAGCAGCGCGCCGCCGCCGCCCTTGATGAGGCGGCGCGCCCCGTCGATCTCGTCGGCGCCGTCGATGGTCAGGTCGAGTTCGGGGGTCTCGTCGAGGGTGGTGAGGGGGATGCCCGCCGCCTGCGCGGCCCGGTGCGTGGCCTCCGAGGTCGGCACCCCGACGACCGAGAGCCCGGCCCGCACCCGCGCGCCCAGCAGCTCGACGAATTCGGCCGCGGTGGAGCCGGTGCCGAGGCCGAGGCGCATCCCGTCCGCGACGAGGTCGAGCGCCCTGGCGGCGGCCGCGCGCTTGAGGGCGGCGCTCACGCCGGGCCTCCGGCGGGACGGGGGGAGGGGCGTGCGGACGGCATCGGCGCGGCTCTCGGCTGGCTCACCCGGGCTGGCCGCCCGGGCGCGCTGGCCCTAGCACGCGGCGCTGCCGCCCGGGAAGAGTCCCGTCCGGCGCCGCTCAGGGCCGGGCGGGCTGCGCCGTCGCCACGTTGCCCCTCGGCGCCGCCTCGGCGCCCGCCGCCGCCTGGGGCGTGCAGACCACGGCCTCGTCGAGGACGTAGCAGATGCTCATGGCGCCGGTGCGGTGGTTGACCCGGAACACGCCCGCCTCGCGCAGGTGCCGCGAGGCCACGAGCCCGTACTCGGACGGGGCCTGCGGCCCCGCGCCCTCGCCCGGGCCGAAGCACAGGGTGGTGCCGATCGTGTTCTCCTGCAGGCCGTACTGGCAGGAGGTCACCTCGCCCGTGACCTTGTCGACCCGGTAGACGCGGTTGAGGTCGGCCTGCGGGGCCGGCACGAACTCGAAGGATCCGGCCGCCGCCGGGACCAAACCCGCCGCCAGGGCGAGCGCCGCGATGCCGACCCGAAACTGCGTCCTGCCGCCCATGGCGCCGCTTCCTCCGCCCGGTCCCGAACCCGTCGCCGGCGCGCGACGCGACCGGCCCTCGCGCTTCTTCTACTGCCGGTTGGCTGGTGTGGACCTTGCGCCGCCGCGGTTGCTGAGCCCGATCACCGCGAGCTGCGCCGCCCCGATCCCCGCCAGGAGCAGGCGGTCGCGGGCGGGCATGCGGTCGCCGAGCGCCGCGCTGCCCAGGTAGGCGAGGGCGCCGGCCGTGTCGAGGGCGAGGTGCCCGCGCATCGGGATCGCCCGCACGAGTCCGCCCTCGTAGCTCGTGCAGAGCGAGTAGGCGTAGTTCCAGCCCGACACGGCCCGCATCAGGCGCCGGGCGGCGGGGCTGCGGCCCGGGCCCGCCGCGAGCAGCGTCACGAGGGCCGGGACCGTGTAGTCGATGGCGGCGTGCAGGCGGGTGCTGATCATGGCGTCGTCTCCGGCTCCGCCGGACCATCCCCGCACGGCGGGGCGTGTTCCCGCCGCGGCCTGATGCCCAGGCGCGCGAAACGTGCTTTAAGCGCGCCGCGGGCCCGTCCGGCCGGACGGGCCCGCCCAATCAAGAAAGTGGCCCGGCCGGGCCGCGCGGGCCCGGCTGCGGCCCAGGAGAGGACGCCATGACTTCGATCTCGCGCCGCCGCGCGCTCCAGCTTTCCCTCGCGGGCGCCGTCGCGGCCCCGGCCGTGATGCGGATCAGCCGCGCGCAGGCCGCCGACTTCAACCTCAAGGTCGCCAACAACAGCCCGGTCAGCCATCCGCTCACCATCTACATGCAGAAGGCCGCGGACGGGATCCGCGAGGAGACCGGCGGCAAGGTCGACATCAAGGTCTTCCCGAACAACCAGCTCGGCGGCGACACCGACATGCTGAGCCAGCTGCGCTCGGGGGCGCTCGAGTTCTTCAGCCTCTCGCCGCTGATCCTGGCGACCCTGGTGCCCGGCGCGGCGATCAGCGGCATCGGCTTCGCGTGGTCGTCCTACGACAAGCTGTGGCCGGCCATCGACGGCGATCTCGGCGCCCATGTCCGCGAGCTGATCGGCAAGTCGGGCCTCTACGCCTTCGACCGCATCTGGGAGAACGGCTTCCGCCAGACCACCTCCTCCACCAAGCCGATCCTGACGCCGGACGACTTCAAGGGCTTCAAGATCCGGGTCCCGCCGAGCCCGCTCTGGACCTCGATGTTCAAGGCCTTCGACGCGGCGCCGATGACCATCAACTTCGCGGAGGTCTACTCGGCCCTGCAGACCAAGATCGCGGAGGGCCAGGAGAACCCGCTCGCGCTGATCGACGCGGCCAAGCTCTACGAGGTGCAGAAGCACCTCTCGAAGACGAACCACATGTGGGACGGCTTCTGGCTGCTCGCCAACGGCAAGGTCTGGCGCGGCCTGCCGGAGGACGTGCGCGGCGTGATCGCCAAGCACTTCAACACCCAGGCGGTGGCGCAGCGCGAGGAGACGGCGCGCCGCAACGTCTCGACCGAGAAGGACCTCGCGGCCAAGGGCCTGACCTTCCACGACGTGGACACCAAGGCGTTCCAGGCCAAGCTGCAGGCGGCCGGGTTCTACAAGGAGTGGAAGGGCAAGTTCGGCCCGGAGGCGTGGGCGCTGCTCGAGAAGCACACCGGCCCGATCGCCTGAGCGGGGCGGAGGCCGGGTCCTCTGGCGAGTGCTGGCAGCAGGACAAGCCAGAGGCGCCGGCCGGAGCGCTCGCTCCTGGTGGGAAACACTAGGAGCGGGGCTCCGTTCCGCCATGTACACAGGTGAATCCTGGCCGCAGATTCCCGCGGCCTCAGCATCGGAGACGGCAAAGCGACAAGATTGCCGCCGCGTTGCGGCCGGGCGGCCCGATCAATTGGACGATGGTTGACGTCGGCGGCCGCGAGAAGTTGCCGGCCGCCCGAGATCCGTTCGAAATGCTCCTGGAACCGAGGCGAGGTCTGCCATGGATTTCACGCTGTCCCCGGAAGTCGAGGATTACAGGGCCCGCGTGGCCGCCTTCGTGGAGCGGGAGATCCTGCCGGTCGAGGCTGATCGGGCGAACTACGACCCGCACGAGAACATCCGCCTCGACCTGCTGGAGGACCTGCGCGCCCGGGCGAAGGCGGCCGGGCTGTGGTGCCTCCAGCTGCGGCGCGAGACCGGCGGCCAGGGGCTCGGCAAGGTCGGCATGGCCGCCTGCTACACCGAGATGAACCGCTCGATCTTCGGCCCCGCCGTCTTCAACTCGGCCGCCCCCGACGACGGCAACATGATGGTGCTGGAGGCCCTCGCCACCCCGGAGCAGAAGCGGAGCTGGCTCGACCCGATCGTGGCCGGGAGCGTGCGCTCCGCCTTCGCCATGACCGAGCCCCATCCGGGCGGCGGCTCGGACCCGTCCATGATCCGCACCCGCGCCGAGCGGCTCCCGGACGGGCGCTACCGCATCTTTGGGCGCAAGTGGTACATCACCGGAGCCGCGGAGGCGGCGCACTTCATCCTGATCGCCCGCACCTCGGACGACCCGCGCTACGGGCTCACCGCCTTCCTGTTCCACCGCGACCAGCCGGGCTGGGAGATCCTGCGCCGGATCGAGATCATGGGGCCCGAGGAGCACGGCGGCCATTGCGAGCTCGCCTTCGACGGCCTCGAGGTCGCGCCCGAGGACGTGCTGCTCGGGGAGGGCCAGGGCCTGAAGGTGACGCAGGTGCGGCTCGGCCCGGCGCGGCTGACCCATTGCATGCGCTGGCTCGGCCTAGCGATGCGCTGCGTGGAGATCGCGCGGGCCTACGCGGCCGAGCGCGAGGGGTTCGGGGTGCGGCTGGCCGAGCGCGAGAGCGTGCAGCTGATGCTGGGCGGGCTCGCCATGGACATCGAGATCGGGCGGCTGCTGGTGATGCGGGCGGCCTGGGAGCTCGATCAGGGGCGCTTCGCCCGCAAGGAGATCTCGATGGCCAAGATCCAGGTCGCCAACCTGCTGCACCGGGCGGCGGATGTCGGGATCCAGATCAACGGCGCGCGCGGCTACTCGAAGGACACGGTGCTGGAGTGGATCTACCGCTACGCGCGGCAGGCGCGGCTGGTGGACGGGGCCGACGAGGTGCACCGGATGGTGCTCAACCGGCACCTGGAGAAGGAGGGCCGCGGCTTCTTCGCCTGGCCGGTCGGGTAGGGCCCGGGCGGCAGGCTCCTCCCGGGGCGGCCCCCGCGCGACGACCTCCCCGGGGGGAGGCCGCGCGGGGGCGCAGACGCCGCCTATTCCGCCGGCTGGAGCAGGGCCGGCATCTCCTCGGCGAGGGGCATCGGCGTGCCGGCGAGGGCCGCGGCGAGGCGCGTCTCGTCGAGCTCCCCCTCCCAGCGCGCGACCACGATGCAGGCCACCGCGTTGCCGATGAAGTTGGTGAGCGCCCGGCACTCGGACATGAAGCGGTCGATCCCGAGGATCAGCGCCATGCCGACCACCGGCACCGAGGGCACCACCGCGAGCGTCGCCGCCAGGGTGATGAAGCCCGACCCCGTCACGCCCGCCGCGCCCTTCGAGGACAGCATCGCCACGAGCAGCAGCAGGGCCTGCTCGCCGAGCGAGAGCGGGGTGTCCGTCGCCTGGGCGATGAACAGGGCCGCCATCGTCATGTAGATGTTCGTGCCGTCGAGGTTGAAGGAGTAGCCGGTCGGCACCACGAGGCCGACGACCGGGCGCGAGCAGCCCGCCCGCTCCATCTTGTCGAGCAGCGAGGGCAGGGCCGATTCGGACGAGGAGGTGCCGAGCACCAGGAGGAGTTCCTCCTTGATGTAGCGCACCAGCCGGACCACCGAGAACCCGTTGTAGCGGGCCACCGCCCCCAGCACCCCCAGGACGAAGATCGCCGAGGTCAGGTAGAAGGCGAAGACCAGGTAGGCGAGGTTGGCCAGCGACGCGACGCCGTACTTGCCGATGGTGAAGGCCATCGCCCCGAAGGCGCCGAGCGGGGCCACCTTCATGATGATGTGGACGACGCCGAAGATCGCCTCGGAGGTGGTCTTGATGATGTCGAGGACCGGCTTGCCGCGCTCGCCCATGAAGGCGAGGCCGAAGCCGAACAGCACGGAGAAGAACAGGACCTGCAGGATCTCGCCGCCCGCGAAGGCGCCCACCGCCGTCGACGGGATGATGTTCATCAGGAAGTCGACGATGCTCTGCTCCTTGGCCTTGCCCGCGTAGGTGGCGACGGCCTTGGGATCGAGGGATTTCGGGTCGATGTGCAGGCCGTGGCCGGGCTGCAGCACGTTCGCCACCACGAGGCCGACGAGCAGCGCCAGCGTCGAGAAGGTGAGGAAGTAGATCAGGGCCTTGGCCCCGACCCGGCCGACCTTCTCCAGGTTGGTCATGCCGGCGATGCCGGAGACGACGGTGAGGAAGATCACCGGCGCGATGATCATCTTCACGAGCTTGATGAAGGCGTCGCCGAGCGGCTTCATCTCGGCCCCAAGCTGGGGATAGAAATGACCGAGCAGGATGCCGATCGCGACCGCGACGAGCACCTGGAAGTAGAGGGTGCGGTAGAAGGGCCTGCGCGCGGGCGGGTCGTGCGGCGCGGTTAGGGGGCTGGGGACGGTGACGGCCATGCGGCGTTCTCCCGGTGGTTGGGTTGCGGGGGGCCGGCCGGCGCGACGGTGGATCCGGCGCGCCGCGCGGCTCTTGCTCTTGACCTTGCGGCGTGCAGCCTGCTCATCCCGCAGGCCGCGATCGGGAGACCGGATGGCAACCGGCGTGCCAACGGGGCGGAGCGTCGAGTTTTTCGTTAAGATGTTGTGAATGGGAGGAAATTTCCGATGCCGGGCGAACCCGCGAACGGCCCCGTTCCGGCCGGCCGCACGGCGGGGCCGGCCGCCTTGCGGGATTCCGGACAGCCCGGCCGGGTCCTGCTCTGGGCGGCGGCCCTCCTGGCCGTCGGTCTCGCCGCCTGGCTCGGCGGCCACGCGGCGGAGCGGGCCGCCCTGGCGGATCTGCGCCGCGCCGCCGAGGCCGGGCTGACCCTCCACGTGGCGGCGCTGCGGGCGGAACTCCAGAAGCAATCCTCCCTGCCGCTCGCGCTGGCGGCGGATCCGGAGATTGCCGCGAGCCTCGCCCGCGCCGCGCCGCCCGGGCTGACCGCCCAGGTCAGCGGCCGGCTCGCCGGGATCGCCGAGGCGACGGGCGCGGCCGCGATCTACGTGGTGCGGGCGGACGGGCTCACGGTGGCGGCGAGCAACGCCGGCACGCCCACCAGCTTCGTGGGCAACGACTACACGTTCCGCCCGTATTTCCGCGAGGCGCTGGCGGCCGGGTCGGGCGCGCAATTCGCCCTCGGCACGGTGAGCGGCCGGCCCGGCCTGTTCCTGTCGCGGCGCGTCGCGGGCGGCGGCGGGGTGGTCGTGGTCAAGGTCGAGTTCGAGGCGGTCGAGGCGGGGTGGCGCGGCGGGGGCGCCGAGGTCTTCGTCACCGATCCCCGCGGCATCGTCCTGGTGGCGAGCGACCCCGCCCGGCGCTTCCGCACCCTCGGCCCGATCTCCGAGGAGGAGCGGCGGCGGATCCGCGAGGGGCTCGAATTCGGCGATGCGCCGCTCTCGCCGCTGCCCTTCCATCCGGGTCCGGAGGACGGGCTCCTGCGGGTGGCGGGCGGGGCCGCGCCGGCGCGGCTCGTCCTGCCGGTCGACGCGCCCGTCCCGGGGACGCGCTGGCGGCTCCACACCCTCACCCCGGTCGGGGCGGCGGTGAGGCGCGAGCGGCTCCAGGCCCAGGTGCTGGCCGGGCTGGTGGCGGCGGCGTCCTGCCTCGGCCTCGTCCTCCTGCGCCAGCGCCGCCAGCGCGTGCGGGCCCGCCTCGCCGAGGAGGCGGCCCGCCGGGCGGAGCTGGAGGCGGCGGTGGCCGAGCGCACCCGCGCGCTGAGCGAGGCGAACGCGCAGCTGCGGGAGGAGATGGCGGAGCGCCAGCGCGCCGAGGCGGAGCGCGAGCGCCTCGGGCGCGACCTCGCCCACGCGGCGCGGCTCGCCGCCCTCGGCCAGTTCGCCGCCAGCATGGCGCACGAGATCAACCAGCCGCTCGCGGCGATCCGCTCCTACGCGGACAACGCCGCGATCCTGATCGGCCGCGGCCGGGCCGGGGAGGCGGCCGAGAATTTCTCCGCCATCGGCCGGCTGACCGAGCGGATCGCCGGCCTGACGCGCCAGCTCAAGGGCTTCGCCCGGCGCGCCTCGGGCCGGCGCGAGCCGGTGCGGCTCGCGCGGGTGCTGGCCCAGGCGGTCGAGATCGTCGCGAGCCAGGCGGCCGAGCGCGGCGTCGCCCTCGCGGTGGAGGCCGGCGGGCCGGACCTGATCGTCCTCGGCGACGAGGCGCGGCTGGAGCAGGTGGTGGTGAACCTGATCCAGAACGCCCTCGACGCCGTGGCGGGCCGCCCCGATCCGCGGGTGAGCGTGCGCTGCGCCGCGTCCGGCCCGCGCGCCGTGCTGGAGGTGTCCGACAACGGCCCCGGCCTGCCGGAGGGCGAGGCGGGCCGGGTGTTCGATCCCTTCTTCACCACCAAGCCGCAGGGGCTCGGGCTCGGCCTCGCGATCGCCCGCGGCATCGTCGAGGAATGCGGCGGCACGCTCGCGGCCGCGCGGAGCGAGGCGGGGGGCGCGCTGTTCCGCGTCGACCTCGCCCGCGCAGAGGTGGCGGAGGCGGCATGAGCGGCGGATCCGACCGGATCGTCTTCGTCGACGACGAGGAGGACGTGCGCCGGGCGAACCGGCAGAGCCTCGAACTCGACGGGCTCGCCGTCGAGGCCTTCCCGGCGGCCGAGCCGGCCCTGCGGGCGATCCTCGCCGACCCGCCCGGCGTCGTGGTGACCGACGTGCGCCTGCCGGGCCTCGACGGGCTCGGCCTGTTCCGCGCCGTGGCCGAGGCCGATCCCGACCTGCCGGTGATCCTGATCACCGGCCACGGCGACATCACCATGGCGGTGCGGGCCATGCGGGAGGGCGCCTACGACTTCCTCGCCAAGCCCTACCCGGCCGAGCAGCTGATCGGCTCGGTGCGCCGGGCGCTGGAGCGCCGCCGCCTCGTGGTCGAGAACCGGACCCTGCGCGAGCGGCTCGACGCGGCGGTGGCGGAGGATCCGGCCTTCCTCGGCATCTCGCCCGAGATCGTGCGGCTGCGCCGCTTCGTCCGCGACGTGGCCGAGGCCGATGTCGACGTGCTGATCCTCGGCGAGACCGGCTCCGGCAAGGAGGTGGTGGCGAGCGCGCTGCACCGCTGGGGCCGGCGGCGGCGCGGCCAGTTCGTGGCGATGAATTGCGGGGCGCTGCCCGACAGCGTGGTGGAGAGCGAGCTGTTCGGCCACGAGGCCGGCGCCTTCACCGGGGCGGTGAAGCGGCGGGTCGGGCGCATCGAGCACGCGAGCGGCGGCACGCTGTTCCTCGACGAGATCGAGAGCATGCCCCTCGGGCTGCAGGTGAAGCTGCTGCGGGTGCTGCAGGAGCGCGCGGTCGAGCCGCTCGGCACCAACGAGGTGCGGGCGGTCGACCTGCGGGTCGTGGCCGCCACCAAGGTCGATCTCGGCCAGGCCGCCGCGCAGGGCACCTTCCGGGACGACCTCTACTACCGGCTCAACGTGGTCACGGTGACGATCCCGCCCCTGCGCGAGCGCCGCGAGGACGTGGCGCTGCTCTTCGAGCACTTCCTCTCCCGCGCCGCCGCCCGCTTCAACAGGCCGGTCCCGGCGCTCACCCCGGCGATCCGCGAGATGCTGAACCGTCACGCCTGGCCCGGCAACGTGCGCGAACTCGGCCATTTCGCGGAGCGCTGCGCGCTCGGCCTCGGCCCGGCGGCGCCGGAGGAGCGCGCGCCCGCGCGCCCGCTCAGCCTCGCCGAGGAGGTCGACCGCTTCGAGCGCGGGCGCATCCGCGACGAGCTGATCATGGCCCGGGGCGACGTGCGCCTCGCCGCCGAGGCGCTCGGCCTCCCGCGCAAGACGCTCTACGACAAGCTCGCCCGGCACGGGCTCGACCCGACCGACTTCCGCTAGAGCATTTTCCGACGAAGTGGATGCCGGTTCGTCGCAGAAAATGCGGCAAGATCAAAGACCTAGAGCATTTTCCGACGAAGTGGATGCCGGTTCGTCGCACAAAATGCGGCAAAATCAAAGATCGAGAGCGGCACCCGATTGCAACGTGATCGGGTGCTGCTCTAGCGTCTGTTTCAGAACGAGGCGCCGATGCGCAGGCGCAGCTGCTGGCGGTCGAAGCCGGCGAGGTCGAGGGGCCGCCCGTCGCCGACCGCGCCCCCCGCGACCTGGACGCCGAGGGTCAGCCCGATCCAGGCGGTCTCGCCGAGGGCGGCGTAGAGGGTCGGCCCGAGATAGACCGCCTCCCCGGCGAAGCGATCGAGGGCGAGCCCGTCGAAGGCGCGCAGGTAGCGCAGCTCGCCGCCCAGGAACAGGCCGGCCGAGACCCGCCGCGCGAGGGCGGCCGAGAGGTCGAGCCCGGAGCCGCGCAGGATCTCGCCGGTGCCGGAGGCCCGGCTCCAGGCGAGGGAGAGGCCGAGATTGACCGCGCCGACGAGGGTGCCGGGGACGAATTCGTGGTCGGCGAGCAGGGCGGCGTCGAGCCCGTAGGCGCGGGCCGGCCGCGCGTCGGTGCCGTCCCGGGTGCCGAGGCTCGGGGTGACGCTGAGCGTCAGCCCGACCGGGGAGGCATCCCGGTCGAGGAGGCGCAGCCGCGTCTCGACGAAGCCGCCGTTGAGGCCGCCGCGGATCGCCGCCGGGAGGCCCGGGCCGGGCGCCACCGCGTAACCCGCGAAGCTGAGCCCGGGCGCCACGCGCAGCTGCGCGCTCACGGGCAGCTTCAGGGCGAGCGTCGGATCGAAGGCCCAGAAGCGGCCGCCGCGGCGGCCGAGCCGGCCGGTCGTCTCCAGCTCGACCTCGCGCTCGCCCGGCACGCCGATGTCGCTGCCCTCGGTGAAACCGAACAGGTGCTCGCTGTCGAGGTGGTCGGCGCGGCCGGGCTCGGCCCGGGCGGGTGCCGCCGCGCCGAGGATCAGGCAGGCGGCGAGGCCGGCCGCTGATCGGCGCCGCCCGGGATCCTTGCGTCTCGACGGCATCAAAGCACTCCCTCACACTTATAGCAGCAGCTATAACCTGGGCCGGGCCTCGCGCCAACCCCGTCGCGACCGGACCCCTGGCCTGCCGCGCCGGCCTTGACTCCAGGATACCGGAAATTCAATCTTGAATCATGGAATCGTCCTCGGACCTCGACGGCCGTCTCGCGGCCCGGCTGCGGGCCCTGCGCGCGGAGCGGGGCCTGACGCTCGACGCCCTGGCCGAGCGGTCCGGGGTGAGCCGGTCGATGATCTCGCTCGTCGAGCGGGCGGAGAGCAGCCCGACCGCCACGGTGCTGGAGCGGCTGGCGGCGGGGCTCGGCGTGCCGCTCGCGGCCCTGTTCGCCGCCGCGGCGCGGGAGGATGCCTCGCCGCTCTGCCGCCGGGCCGAGCAGAGCTGCTGGCGCGATCCCGGCACGGGCTACCGGCGCCGCAACCTCTCGCCGCCGAGCTTCGCCTCGCCGCTCCAACTCGTCGAGGTGGAGATCCCGCCCGGCGCCACCGTCGCCTACGACAGCCTGCGGGTGCCGCCCCTGGAGCAGCAGGTCGTCGTGCTCGACGGCGCGCTCACCGTGACCCTGGGCGAGAGCGTGCATCACCTGGGGGCCGGCGATTGCCTGGCGATGCGCGTCGACCGGCCGGTCGCCTTCCACAACCCCGCCGACCAACCCGCCCGCACCCTGGTGGCCATCGCCGCCGGGAGCCTGCCCCGCTGAGGTGCCGCCGTGACCGACCCGACCCTGCGCGCCCTGTCCGGGGAGGAGGCCCGGGGCATGGCCGAGCCCCTCGCCGAGATCCTGATCGACTGCGTCGAGGCGGGCGCCTCGGTGAGCTTCATGGCGCCGCTCCGCCCCGCGACGGCCCTGGCCTATTGGCGGGGCGTCGCCGAGAGCGTCGGGCGCGGCGAGCGCCGCCTGATCGTGGCCGAGGCGGAGGGACGGCAGATCGGCACCGTGCAGGTCGTGCTCGCCCAGCCCGAGAACCAGCCCCACCGGGCCGACGTCTCCAAGGTGCTGGTGCTCACCCGCGCCCGCGGCCGCGGAGTCGGGGCGGCCCTGATGCGGGCGGCCGATGCGGCGGCCCGCGCGGCGGGCAAGACGCTCCTCGTCCTCGACACGGCGAGCCCCGAGGCGGAGCGGCTGTACCGACGGGAGGGCTGGCAGCGGGTCGGCGCGATCCCCGGCTACGCGCTGCTGCCGGACGGGCGGCCCTGCGACACGGTCTTCTACTACAAAGTCTTGCCTTAGGTGTCTGGTCGCCGGACCTCCGGCCCGAACGGCCTGCGCCTCGCCGGGCGGCGCCTCGCGAATGCCATCATGGCCTGCGAGGGCCGGCACCTCACGCGATCCGGAAACCCCGTCGATGTCGACCGCTTCCCCGTCCCCCGGCCCCGTCGTCACGGTCGGCCCCGTGCGCTTCGGGAATCACCTCCCGCTCAGCCTGATCGCGGGGCCCTGCGCCCTCGAGAGCCGCGGCCACGCCCTCGAAGTCGCGGCGGCGCTCAAGGAGATCGTGGCGCCGCTCGGCCTCGGCCTCGTCTTCAAGAGCTCCTTCGACAAGGCCAACCGCACCTCGGCGGGCTCGGCGCGCGGCCTCGGCCTCGACGAGGCGCTGCCGATCTTCGCCGAGATCCGCGAGCGGCTCGGCCTGCCGGTCCTCACCGACGTGCACGAGGCCGGGCAATGCGCGCCCACGGCGGAGGCCGTCGACGTGCTGCAGATCCCGGCTTTCCTGTGCCGCCAGACCGACCTGCTCCTCGCGGCCGCCGCGACGGGCCGGGCCGTCAACGTGAAGAAGGGCCAGTTCCTCGCCCCCTGGGACATGGCCCACGTCGCCGCCAAGATCACGGGCGCGGGCAATTCCAAGGTGATCGTCACCGAGCGCGGCGCCTCCTTCGGCTACAACACCCTCGTCTCCGACATGCGGGCGCTGCCGATCATGGCGCAGGTCACGGGCGGCGCGCCGGTGGTGTTCGACGCGACCCATTCGGTGCAGCAGCCGGGCGGCCAGGGCGCGACCTCGGGCGGGCAGCGGGAATTCGTGCCGGTGCTCGCCCGGGCGGCGGTGGCGGTGGGCGTGGCGGGCGTGTTCATCGAGACCCATCCGGATCCCGACCGCGCCCCCTCGGACGGGCCCAACATGGTGCCGCTGCGGGCGATGCCGGACCTGCTCGCCCGCCTCGTCGCCTTCGACCGGCTCGCCAAGGGGCTCTGAGCCAGGGCCCTCCGCGCCTCACAGATACCCGGTCCCGGCCTCGGCGGCGAAGCGGTCCGGCGTGCCCTCCCAGACGATGCGGGCGTGTTCCAGCACGTAGACCCGGTCCGCGTGGGGCAGCGCGAAGGTCACGTTCTGCTCGCCGAGCAGCACGGTGATCGGCGTCGTCTGGCGCAGGCGCTCCAGGGCCTTCGAGAGCTGCTCCAGGATCACCGGCGCGAGGCCGAGGGTCGGCTCGTCGAGGATCAGGAGCTTGGGCCGCATCATGAGGGCGCGGGCGATGGTGAGCATCTGCTGCTCGCCGCCCGAGAGGGTGCGGGCCATCTGGCCGCTGCGGCTGCGCAGGATCGGGAACAGCTCCAGCAGCCAGTCGAGCTGGCGCGCGCTCTCGGCCTTGGGCAGGTGCTGGCCGCCGAGGTCGAGGTTCTCGCGCACGCTCATCTCGCCGAACAATTCGCGGGTCTCCGGCACCTGCACGATGCCCTCGCGGGCGATCGAGGCGGGCGTGCGCCGGGCCAGGGCCTCGCCGCCGAAACGGATCTGCCCGGAATAGGGCACGAGGCCCGAGATCGCGTTGAACAGCGTCGTCTTGCCGGCGCCGTTGAGGCCGACGATCGAGACGAACTCGCCCTCGTGGACGTGCAGGCTCACGCCCTGGAGCGCCTGGGCCTTGCCGTAGAGCACGCCGACCTCCTCGACCGCGAGCAGCGGCGCGCCCGAGAAGGAGGATTCCGGGCGGGCGGCGGTCTCGATGCTACCGCCGAGATAGACGCGCCGCACGGTCTCGTTGCGCATCACCTCGGCGGCCGAGCCCTCGGCGACGCGCTCGCCGAGATACATGGCGTAGACCCGGTCGACGAGGGCCGCGACGCTCTTCACGTTGTGGTCGACGAGGAGCACCGCCTTGCCCTCGTCGCGGAAGCCGCGGATCAGCGCGGAGAAATCCGCCACCTCGCCCTGGGTGAGGCCCGCGAAGGGCTCGTCCACCAGCACCACCTTGGGGTCGCGGGCGATCGCCTTGGCGAGCTCCATCCGGCGCAGATCCGCGAAGGGCAGGGTGGCGGGCCGCCGGTCGAGGACGGCGCCGAGGCCGACCCGCTCGGCGATGGCGCGGGCGCGATCCTCCACGTGCGGGTCGGCGAAGAGCCGCAGCAGGTTGTCGGGCAGCAGGGCGAGCTTGATGTTCTCCAGCACCGTCTGCCGGTGGAGCGGCCGGGAATGCTGGAAGACGAGGCCGACCCCGGCCCGGGCGACCCGGTGGGAGGGCCAGCCGGCGATCTCGGTGCCGTCGAGGACCACGCTGCCCGCATTGGGCCGCTCCAGCCCCATGATCAGCTTCATCACGGTGGACTTGCCGGAGCCGTTCGGCCCGATCAGGCCCAGGATCTCGCCCGGTCGGATGGCGAAGCTCACCGACTTCACGGCGACGAGACCGCCGTAGCGCTTCTGCAGCCCCTCGACGGCGAGGAGCGGCGCCGCCGTGGCGGTGGCGGGGGGCACGGGCCGGTGCAGGGCGGCTGCGGTCATGGACGCACCTCGTGACGCGGACGGGTCCTCACGCGCGCTGCCCCTGGCGGGTGAGGATCCCGAGGAGGCCGGCGGGGACGAACAGGATCACCGCGAGGGCCGCGGCGGAGACGACGAAGGTCGAGAGGGCGCCGAGCGGGCGCAGCAATTCGCCCGCCGTGATCAGGAAGAGCGCGCCGAGCACGCCGCCCAGGATGGTGCGCCGGCCGCCGAGCACCGCCCCGATGATGACCTGCACGCCCACCGAGACGTCGACGAGCGTGCCGACCGACGCCGTGCCCATGTAGAAGACGAACAGCGCCCCCGCGAGGCCGGAGAAGAAGGCGCTGACGCAGAAGGCGGCCAGCTTGTGCTTGGCGACGTTGAAGCCGAGCGCGCCGGCCTCGACCGGGTCCTGCCCGCTCGCCTGCAGGATCAGCCCGACCGGCGAGGTCGCGATGGCGAGGAGCACGAGGCCGCTCACCGTCATGAAGCCCAGGGCGAGCCAGTAATTGGTGGCCGCGTCGACGCTGATCACGTCCGGCACGGTCAGGCCGATCTCGCCCCCGGTGGTGTCGGCGAAGACCACGATGAGGTTCTGCAGGATCAGGACGGCCGTGACGGTGGTGAGGCCGAAATAGGGGCCGCGCACCCGCAGGGCCGGCAGGGCGAGGACGAGGCCGCCGATCACCGCCGCCACCGCCCCGGCGACGAGGCAGAGCGGGATCGAGACCCCGTCGCCGTTGAGGATGCCGGCCGTGTAGGCGCCGAGCCCGATCAGGAAGGTCGGCCCGAAATTCACCTCGCCGGCGAAGCCGAACAGGAGGTCCCAGGCCATCGAGAACACGCCGAAGTAATAGGCGACGGTGAGGAGCCCGAGGATGTAGCCCGAGACCCAGAGGGGCAGCACCGCCGCCAGGGCGAGGCCGATCAGGCTGAGCCAGAGGAGCGGGCTGCGGAGGAGCTTGGCGGTCATGCGGCGTTCCTCGTGCTCAGCGGCGCCCGAGCAGGCCCTGGGGCCGCACGTACATCACCGCCACCAGCAGGAGCAGGGCCGGGATGGTCCGGTAGGCCGGCGAGATCAGGTAGGCCGTGATGGTCTCCAGGTAGCCGACCACGTAGGCGGCGATGAGCGAGCCCGACACGCTGCCGAGGCCGCCGAGCACCACGATCGAGAAGGCGCTCGCGGTGAGCGGGCCGACGCTGTAGGACGAGACGCCGAGGAACTGGCCGAGCAGCACGCCCGCGATGCCCGCGAGCACGCCGTAGATCGCCCAGATCGCCACGTAGATCTTCGACAACTCGAAGCCCAGCAGCGTGACGCCGCGCGGGTTCATCGAGGCGGCGAGCACGACCTTGCCGGTGCGGGTGCGGTTCACCAGCACCCACAGGAGGGCGATGGTGCCCCAGCAGACCAATGCGGTGAAGATCTGGTTCCAGGGCGTGCGCACGCCCGCGATGGTGACGACGCCCTCGACGATCGGCATCACCGTCTTGGCGTTGCTGGTGAACAGGTAGGCGATGAATTCCTGGATCATGATGCCCCAGAGGAGCGTGCCGGTGAGGATGAAGATTTCCTTCTCCTCGGCGGGGATCGCCTTCGAGCGGTCGATCGGCTTCACGACGACGCCGTAGGTGGCGAGCGTCAGCAGGGTGCAGACGGCGACGCCGGTGGCCGCGCCCGCGTAGGCGCCGAGCCCGTACTCGCTCGACGCCGCCCAGGCCACGACCGCGGCCGTGACCATCAGGGCGCCGTGCGAGAGGTTGAGGACGCCCGAGACGCCGAAGATCAGGGTGAAGCCGGTGGCGCCCAGCGCGTAGAGGGCCGAGATGGCGAAGCCGTCGATGAGGATCTGAAGGGCGGTCATGAGGATCCGGAACGGGGGTCGCGAAGGGACGCGGTCCCTTCGCCGGGGGCCTCGGGGGCGGCGCCCCCGGGGCGGACCGGAGGTCTTCAGTTGGCGGGCGTGCCGGCCTTCACGAAGCTCGGGAACTTCAGGCTCCCGTTCGCGACGGTCTGCGGCCAGACGGCCAGCTGCTTGCCGTCCTGCCACTGCATCATCATGCCGGAGACGAGGCCCGGCCCGTACTTGATCGAGTGGGTGAAGGGATCGTCCTTGCCGTAGAACTGGATGCGCCCGAGCGTGCCCTCCCAGTCGGTCTTCTCCAGCGCGTCCACGAGCTTGTCGGGATCGGTCGAGCCGGCCCGCTTCACGGCATCGGCGATGTAGTAGACCTCGTCGTAGGCGGTGTAGCCCGCGTAGCCCGGATAGCTGCCGTACTTGGCCTTGAAGGCCTCCGCGAAGGGGGCGGTCTTGGGCGTGACGTTGGTCCCGGGCGCCGCGAACATCTCGAACAGCACGCCCTCGGTCGCGCCGTTGGTCTCCTTCCAGAAGGTGGAGTTGGTGGCCTGCGAGGCGATGCCGATCATCGGGATCGGCACCTGCTGGCTCGCCCATTGCACCGTCGGCTGCACGCCGACGTGGGAGATGCCGGTGACGATCACGTCCGGCTTGGCGCCCTCGATGCGGCTGAAGATCGGGCTGAAATCGGTCGTGCTCGGCGAGAACCGGATGTGGTCCAGCACCTGCAGGCCGATCTGGGGCAGGCACTCCTTGTAGCCCTCGTCGAGGGGCTTCGTCCAGGCGGCGTCCTCGCTCATGATGACGGCCGTCTTCATCTTGCGGCCCTCGACCAGGATCGCCTTGGTGGCGTCGCAGACCGCCTGCGACTGGGCCTTGGAGGTGAGGTAGCCGTGGAAGGAGTACTTGTTGCGGGCGTAATCCTTGTGGACGTTGAGCGGGATCTCGTTCGAGGCGGCGCCCGGGGTGATGAAGGGCAGCTTGAGGCGGGCCGACCAGGGCTGGAGCGCGAGCACGACCTCGCTGATGTAGCTGGCGATGACCGCGTGGACCTTGTCCTCGCTGGCGGCGCGCTGGAAGGCCCGGACCGAATCGGCCGCGGAGCTCTTGTTGTCGTAGGTGAAGAGCTCGATCTTGCGCCCGTCGACGCCGCCCTTGGCATTGATCTCGTCGGCGGCGAGCTGGGCGGCCTGCGGGATCGCGGCGCCGGCGATGGCCTGGGCCTCGGCGATCACCGCGATGCGCAGCGGATCCGCCGCCCGCGCGTCGCGGACCGGCAGGCCGAGCAGGACGGTCGAGGCCAGGAGGGTCGTGGCCAGCAGGGCACGGGCGTGCCGCCGCGGCGCGGCCGGCGCGGGAACGGACATGGGCTTTCCTCTCCGTTGCCGCTTCTCGTCTGCGCGATGCGGCTTAGGCCGAAGTGTAGCGTGGGATTCCCGGACAACAAGCGCCCGCGGGCCGGTTTGGTCGACCAGAATGGCAGCGCTGCCGCGGCCATGCACGGGCTGCATGGCCGCGTCCGGCTAAGCCCGCGGTCGGACCGGCATCGCCGCGAGGGCGATCGCCGCGAGAACGAGCCCGATGCCCGAGGCCTGGATCAGGGAGAGCGTCTCGCCGAGGAGAATCCGGGAGAGGAGCGCCGCGACGACCGGCTGGATCAGCAGCACGAGGGAACTCAGGGCCACCGGCAAGTGCCGGAGCGCGACGGTGACGAGCCCCTGCCCGGCGACTTGGCCGAACAGCACCAGGACCGCGAGGAGCAGCCAGACCCGGACGGCGTTCGGGACCGGCATGCCCTGGCGCCAGAACAGCGGGAGCAGCAGGAGCGTGCTCCCGACGCTGACGGCCGCCATGACGCGGATCGGCGTCGCGCCCCTCGCCCGCAGCGCCTTCACGACGGTCAGGTAGCCGCCGTAGAGCGCGCCCGCGAGGAGGGCCGCCGCGCTGCCCGCGAGACCGCCCGCCGGATTCGTCCCGTCGAGGCCGATCAGCAGCGCCGTGCCGGCCAGCGCCGCCGGCAGGGCCTGCCAGAACCGGGCGGTCGGCGCATCGGCGAGTCCGATGAGTCCGAACAGGCCCACGAAGAACGGGGCGCAATTGGTGAAGAGCGTCGCGACCGCGACGTTGGTGGCGCCGATGGCGTAGTGCATCACCGCGAGGTCGGCCGCGAACAGGAAGGCCGCGAGCCCGGTCAGCGCGGCGAGGGGACGCCCGGCGGCGCGCGGCGCCGGGGGCCTGCCCGCGCAAGCCGCGAGGCTCCAGGCCAGGAACAGGGGTGCGGCGAGGGCGACGCGGTAGAAGGCCGAGATTTCGGGGGGCAGGCCGGTGGCCTTCACGACCACCGGCGCCGTGCCGAGGCAGATGCCGCCGGCGACCAGGACGGCGAAGGCCGCCGCCCTCGGAGCGAGGCTGACGCAAGGTTGCCCTTCCCGATGGATATCCGTGTTGACGAGGATGCGGTCCGCACCGCACAGGTCGGTACCGGAATCCCGAAGAGAACCGGCGTCGCCGCTCATTTCCGTCTCCGTCAGCTTGCTTGCGGGCCAAAACAGCCTCTAGGATTTCGACGCCGCGATGGTGCCTGCCGGCGGCCAGGTCGGGAAATGACTTCGGATCATCGAGAGGATGAGACATCGTCATGGGTCTCGTGAACGTCGACATCGACCTGTTGCGGACCCTCCTCGCCGTCGCTGACGCGAAGAACTTCACGCTCGCGGGAGAGCGGCTGCTGCGGACGCAGTCGGCCGTCAGCCTCCAGGTGAAGCGCCTGGAGCAGGTCGTCGGCCAGCGGCTGGTGGAGCGCGGCAGCGGGCGGGAGATCCGGCTCACCGAGGCCGGAGAGATGGTGCGCCGCTACGCGATCGAGATCCTCAAGCTCAACGACGCACTCGTCCGCGAGGTCGCGCATCGGCCCGAGACGAATGTCCTGCGCGTCGGCACACCCGATGACTATGCTCAGCTCATCCTGCCCGAGATCATCGGGACGCTCTCACGGGAGAACCGACACGTGGAATTCCACGTGGTCTCCGACCTGTCGGTCAACCTCTCCCGCATGGTCGATTCGGGCGATCTGGACCTCGCCCTTGTCACGTGGGCGTCCGGTATTCAGGGGATCCGGTTGGCCGAGGAGCCTCTGGCCTGGGTCGCGGCACCGCATTCGGCCGCCGCGTCGCTGGACACGCTGCCGCTGGCGCTGTTCCCGCAGGGGTGCCGCGTGCGGGACATGGCGGTCGAGGCGCTCGACCGGATCGGGCGGCGCTGGCGCGTGGCCTTCAGCGCGAACCAGTTCACGCCGCTGCGGACCGCGATCACCCATGGCGAGGCGATCGGTGTCCTGCCCCTTCGCGCCGTGCCGAAGGACCTGGTGCAGGTCGGTCCGGAGCATGGGCTGCCCGAACTCCCTTGCGCGCCGCTCATCATCAAGATCGGTCGCGCTGCCGACGACAGCGCTCACCAGCTTGCCGGCGCCATCGCGTACGCCTTCCAGCCGCGCCCGCTTGCCTCCGCGGCCACGGGCATCGCGTGCTGATTGCTTCGCCATGCGGATGTCGGCGTCGTTCACGCGCCGCGCGGGCTCACGCGCCGCGCGGCCGTGGCGTTGCTGTCCGGACGTGATCGTCCGGACAGCGGATCATTCGGCAGGCGCACCCGCCTTCACGAAGGCGGGAAAGGTCAGCTTGCCGTTGGCCACCGTTGCGGGCCACACGGCGGTCTGCCGGCCGTCGAGCCATTGCATCATCATGCCGGAGATCAGGCCCGGCCCGTACTTCACCGAGTGGGTGAAGTCGTCGTCCTTGCCGTAGAACTGGACGCGGCCCATCGTGCCTTCCCAGTCGGTCTTCTCCAGCGCGTCCACGAGCTTGTCGGGATCGGTCGAGCCGGCCCGCTTCACGGCGTCGGCGATGTAGTAGACCTCGTCGTAGGTCGTGTAGCCGGCATAGCTCGGGTAATTGCCGTACCGGGCCTTGAAGGCGTCGGCGAAGGGGGCGGTCTTGGGCGTGACGGTGGTCCCGGGCGCCGCGAACATCTGGAACAGCACGCCCTCGGCGGCGCCGTTGGTCTCCTTCCAGAAGGTGGCGTTGGTGGCCTGCGAGGAGATGCCGAGCATGGGGATCGGCACCTGCTGGCTCTTCCACTGCACGGTCGGCTGCACGCCGACATGGGAGATGCCGGTGATGATCACGTCCGGCTTGGCGCCCTCGATGCGGCTGAAGATCGGGCTGAAATCGGTCGTGCTCGGCGAGAACCGGATGTGGTCGAGCACCTTGAGCCCGGCGACCGGCAGGCATTCCTCGTATCCGGCGTCGAGGGGCTTCGTCCAGGCGGCGTCCTCGCTCATGATGACGGCCGTCCTCATCTTGCGGCCCTCGACCAGGATCGCCTTGGCGGCGTCGCAGACCGATTGCGAGAGCGCCTTGGAGGTGAGGTAGCCGTGGAAGGAGTACTTGTTGCGGGCGTAATCCTTGTGGACGTTGAGGGGAATGTCGTTCGAGGCGGCGCCCGGGGTGATGAAGGGCATCTTCAGCCGGGCCGACCAGGGCTGGAGGGCGAGCACGACCTCGCTGATGTAGCTGGCGATGACCGCGTGGACCTTGTCCTCGCTGGCGGCGCGCTGGAAGGCCCGGACCGCGTCGGCGGCCGAGCTCTTGTCGTCGTAGGTGACGAGTTCGATCTTGCGCCCGTCGACGCCGCCCTTGGCGTTGATCTCGTCGGCGGCGAGCTGGGCGGCCTGCGGGATCGAGGCGCCGGCGAGCGCCTGGGCCTCCGCGATGATGCCGATGCGGATGGGATCGGCGGCGTCGGCCGGCGCGGCCAGGGCCGCGCCGAGGAGCGTGGTGGCCAGCAGCGTGGAGGCCAGGAGCCCGCCGCTGCGGCGGCGCGAGACGTGCGACGACATGAGGGTTTCCTCTCCGGTGCCGCTCGTCGTTCGGGCGCGGCGGCTCTCCCGGAGAGTAGCGCGGGCGGCAAGCGCCACAAGCCGGCCGTCGAGGCCGTCCCCGGATCAGCGCACGAAGCGATCGACGAAGTCGGCGCCGAGTCCGACCTCGCCGTAATGCCGGCGGCACATCTCGATCTTGGTGAAGACGTCCTCGTAGCCGGTCTGCTTGCCCCAGGGATCGACGTAGATCATCACGCCGGTGATGTGGAAGAGCGTGATCATCTCGGGGCAATCCTCGGGCACCACGAGGGTGTGGGTCTCGCCCGGGGGCTCGAACACGTAGGAGCCGGTCTCGGCCACCCAATCGTGTTCCAGGTAGTGCCAGCGGCCGCGGAGCACGTGGCCGTGGACCGGGGCGGGGTGGCGGTGGCGGCTGAGGATGCCGGCCCGGCGCACCCGCAGCAGGTTGACCCAGTAGCCCTGCGAGGCGTTCAGGCAGAGGGGCCGGAACCAGACGTTCTCGGCCTGCGGCACCCAGATCCGCTCGTCCTCGGGGATCGCCCGCGGCACCACGATCTCCTCCCCCGCCTCGGGCGGGAAGGGGAGCTGGTAGGGCATGCGGCGCGGGTCGGTCTCGGGCGTCGATGCGTCGGCCACGGCGGCCTCCCTCAGTAGATCAGGTAGCCGCCGTCGACCGGCAGGATCACGCCGGTGACGAAGGCGGCGGCCGGCGAGGCGAGGAAGATCGCGGCCCCGGCCACGTCCTCCGGGGTGCCCCAGCGGCCGAGCGGGGTGCGGGCGCGGATCGCCTCCTCGCGGGCGGGATCCTCCTGCAGGGCGCGGGTGAGCGGCGTCCTGATCCAGCCCGGCGCCACGGCGTTGACCCGGATGCCGTCCTTGGCCCAGCCGCCGGCGAGGCTCTTGGTGAGCTGGGCGACGCCGCCCTTGCTGGCGCTGTAGGCGGGGGCGAGACCGGCCCCGAAGAAGCTCGTCATCGAGGCGATGTTGACGACGCAGCCGCGGCTGCGGGCGAGGTGGGGGTGCAGGGCGGTGCAGAGCCGCATCGTCCCGGTGAGGTTCACGGCGACGACCTGCTCGAAGGTGGCGAGGTCGTACTCGGCCTCGCGCCGGATGATGCCGGCGGCGTTGACCAGGATGTCGAGCCCCTCCAGCCGCGCGGCCAGGGCCTCGACGCTGCCCGCATCGGTGACGTCGAGCCGCAGCGACGGCCGGCCCGCCGCGTCCGGATCCGTCCCGCCGGCGATGTCCGCGACGGTGACGGCGGCCCCCGCCTCGGCGAGGCCCGCCGCGATGCCCGCGCCGATGCCGCTCAGGCCGCCCGTGACCAGGGCCGTGCGGCCCGCGAGGTCGAACCTCATGTCTCCTCCCGATCGTCGCGTCGTTGCCGGATGTATGCCACGCCCCGCCGGGGCGCAGACCTGCAAACACTGCAACGGGAGGATGCGCCGTCAGCCGGCGAGCAGGGCGTCGAGGGCGAGGTCGTAGGAGAGCGGGCCGAATCCCGCGATCACGCCGCGCGCGACGGGGGCGATGTAGGAGTGGTGACGGAAGCTCTCGCGGGCGTGCACGTTCGAGAGGTGGACCTCGATCACCTGCGCCTTGGCGCCCGCGATCGCGTCGCGCAGGGCGACCGAGGTGTGGGTGTAGGCACCGGCATTGAGGATCACCCCGGCCCCCGCGGCGCCCGCCTCCTGCACCCAGGTGACGAGGTCACCCTCGTGGTTCGACTGGCGGAAGGTGAGCGCCACCCTGTCGGCGGCCCGCGCGCGCAGGCGCGCCTCGATGTCGGCGAGGGTCAGCGCCCCGTAGATCCCCGGCTCGCGGGTGCCGAGCAGGTTCAGGTTGGGGCCGTTGAGGACGTGGATCGAGCGCATGACGGGGTCGTGCCTTACCGGGTGGGGAGGGCCGGATGTGGGGCCAGGCGGGTCTGGGCCGCAAGCCGGATCGGGGCATTCGCGGCGCCGTAGCCGCGATAGCCGCGCCGCTCGACGATCTCGAAGGCGAAGCCGCCGCCGAGGAGGCCGCGGGTGTAGACCTGGAAGAACTCGGCCCCGCCCTCGCGGTCGTACAGGATGTTCCCGTCGCGCAGCCGCGCCAGGGTCTCGGGCGGCAGGTCGGTGCGGGCCTCCAGGTCGTCGTAGTAGTTCTCCGGAATCGGCAGGAGCGCGACCCCGGCGGCGCGCAGGGACGCGACGGTGGCGACGATGTCGTCGGTGGCGAGCGCCACGTGCTGCACCCCGCCGCCGAGCGCCTCCGACAGGAAGCGCGAGGAGAGGGTGCGGCTGCTCTGCGAGGCGTTGAGGACGAGGCGCAGGGCCGCGCCCGGGGCCTCGACGGCCTGGCTCTCGACCACGCCGCCCGGATCGACCACGTCCTGCACGGGCAGCTTCGCGAGGTCGAACAGCCCGGTGTAGAACAGGAGCCAGGTCAGCATCTCCTCGTGGCGCATGCTCTGGGCGAGGTGATCGACGGCGACGAGCCCGGCGCCGCGGACCGGCTCCGGAGCGAGGGGCTCGAAATCCACGTCCCAGAGGCGGTCGAGGCCGCTGCGGCGATCGACGAGGTAGAGCAGGCTGCCGCCGACGCCGCGGACGGCCGGGATGTCGAGTTCGCCCGGCGCCACCGCCTGCCGGAACGGCTCGTCGAGGAGGGCGCGCGCCCGCTCCAGAGCCGCGCCCGCATCGTCGACCCGCAGCGCGACCGCGCAGACCGAGGCGCCGTGCGTGACCTGGAAGGAATGGGCGAAGCCCTCCTTCTCGGTATTGACCACGAGGTTGATCGCGCCCTGGCTCCAGCGGGTCACGGCCTTGGAGCGGTGGCGGGCGGTCCGGGCGAAGCCGAGGCCGGACAGGACCGATTCGAATGCCCGCGCCTCCTCCTCGTCCATGGCGAACTCGATGAACTCGATCCCCTCGCAGGCGGCCCGCGGCGGCAGGGCGGGCAGGAGAGGGGCCGGCCCCCGCCCGGCGGGATCCTCCGGCGCGCCCGCCCGGCGGCGCAGGTCGTCGAGCATGACGAGGAGCGAGCGGCGCCCGTCGAGGGCGACGCCGCGGGCCGAGCCCGCCCGGAAGCGGTCGCTGAAGATCTCCAGCGACAGGATCCCGTCGAAGCCCGTCGCCCCGAGCGCGTCCACGAAGGCCGGGATCGGCAGGTCGCCCTGGCCCGGGAAGCAGCGGTAGTGGCGGCTCCAGGAGAGGTGATCCATGGCGAGGCGGGGCGCGTCGGCCATCTGCACCAGGACGATCTTCTCCCGCGGGATGGAGCGGATCGCCCCGAGATCGGTGCCCCGGGCGAGCACGTGGAAGCTGTCGAGGACGAAGCCGACGGCCGGATGATCGGCCCGGCGCACGATCTCCCAGGCGTCGCGGTAATCGCTGACGTGCCGGCCCCAGGCCAGGGCCTCGTAGCCGACCCGCATGCCGCGCCGGGCCGCGCGCTCGCCGAGTTCGCGAAAATCCTCCGCCGCCCGGTCGAGCCCGCCCAGGCTGTCGGGCGAGACGTTGGAGCACACCATCAGGAGGTCGCAGCCGAGCTCCTGCATCGTGTCGAACTTGCGCTCGGCCCGGGCGAAGGCCTTGGCGCGCTGCGGCGCCGGCATCCCCTCGAAGTCGCGGAAGGGCTGGTAGACGGCGACGGCGAGGCCGAGATCCTCCGCCCGGCGGCGCAGGTCCCGGGGCGTGCCGCTGAAGGAGAGGAGGTCGTTCTCGAAGATCTCGACCTCCGAGAAGCCGGCCGCGGCGATGGCCTCCAGCTTCTCGCCGAGGGTGCCGCTCAGGCAAACGGTCGCGATCGCGAGCTTCATGCGGGGTCTCCCGTTGGCAGGTGGGGCTTCCGGAGCCCGGCACCGGGCGGGCGCGGAGCCTTGCCCCGCGCCCGCCCGTCGGATCAGGCGCCCGCGAGGCGGCCGCCCGAGAGTTCCTGCGCCCGCAGGCGCTCGTAATCCTGCTTGCCGAGGGGCTGCGCGCCCGGCTCGCCGAGGTCCTTCATCGGAATGCGGTAGGTCTCGCGGGCGCTGTAGGCCGCCGCCGCCGCGATCACCGTGATGCCGAAGGCGAGCGCCCCGATGGTGAGCGGGATGTTGGCCGCGCCGGGCGGCGCCACCGCGGTGAACAGGGCCGGCAGCATCGCGGTGATCGCCGTGCCGACGTTCTGGGAGATCGCCATCGCCGAGACGCGGGTCCGGGTCGGGAAGAGCTCCGGGTAGAAGCTCGGATAGACCGCGTTGTAGCCCTGGTAGACGACGCCCCACATCAGCAGGGACATCAGGATCGCGAGCGGCACGTTGTGGATGCTGATGGCGTAGAGATAGCCGAAGGACAGCAGGCCCGAGGCGAGGGCGCCCACGATGATCGGCGGGCGCCGCCCGATCCGGTCCGACAGGTTGCCGACGAAGGGGATCACCGCCACCGCCACGATGTTGCCGAGGACCGGGATCCAGAGATAGATGTCCTTCTCGAAGCCGATCCCGTAGGCCGGCTGGACCGCGTAGGCCGCGCCGAAGATCGTCGCCACGACCGGGATCACGTTCATCAGCGCCATGCAGACGACCCGTGCCATGTCGGCCGAGCTGGAGCGGAAGGCCTCGATCACCGGCGAGTGCGGGATCTCGCCCCGCGCGCCCTCCTTGGCGAAGGCGGGGGTCTCCTCGACCTCGCGGCGGATGACGAAGCCCGCCACGATCACCACGACGCTGAGCAGGAACGGGATCCGCCAACCCCAGGCATTGAACGCCTCCGCCGGCATGAAGTGGGCCAGCGGCAGGAACACGGCCGCGGCCAGGATCTGCCCCGCCTGCACGCCCTGGAGCGTGAAGCTCGCGAAGAAGCCGCGGCGGCCGAAGGGCGCGTGTTCGAGGATCATCGAGCTCGCCCCCGAGATCTCCCCGGCCACCGCGAAGCCCTGGATGAGCCGCAGGATCACCAGCAGCACCGGCGCCAGGATCCCGACCTGCTCGTAGGTCGGCAGCAGGCCGACCGCGATGGTGGAGAGGCCCATCAGGAACATGCACAGGATCAGCACGTTCTTGCGCCCGTGGGTGTCGCCCCAGTGGCCGAGCACGAAGGCGCCGATCGGCCGGCTGACGTAGCCGACGCCGTAGGTGGCGAGCGAGGCCACGATCGCCACCGTCGGGTTGCCGGCGGGAAAGAAGATCTGCGGGAAGATCAGCGATGCCGCCGTCGCGTAGATGAAGAAGTCGTAGTATTCGAGCGCGGATCCGATCCAGCCGCTCGCCGCGGCCTTCTTGGATTGCTGGCGGGTATGCGACGCCCGGTCGAGCGTGGTGGCCATCTCGGTTTCCTCCAGGTGTAGTGGTGCGGGTTTGGTTATTGTTGGTGGGCGAAGGCGGACGCCGCGTCGGAGCGGCGGCCTTCACCGAAAGAGCGCCGGTCCCGCCCGCGGCGGGACTTCACCACGGCGCGACTTGGCCGCGGCTCAGGCGGCGCGGGCCGCGATGATCGCGTCGAAGGCCCGCTCCATCGCGGCCTGCGGCGCCTCGCGGCCGGTGAACAGCCGGAACGCGTCGAGGGCCTGGTGGATCGCGAGGGCGCGGCCGGTCATGGTCGGGGCGCCGAGCGCGCGGGCCGCGGTGAGGAGCGGCGTCCAGAGCGGCGAGTAGACCGCGTCGGCCACCCACAGGTCCGGCCGCAGCAGGTGGAGGGGCACCGGCGCGTCGCGGTTCGGCAGCATGCCGATCGGCGTCCCGTTGACGAGGCCGCGCGCGCCCGCCAGCGCCTCCTCGGCACCCGCGCAGACCCGGATCTCGGCCCGCCCGTCCAGGGAGGCCGCAAGCGCCCGGGCCTTGGCCGGGTCGGTGTCGACGAGGCGGATCTCCGTGCCGGGGACGTCGCTCAGCGCCACCGCGATCGCCTTGCCGACGCCCCCCGCCCCGATCAGCGCCACCGGGCCGGCCGGGGCCGGACCGAAGGTCTGGACGAGGGCGCGGCCGAACCCGCTCGCGTCGGTGTTGTGGCCGATCAGGCGCCCGCCCTCGACCACCACGGTGTTGACCGCGCCCACCGCGCGGGCCCCCGGCGAGAGGTCGTCGAGCAGGGGAAGCACCGCCTCCTTGTACGGGAAGGTGACGTTGACGCCCGCAAAGCCGAGGTGGCGCACGCCGTCGAGCAGGCTGCGCAGCAGCCCCGCATCCGCCCCGGCGATCTCGATGAGCTGGTAATGCGCCCGCATCCCGAGCGCCTCGGCGGCCGCCTCGTGCATGGCCGGCGAGGCCGAATGCTTGATCGGCGCGCCGATCAGGCCGAGGAGGGCACGGTTCTGCTGTGATTTTGCCATGACCTGCTATGCCTCTTCAGGTCTGAATTTGCCCGGCCGGACCGGGCCTCCCTGCGGCGAGACATACTGCAGACGAGCCGGCTATCCAAAATACCAAGTTGGGCGACGATCGTAACATCATGTTACGGTCCGCCGGGCCCGGCGGCCCCTTCCGCCTCGCGCGTCATCTCCTGGCGCAGGAGGCTCACGAAGTTCGAGGCGAACAGGCTCGGGCTGCTGCCGGCCTTGGTGGCGGTCCAGGTCTGGAAGGTCGGGGCCTCGGCGATGCGCAGGACCCGGATGCCCGGGAAGGCGCCCTCCGCGATGGTGAACTGGTCGATCACCGCGATGCCGAGGCCGGCCCGGACCAGGGCGCAGACCGTGGTGCCGAAGCGCGCCCGGATGGTGATCTCGTAGGCGAGGCGCCGCTCCCGGAAGATGTCGGCCATGACGCGCCCGTAGGGGTCGTTGGGGTCGATCCCGATCAGCGGGTAGCGGACGATCTCCCGCGCCTCGATCGCGTCGCGCCCGGCGAGGGGATGGGATTCGGGCACGATGCAGAGCAGGCTGCCGCGGGCGAGGGGCTCGAAGGCGAGGCCCGGATGGTCGAGCCGGTAGCTCATCGCCACCACCTCCCCCTTGCCGAGCAGCAGGTAGTCGATCGCCTCCTCGAGCTTGAGGATGTTGATGTCGATGAGCAGCTGCGGGTGCTTGGCGCGCAGGCGCTCCACCGCGCGGGGCACCATGACGTGGCAGATGGACGGCACCGAGCCGATCAGCAGCTCCTGGCCGCTGCCGCTCTGCGTGCGGGCCACGACGTAGCGGAGATCCTCGACCCTGTCGTAGACGGCGTTGATCTGGTCGAAGACGGCGCGCGCCTGCTGCGAGGGGACGAGGCGGCCGCCCTGGCGGTCGAACAGCCGCATGCCGAGCGCGGCCTCGGTGTACTTCATCAGGCGGCTGATGCCGGGCGCCGAGACGTTGAGGAGCCGGGCCGCCCCGGCGATCGTCCCGGAGACCATGATGGCCCGGGCGACCTCGATCTGTCGCAGCGTCAGCATCCCGTCCTCCCCGGGGGCCCGCGCGGCGCGGGTCCCGCCATCCTGCCGCGCGCGGCCGGGTCAGGCGAGGCGGCCGAGGCCGAAGAGGGAGATGTCGAAGCCCGTGCGCCCGGTCGTGGCGAGGTCGGCCAGGATCTCGCCGACCACGCTGCAGAACTTGTAGCCGTGGCCCGAGCAGGGCGAGGCGACCACGACCTGGGGACAGTCGGGCAGGGTGTCGATGACGAAGTGCTCGTCGGGCGTGTTCGTGAAGAGGCAGGAGCGCAGGGCCATGGTGGGCCCGTCCGCGTGCGGGAAGTAGCGCCGCACCGCCTCCCGCAGCACCGCCTCGTCCCGGGGATGGACCTCGCGGTCGATCGCGTCGGCGGGGCCGGTCTCGCGCAGGTGGTGGTAGAGGCCGATCTTGAAGCCCGGCAGGCCCCAGACCGGGAAGCCGTAGAAGTGGCCCTCGTCGAAGAGGGCGTTGAAGACCGGGAAGCGGCCGAGCGCGAAGGCGTCCGGCATGGCGGGCTGGAACCAGCCGAGCACCTGCCGCTCGGGCACCGCGCGGCCGGCGAGGGCCGGCACGAGGTCCTGCATCCAGGCGCCCGCCGTCAGGACGAGGCGCCCGGCCTCGTAGGTGCCGCGCGCCGTGCGGACGCGCACGCCGCCCGCGACGGGTTCCCAGGACAGGGCCGGCTCCCGGGCGCGGATCTCGGCGCCCTCGGCCTGCGCCAGAGCGACGTGGGCGACGATGGCGCGCTCCGAGGCGACGAAGCCGCCCTCCGGCTGCAGCAGGGCGAGGTGGCCGGCCGGCAGCGCGTAGCCCGGGAAGCGGGCGTTGAGGTCGCGGGCGGAAAGGAGCTCGTGGGGCAGGTCGTGGATCCGGCAGGCCTCCACGGCGCCGGCGACGATCCGGCTGTCCTCCGGCCCGGCATCCACCGAGCCGGTGACGAAGAGCAGCCGCTCGCCGAAGCGCGATTCGGCCTCGCGCCAATTGGCGTAGGCGCGCCGCAGCAGCGGCACGTAGGCCGGGTCCTCGAAATAGGCGAGGCGGATGATGCGGTTGGCGCCGTGGGAGGAGCCCATGGCGTGGGGGATGTCGAAGCGCTCGAGGCCGAGCACGCGCTGGCCGCGCCGGGCGAGCTGCCAGCAGGCGGCCGATCCCATGCCGCCGATCCCGAGCACGATCACGTCGTAGGTCTGTGACACGGATACCGTCCTCATGCGCCCGCATTCCGGGCCGGGCCCCGCGGTGCCGCGCGGCTGTCCCGGCATCCCCGCCGCGGCGGGGAGGGCCGCGCCGGCGCCCGCGGGTGCCGGCCGGGAGGGGTGCCCCTCCCGGCTCACGCGGCGGTCCCGCTCCTCACTCCGACGGCGCGTCGGCCTGGGCCTTGGGCGGGAACAGGTCCGTGCCGCCCTCGGCCCCGTCCTGCGGCGCCCCCTCGTAGCGGGTGCGGCGGCGGCGGCGCGGGCGGGCGGGGGCGTCGCCGGCTTCCGAGGCGGGCGCCTGCGGTGCCTCGTCGCCCGGCGCCGCCGCGACCGGGGCGGGCGCCGGGGCCGGGCGGACCGGGTTGGTCAGGAAGGCCGGAAGCCCGGTCTCCTCGGCCGCCGGCGGATCCTGACGCGGATCCTGGCGCATCTCCTCGCGCCGCGGGCGCTCCGGCCGCTCGCGGCGTCCGCCCTCCGGCCGGGGCGCGTCGCCCTGCCGGGGCCCGTCGCGGTAACCGTCCTGGCGCGGCTCGCCGCGGAATTCCTGGCGCGGCTCGCCCTGCCTGTCGGGCCGGTCCTGCCGGTCCTGGCGCTCCGGCCGGTCCTGGCGCTCGGGCCGGTCCTGGCGCTCCGGCCGGTCCTGGCGCTCGGGCCGGTCCTGGCGCTCGTAGCGTTCCGGACGGTCCTGGCGCTGCGGCCGCTCGCGGTTCTGGAAGCGGTCGCGGCGATCCGGCTGCCGGTCGAAGCGCCCGGCGCGGTCGTCGCGGGCCTCGTAGGGCTGCGGCTGCTGGCCGGGATCGACGTACTCGTCGGCGTGGCCGTAGCCGTTCTGGGCGTAGCCGTTCGGCCCGCGCATCTCGGGACCGGCCGGGTAGCCGTTCGCCTGGGGCGAGTCGTCGTCGCCCTCGTCGTCCTCGTCGAAGGGCTGGCGGAAGCCGCCGAATTGCTGCCGGTACTGCTCGTTCGCGGCGGCGATGATGCGGTGGTAATGCTCGCCGTGCTGGAAGTAGTTCTCCGCCATCACCGGATCGCCGTTGGCCTGCGCGTCGCGCGCGAGCTGGGCGTACTTCTCGGCGATGTGCTGGGCCGTGCCGCGGATCTTGACGTCGGGACCGTTGGATTCGTAGGCCCGGGTGAGCGGATTCGGGCCTTTGTTGCGGTTGCGGCCACGCATACGCCGGTTCTGGTTTGGTCTCATCGGTCTCGACTGACCCTCGTTCGACGACAACTCAAGGGGACTCGACTGAGCGATCGGTCCGTCTGCGGTGATCCGGCCAGGCCAGGAGCCCGTCCGCGATCCCGCGACGATGTCCGTCGTTCACTGCACATCCGCGGGCTCACGCAGGTTTGGGTCGCCCAGCGATTGTCAGATACGGACCACCGAACCGGACCGCTTCGTGCCCCTTGGTCTGTCCGGTGGGGAAGATCGTCCAAGGTCCGCGCCTGGAGAAGAGGTCTCACCTTTGCCAGGCTGGCTTACCGGACCATTCGCGATCTGCGCGAGGACGTTAGCGGGTTCGGCCGCAGGAGCCAAGCGAAATCAGAGGCAACGGCATCAGGAACCAGAGGAATCCGGTTCGCGGGCCAGCAATGCGGCCCGCGGATGGCCGGCGAGGTCGCGCCGGACGACCACGACCCGCAATCCCGCAGCCTCCGCCAAGTGACGCAGCGCCTCCTCCTGATCGTAGCCGATCTCCACGACCAGATGTCCCCCCGGGGCCAGGAAGTCCGCCGCCTGCGCGAGAATGACGCGGTAGCAGTCAAGTCCATCGGCGCCGCCGTCGAGGGCGAGGCGGGGATCGTGGTCGCGCACCTCGGGGGCGAGGCCCGGGATGAGGTTCGCGGCGATGTAGGGCGGATTCGCGACCGCGACGTCGAATCGGCCGGCCAGGGCGGCGGCCCAGTCGCCCCGCAGCCAGGCCGCGCGGGCCCCGACGCCGTTCCGGGCGGCGTTGGCCCGCGCGGTGCGGAGGGCTTCGAGGGAGAGGTCGATTCCGACGCCCTCCGCGCGCGGCCACTCGCTGAGGAGCGCCACGAGGAGGCAGCCCGAGCCGGTGCCGAGGTCGAGGAGGCGCAGGGCCGCGTCTCGGGGATGGCCGAGGTCCAGGGCCGCCTCGACCAGGGTCTCGGTGTCCGGCCGCGGCACCAGGGTGTCCGGGGAGAGGCGGAAGGGCAGGCCCCAGAATTCCCAGGCGCCGAGGATCCGGGCCACCGGCTCGCCCGAGGCCCGCCGCCGCAGGGCCGCCGACAGGCTGCGCGCCTGCGCCTCGTCGAGGGGCCCATCCGCGCCCAGGAGGAGGTCGACCCGGCTCACGCCCAGGGTCTCGGTCAGGATCAGGCGCGCGTCGAGGGCGGCGGTCGCGATCCCGCACCCGGCGAGGTAGGCGCTCGCCCGACCGAGCGCGGCGGAGAGGCCGAGGCCGCCCGGCACCGGCTCGCTCACCCGAGCCCCTCCGCGGCGAGGAGCGCGGCCTGGTGCTCGGTCACCAGGGCGTCGACGAGTTCGTCGAGGGCGGTCCCGGCCAGCACCTCCTCCAGCTTGTAGAGGGTCAGGTTGATGCGGTGATCCGTGACCCGCCCCTGCGGGAAATTGTAGGTGCGGATGCGCTCGGAGCGGTCGCCGCTGCCGACCTGGGCCCGGCGGTCGGCGGCGCGGGCCGCGTCCTTCTGGCTCCGCTCCTGCTCGTAGAGCCGCGCGCGCAGCACCGCCATCGCGCGGGCGCGGTTCTTGTGCTGGGAGCGCTCCTCCTGGACGAAGACCACGATGCCGCTCGGGATGTGGGTGATGCGGATGGCCGATTCGGTCTTGTTGACGTGCTGGCCGCCCGCGCCCTGGGCCCGCATCGTGTCGATCTTGAGGTCGGCCTCGTTGACGTGGATGTCCACCTCCTCGGCCTCGGGCAGCACCGCCACGGTGGCCGCGGAGGTGTGGATGCGCCCCTGCGTCTCGGTCTCGGGCACGCGCTGCACCCGGTGGGCGCCGCTCTCGAATTTCAGCCGCGCGAACACGCCCCGGCCCTTCACCTCGGCGACCACCTCGCGGTAGCCGCCCATCGTGCCCGGGCTCTCGGACACGACCTCGATCTTCCAGCCCTTGAGGTCGGCGTAGCGGGCGTACATGCGCAGCAGGTCGCCCGCGAACAGCGCGGCCTCGTCGCCGCCGGTGCCGGCCCGGATCTCCAGGATCGCGCTCTTCTCGTCGGCGGCGTCCTTGGGCAGCAGCATGATCTGCAGCGCCTTGGCGGCGGCGTCGCGGGCCGCCTCGACCTCCGGCTTCTCCTCGGCGGCGAGCGCCCGCATCTCGGGGTCGCCCTCCTGCAGCATGGCCTCGACGCCGCGCAGCTCGGCCTCGGCGGCGCGGTAGGCGCGGATCGCCGCCACGACGTCGTCGAGGTCCGAGAGCTCGCGCGAGAGCTGGACGAAGCTCTCGGAATCGGCCTCGCCGGCGCTCAGCGTCGCCGTGACGATGTCGTGCCGCGCCAGGATGGCGTCCAGTCTGTCGGAAGGTATCGCAATCATCGCCGGGGATATGGGCTCGATCCGGGCCGGATTCAGCCGGCAGCGGCCGCTTGCGCCGAAGCGCGGACCGCAGGCGTATAGCAGGTCTGCGCCGGCTGACGAGGCGGCGCAGGGGGGGAGGAGCCTTGCACTTTCCGCGGAGCGCCGGGCCTCAGACCGGGATGCCATGCGCCTCCGCGTAGGCGGCGAGGGCCGGCCGCAGGGAGGTGCCGTTGCCGGTGCGGGCGATCTCCGCCCGCAGGAAGGCGCCGACCTCGGCCGCGTTGACGTTCAGCACCATCGCCTTCACGGGCCCGATCGAGGCCGGCGACATCGAGAGCGCCCGGTAGCCGAGGCCGATCAGCGCCAGCGCCTCCAGGGGGCGGCCGCCGATCTCGCCGCAGACCGTGACCGGAGTCCCGGCCGCGTCCGCCCGCTCGGCGATGAGCCCGAAGGCGCGCAGGGCCGCCGCGCAGAGCGGGTCGAAGCGGTTGGCGACCTGCCGGTTCTCGCGGTCCACCGCGAACAGGAACTGCATCAGGTCGTTCGAGCCCACCGAGAGGAAGTCGGCGGCGGCCGCGATCTCGTCCATCTGGAACAGGAGCGAGGGCACCTCGACCATGACGCCGAGCCGGCACTCGGAGGGGAGCGCGTGGCCGTGGCGGGAGAGGTGGGCCTTCTCGCGCTCGACGATCGCCTTGGCGCGCACGAACTCGTCCACCGTCGCGACCATCGGGAACATGATCTTGAGGGGCCGCCCGCCCGCCGCCTTGAGCAGGGCGCGCAGCTGCATGCGCAGCAGGCCGGGCCGGTCGAGGCCGATGCGGATTGCCCGCCAGCCCAGCGCCGGGTTCTCCTCCTCGGGCCCCTTCATGTAGGGCAGGATCTTGTCGCCGCCGATGTCGAGGGTGCGGATGGTGACCGGCAGGTCGCCCGCCGCGGCGTAGACCGCCTCGTAGAGGCTCTGCTGCTCGGCCGCCGAGGGCATGCGCTCGGCCACCATGAATTGCAGCTCGGTGCGGAACAGCCCGACGCCCTGCGCCCCGGTCTCCTGCAGATGCGACATGTCGACCAGGAGGCCGGCATTGAGCTGCAGGGCGACCTCGACGCCGTCGCGGGTCACCGAGGGCAGGTCGCGCAGGGCGCGGTACTGCTCCTGGCGGCGGGCGCGCAGCCGCGCCTTCTCCCCGTAGGCCGCCTCCACCTCCGGGCCGGGGCGGATCTGCACCTCGCCCGCGCCGCCATCGACGATGATCGCGTCGCCCGCCTCGACGAGCGCGGTGGCGTTGGCGACCTCGCCCACCGCCGGGATGCCGAGCGCGCGCGCCACGATGGCGATGTGGCTGGTCGGCCCGCCCTCCTCCAGGACCACGCCGCGCAGCCGCGCCCGGTCGTAGTCGAGCAGGGCGGCCGGGCCCATGGAGCGGGCGACCAGGATCGCGTTCTCGGGCAGCGAGCCCTGGGCGGTGCCCTGGCTGCCGACGAGCTGGCGCAGCAGCCGGTTGGCAAGGTCGTCGAGGTCGTGCAGGCGCTCGCGCAGGTAGGGGTCGCTCTGGCGCAGCATGCGGGCGCGGTTGTCGGACTGGACCCGCTCCACCGCCGCCTCGGCGGTGAGGCCCGAGAGCACCGCCTCGCGCATGCGCCGCAGCCAGCCCTGGTCGTGGGCGAACATCCGGACCGTCTCCAGCACCTCGCGGTGCTCGCCCGCCCCGGCCACGTCCCCGCGCTCGACGAGGTCGTCGATGGCCGAGCGCACCTCGGCGATCGCCGCGTCGAGGCGGGCGACCTCGCGCTCGACGTTCTCGGCGATCAGGTTCTTCACCACGATGCGCGGCTCGTGCAGGACCACGTGGCCGAGCCCGACGCCGTCCGCCAGCGCGACGCCGGACTGGCTCAGCGCCCGGCGCGAGGCGCTGACCGTGCCTGGCGAGAGGGCCTGCAGCTCCCCGGAGGCGAGCATCTCGGCGAGCACCATCGCGGTGGTCTGGAGGGCCTCGATCTCCTCCTCGGAATAGACCCGGTAGGTCCGGTTCTGGACCACCAGCACGCCCATCGTGTTGCCGGCGCGCAGGAGCGGCACGCCCAGGAAGGCGTGGTAGATCTCCTCGCCGGTCTCGGGCCGGTACGAGAAGGCCGGGTGCGACTGGGCGTCCGAGAGCGAGAGCGGCTCGGCCGTGGCGGCGATCAGGCCGACCAGGCCCTCGCCGGCCCGCATCTTGGTGAGGTGGACCGCCTCGCGGTTGAGGCCCTCGGTGGCGAAGAGCTCCAGCATGCCGTCGTCGCGCAGCACGTAGACCGAGCAGACCTCGGCCACCATGTTGGCGGCGATGATCACGACGATGCGGTCGAGGCGCGCCTGGGCGCTGACCGGCTCCGCCATGGCTTCACGGAGGCGGCGCAGAAGCAGGCGCGGGCCTCCAGGCGCAGCGGGCATCGTCTCGACTTCCACCCCTTGAGCGGGCCTGGCCCGGTGCAGTGCAACCGGAAGACGCCGGCGCGAGCGGTGCGGCCGGACCGGCCCTGTCACGGCCGTATAGCGAGTCCCGCGCCCGCCGGGCAAGCGCCGCGTCCCCGCGGCGGCCCGGTTCGGGCGAAAGTCGCAGGGGTCAGGCGCGATCGAGGCCGTAGAGCGCGTGCAGGGTGCGCACCGCCAGCTCCGTGTAGGCGGCGTCGATCAGCACCGAGAACTTGATCTCCGAGGTGGTGATCGCCCGGATGTTGATGCCCTTGTCGGCCAGCGCCCGGAAGGCCTTGGCGGCGACGCCGGCGTGGCTGCGCATGCCGACGCCGATCGCCGAGATCTTCACCACGTCGGTGGCGCCCTCGATGCGCTCGAACTCGATCGTTCCGGCCTGCGCGTCGAGGATCGCCCGCGCCCGCTCGTAATCGCCCGCCGGCACCGTGAAGGTCATGTCGGTGGTCGCGCCGTCGCCCGACACGACCTGGATGATCATGTCGACGTTGATGTTGGCGTCGGCGAGCGGGCCGAAGATGGCGGCCGCGATGCCGGGCTTGTCCTTCACCCGGCGGAGCGTGATCTGGGCCTCGTCCTTCGAGAAGGCGATGCCCGTGATGATCTGCTGTTCCACGATGTCGTCCTCGTCGCAGATGAGGGTGCCGGGGCGGGCGTCGTCGGGGTCGTCGAAGGAGGAGCGGACGGTGGTCGGCACCCGGTGCACCATGGCCAGCTCGACCGAGCGCACCTGCAGCACCTTGGCCCCCAGGGAGGCCATCTCCAGCATCTCCTCGAAGGCGACGCGCTCGAGCCGCCGCGCCTTCGGCACGACCCGCGGATCGGTGGTGTAGACCCCGTCCACATCCGTGTAGATGTCGCAGCGCTCGGCCCCGATCGCCGCCGCCACCGCGACCGCGCTGGTGTCCGAGCCGCCGCGGCCGAGGGTGGTCAGGCGACCGCTCTCCGGATGGATGCCCTGGAAGCCGGCGATCACCGCGACCTCGCCATGCCGGAAGCCGGCATCGAGCCGGGCGCCGTCGATCCGGGCGATCCGGGCCGAGCCGTGCTGGTCGGAGGTCTCGATCGGGATCTGCCAGCCCTGCCACGAGCGGGCCGGGATGCCCATCTGGGCGAGCACGATGGCGAGGAGGCCCGAGGTGACCTGCTCGCCCGAGGCCACGACGGCGTCGTACTCGGACTGGGGGTAGAGGGGCGAGGCGTCCTTGCACCAGGCCACGAGCTCGTTGGTCTTGCCGGCCATCGCCGAGACCACGACCGCCACCTCGTAGCCCGCCCGCACCTCGCGGGCGACGTGGCGGGCGACGTTGCGGATGCGGTCGACCGTGGCGACGGACGTGCCGCCGAACTTCATCACCAGGCGGGGCATGGGACCCAAGGACGGTTGCCGGGGCGGGCGGCGCGGGGCCGCGGCGGAATTCCGGGGCCGGTAAACGCGGGGGCAGACCCTGTCAATGCGGCGGGCCGCGAAAGCGGCAGGGCGGCGGACCGCGAAGGCGGCCGGGTCACGCCCCCGTCACCGGGCCGGCTTAGATGCGGCCTGCCCCCGCGGGAGAGACACGCGATGCCGCTTCGACCCCTTCGATCCGCCCTGCGGCGCCTCTGCGGCGCCGGCCTCCTGGTTCCGCTCGGCCTCGGCCTGGCCTCGGCCGCCGAGCTCCCGACCCTCGACGGCCGCCCGCCCCTGGTGATCGGCCATCGCGGCCTGCCGGGCCTGGTGCCGGAGGAGACCGCCCCCTCCTACGAACTCGCCGCCCATCTGGGAGTGGACGCCTTCGAGGAGGATCTGCACCTCACCAAGGATTGCGTGCTCGTCGCGCGGCACAATCCCTGGCTCGGCGACAACACCGACATCGCCGAGGTCGCCCGCACCAACCCGGAGGTGGCGCGCCGCCGCCGCACCGTGCCCGGCCGCCTCGTCAGGGTGGCGTGGCCGGCGCGGCCGGATTCCGGCCCGGAGACCTACCTCACCGACCTCACCGACCCGGCCGATCCGACCTCGGTGCTGCGCTCCCTCGTGGTCGACGGGGAGGACCATACCGGGGATTGGTCGATCACCGACTTCACCCTGGCGGAACTGAAGGCCTGGATCGGCGGCACGACCTACGATGCCCGCACCGAGCGCCCCAAGACCCTGAACGGCAAGTTCCCGATCCTCAGCTTCCAGGAGATCATCGATCTCGCTAGGGCCGAGAGCGCCCGCACCGGCCGCGCGATCGCGGTCTATCCCGAGACCAAGAACCCGACCTGGAACAACGCCCAGGCCCGGGCCAACGGCTGCCCGGGCGAGCGCCCGCTCGAGGATGCGCTCCTGCGGATCGTGGAGGCGAACGGCCTCAACGCCAAGACGGCGCCGCTCTTCGTGCAGAGCTTCGAGCCCAGCAGCCTGAAGTACTTGGCCGCGCATGGGCTGAAGGCCCGGGTGGTTCAGCTCATCGACGGCGACGGCGTCGACCTGCGCACCGGCGCGGTCACCTACGCGAGCATCACGGAGGGCCGGCCCTACGACTGGACCCTCGCGGGCGACCCGCGCTGGTTCGGCGCCATGCTGAGCCCGGCCGGCCTCGCCGAGATCCGCACCTACGCGGACGGGATCGGCCCCTGGAAGCCGCAGGTGCTGCCGCTGCGGATCGCGCCCTGGCCGGAGCGCAACCCGGACGGCACGCCCTTCAAGGGCGCGACGCCGCAGGCGCGGCTCCTCGCCCCGACCTCCCTGATCGCGGACGCGCACGCGGCCGGCCTGTTCGTCCACGTCTTCACCTTCCGCAACGAGGCCAAGTACCTGGCGGCGGATTTCGGCGGCGACCCGGCGGCGGAGTACCTCGCCTTCTACCGGCTCGGGGTCGACGGGGTGTTCACCGACTTCACCCACACGGCCGTGGCGGCCCGCGCGGCCTTCCTGGGCCGGTCCGGGCACTGAGCCGGGCCGGGGCCGCGCGGCGCCGTTGGTGCGCGGCCCCCGATGCGCTGAGCAGAACGGCATCGGGCCATTCTGCTTGGTCGCTTGTGCCCGCATCATTTTTCGCCGCCGAACCGGTGACCCCTTCGGCGAATGATGCTTAGGTCGAGGCGGATGCCGCCTGGAGCCTGCCGCGCATGAGCGCACCGACCGGACCCTCGATCGACGCCAGGGAAGTCGCCCGCTTCGAGCGCATCGCCGCGACGTGGTGGGACGAGGCGGGGCCGATGCGGGTGCTGCACCGCTTCAACCCGGTGCGCCTCGCCTATATCCGCGACGCGGCGTGCCGGCACCACGGCCGCGACCCGCTCGGCCCCGAGCCCCTGGCGGGCCTCACCCTGGTCGATATCGGCTGCGGCGGCGGCGTGCTGTCGGAGCCGCTGGCGCGGCTCGGCGCCCGCGTCACCGGGCTCGACCCCGCGCCGACCAACATCCGGGTGGCCAAGGCCCATGCCGAGGAGGCCGGCGTGCCGGTCGATTACCGGCCCCAGACCATCGAATCCGTCGTCGCGGCGGGCGAGCGCTTCGACCTCGTCGTGGCGATGGAGGTGGTGGAGCACGTCGCCGACATGGCCTCCTTCGTGCGCACGGCCTGTGCGGCGGTGCGCCCCGGGGGGCTGTTCTTCGCCGCCACCATCAACCGCACGATGCGCTCCTTCGCCCTGGCGATCGTGGGCGCCGAGTACGTGCTCGGCTGGCTGCCGCGCGGCACCCACGATTGGGAGAAGTTCGTCACGCCCGAGGAGCTCGCCCGGGCGGTGGAGAGCGGTGGCCTCGTGGTCGCGGACACGACCGGGGTGGTCTACCATCCCCTGAGCGGACGCTGGTCGGCCGCCCGCGACACCGCGGTGAACTACATGATCACGGCGGAGCGCCCCGCCGCCTGAGGGCGCGCGAGGGGGCCATCGGCGAGGTGCCATGCCCAGGCTTCGCTTCGGCCGGGAACTGCTCTTCCTGATCGTCGCGGTGCTGCTCGCCGCCGGCGGCGTCCTCGCGAGCCTGCTCACCCGGGCGACGGTGCTGACGGTCGCGGTCGCCCCGAGCGGCGGGACCGAGCCGGCCCTGCTGCGCGCCTATGCCGAGGCGCTGGCCGTGAACCGCCGCGGCCTGCAGCTGACTATCCTGCCCTTCGACGGGGTGCGGGAGAGCGCGCTGGCGCTGCAGGAGGGGCGGGCCGACCTCGCGGTGGTGCGGCCCGACATCCTGATGCCGGGCAACGGCCTCACCCTCGCGGTGCTGCGCAGCCAGGCGGTCATGGTGGCGGTGCCCGAGCCCTCCCCGATCAAGGCGCTCCCGGACCTCGCCCGCAAGCGGCTCGGCCTCCTGGCCGACCGGGTCTCGGACCGCGACGTGGTCCGGCGGGTGCTGGAGCATGCCGGCCTCGCCCCGGTCGAGAACCCGGCCCCCGGCATGCCGGCCCCGGGCAGCGTCGGGCTGGTGCCGGTCCAGGAGCAGGACCTCGCCGCCTTCCTGGCCGAGAAGCGCATCGACGCGGTGATCCTCCTCACCACCCCGACGACCGCGGCGGCCCAGCGCATCCTGCGCGTCGTCCAGGCGGCCGGGCGCGCCCGCAAGGCGCGGCTGATCGGGGTCGAGGACGGCGCGGCCCTCACCGAGCGCGATCCGCGCCTGCAGGCCGTCACGGTGCCGGCCGGCCTCTTCCCCGGCACGCCGGGCCTGCCCGCGGAGGACCTCGCGACGGTCGGCACCTCCTACCGGCTGATGGCCCGCGCCAGCCTGCCGCGACCCGCCGCCGCGGAGGTCACCCAGCACCTGTTCGAGCTGCGCGGCCTGCTCGCCCAGACGGTGCCGGCCGCGAACGCCGTCGCGGCGCCCAGCTACGAGACCAACGCGGAGGCGACCAGCGCGCGCCTGCCGATCCACCCGGGCGCCATCGACTATTACGAGCGCGAGCAGCAGAGCCTGATCGAGCGCTACGAGACCTGGATCTACCTCGTCGCGCTGCTCGGCGGCGGGCTCGGTTCGGCCGGGGCGTGGCTGCGCCAGCGACTGATGCGCATGCGCCGCGAGCGGGTCGAGGTCGCGACCCGCCGGCTGCTGCAGATCCGCTCGGAGGCGCGCCGCAGCAGCGACCGGGCCGCCCTCGACGGGATGGCGGCCGAGATCGACGATCTCGCGGGCAACATCGCCCGCTACGCCCTCAGCCGCCCGACGGAGGTCCG
The DNA here is from genome assembly GCF_029714205.1 of Methylobacterium sp. CB376. Taxonomy (NCBI): domain Bacteria; kingdom Pseudomonadati; phylum Pseudomonadota; class Alphaproteobacteria; order Hyphomicrobiales; family Methylobacteriaceae; genus Methylobacterium; species Methylobacterium sp. CB376. The sequence continues at coordinate 5,190,301 of NZ_CP121648.1, read as the reverse complement.
CACCATGACGGCGGCCACGATCGCGATCGACGCCGCGCGCTCGACCGTTCGCCGCGCCCGCGACGGGGCCGGGGATCCGCCCCGGCCGGGCCTGCGGGCGGTCGAGTGATCCGCCGTCCGGACGTGATCGTCCGGACGGCGGATCACAAGCCCGCGCGGCGCGTGAGCGACGCCGACATCCGCATTGCCGAAATGGGAGATGGCGAAGCCATCAACCGGATGTCGGATGATGCCCCGCCCGCGGGCAGCCGCGGCACTTTCCGGAAGCTCAGCCGTTGTTCCCGTGAGGGGACGCCCGCCGGGCAGGCGGGACGTGCCCCCGCCGCGACCTCGCTCGGAGCTTCGACATGATCAGGCCTGTCCTCTCCCTCCTCTCGGCCGCCCTGGTCCTCGGCGCGCTCGCGGGCGCCGCAGAGGCCCAGGGCATTCCCGGCGGGATCCGCCGCGGCGCCGCCGAGGGCGACCGCGTCGCCGGCCCGATCGGCGGGATCGTCGGCGGGGCGGTGGGCGGCGCCGTGGGCGGCGTCAACGGCGTGCTCGGCATCGATCCGGGACGCAGGGCCTACCGCACGGGCCTCTCCGGGCGGCGCCACCACCACGCCCGCCCCTATCGCCACCGCCGGTCCTATCGCTGAGCGGGCCGCCCGGAGCCCGCGGGCGGCGTCGCCCCGAGCCTCGGCTTCCCGCGGCGGGATCGGCGGCGCTCAGGCGCCCGGCCGCAGGCTGCGGCGGGCGCGGCGGCGCTGGAGCCAGGTGAAGGCCGAGGCGGCGAGCGCGATCACCGCCAGGGAGACCCCGGTCGTGACCGTGCCGAGGGCGTAGATCTCGGGCGTCGTCACCGTGGTGGTCAGGCCCTGGAGTTCGAGCGGCAGGGTGTTGCGGCCGCCGATCGCCTGGCTGGTGCGCGCCAGCTCGTCCCAGGACAGGGTGAAGCCGAACAGGGCGACGCCGACGAGCGAGGGTAGGATGATCGGAACCACGACGTGGAGGAGGGTGCGCGGCCCGCTCGCGCCGAGATCCCGCGCCGCCTCCTCGTAGGCCGGGTCGAAGCGGTTGAACACCGCGAACATGATCAGGAGCCCGAAGGGCAGGGTCCAGGTCAGGTGCGCGCCGAGCGCCGAGGTGAACAGGCCCATGATCGTGCCGTGCTCCTGCAGCGCGGCCCAGCCGGTCGCGGCGGCGAGCGCCTTGATCGCCTCGTCGGCGAGGCGGAACTCGAGGCCGATCCCCAGCGAGACCACGATCGAGGGCACGATCAGGCTCGCCACCGCCGTGTAGAACAGCGGGCCCTGGCCGCGGAACCCCTTGCGGAAGGCGAGGCCGGCGAAGAAGGCGATGGCCACCGTGAGGCCCATCACCGCGACGCCGAGGGCCAGCGAGCGCCGGAAGGCCGCCCAGATGTCGACGACGCCGAGCCCCGCCCAGAGCCGCGCGAACCAGTGGGTCGAGACCCCGCTCAGCGGGAAGGTGAGGCCGCCCTGCGGGCCCTGGAAGCTCAGGACCAGGATCGTCAGGGTCGGCCCGTAGAGGAACAGCACGAACAGGCCGAAGAACCCGGCCAGCAGGTAGAAGGAGAGGGGGCGCGGACCGTCGCGGACCATGGTCAGAGCTCCCGCCGCAGGTCGATCAGGCGCGTGAGCCCGACGATCATCAGGATGACGGCGCCGAGCAGGACGACCGCGTTGGCCGCCGCGGCCGGGAATTGCAGGTAGGCCATCTGCACCTGGATGACCTTGCCGACCGAGGCGATCTGCTGGCCGCCCATGACCCCGACGGTGACGAAGTCGCCCATCACCAGGGTTAGCACGAAGATCGACCCGATCGCGATGCCGGGCTTCGCCAGCGGGACGATCACGGTCCAGAGGATCTGCCACGCGCCCGCCCCGGCGTCCCGCGCCGCCTCGATGAGCGCGCGGTCGATGCGCATCATCGAGTTGAAGATCGGCACGATCATGAAGACCGTGTCGAGGTGGATGAAGGCGAGCACGACCGCGAAGTCGGAGTAGAGCAGCCCCTCCAGGGGCTTGGCGGTGAGGCCGAGGCCCATCAGGGCGTCGTTGACGAGGCCGTTGCGGCCGAGCAGCGGGATCCAGGCGATCATCCGGATCACGTTCGAGGTCCAGAACGGGATGGTGCAGATCAGGAACAGCACCGTCTGCATGGCGCTGGTGCGGACGTGGAAGGCGACGAAGTAGGCCACCGTGAAGCCGATCGCCAGGGTGAAGGCCCAGGCGAGCAGGCAGAACTTCAGGGTCGAGAGGTAGGTCCGGAAGGTGGTGCAGAGGTCGCCGCCGGAGAAGCAGCCGTCGAACACGTCCGCGTAGTTCTGCAGCGTGAAGGCCGGGATGATCTCGTACTCGTTGTATTCCCAGAAGCTGACGATCAAGGTGAGCGCCAGCGGCACCACGAAGAAGACCAGGAAGACCAGCGCCAGGGGGGCGGCCTGCAGGGTGGCGAGGCGGCGCTGGCGCCGCCCCTCCTCGGCGAGCCCGGGCGCCGCGGCGGCGGGCGCCGCAGCCACCTCGGGCAGGGGGATCGCGCGCTCTGCCGCCGGGTTCATGCGGCGATGAACTCGTTCCACTTGCGGACCATGTAGGTGTTCTCGTCCATGACCGAGTTCCAGCACGCCACCGCGCCCATGCGCTCGGCGAAGGAGCCGCCGTCGCGCAGGGCGCCGGCCTTCTCCAGCACGGTGCCGTCCGGGGCCTTGATGTCCTTCTCGGCCGGCTTGCCCTCCATCCAGTAGGCCCACTCGTAGGGCTCCATCTCGGCCTTGGCGGTCTCCAGCACGGCCGAGTAGTAGCCCTGGCGGTTGAGGTAGGCGCCGGCCCAGCCCGACAGGAACCAGTTGATGAAATCGTAGGCTGCGTCGAGCTTCCGGCCGGTCAGGGTCTTGGGGAGTCCGAAACCGGCGGCCCAGGCCCGGTAGCCCTCCTTCAGCGGCTGGTAGGTGCAGGACACGCCCTGCGAGCGCACCTTGGTGACGGCGGGGGACCACATCGACTGGATCACCGTCTCGCCGGAGGCCATCAGGTTCACGGATTCGTTGAAATCCTGCCAGAAGGCCCGGAATTGCCCGGCCCGCTTGGCCTCGATCAGCACCTTCATGGTGCGGTCGATCTCGGCCTTGGTCATGTTGCCCTTGTCGGGATAGGTGTATTCGCCCATCGCCTCGACCACCATGGCGGCGTCCATGATCCCGATCGACGGGATGTTGAGGATCGAGGCCTTGCCCTTGAATTCGGGGTTGAGCAGCTCCTTCCAGCTCGAGATCGGCCGCTTGATCAGGTCGGGCCGGATGCCGAGCGTGTCGGCGTTGTAGGTGGTCGGGATCAGGGTGATCCACTCGGTCGGCGCGCCGGCGAACTTCGTCGCGGTCTGGCCTTCGAGGTAGAACACCTTCTTGGGCGCGGTGCCTTGGTCGCCGATCGCCTTGCCGTTCAGCTCGCCCTTGGTGAACACGGTGGTGATCTTGTCGGCGTACTTGATCCGGCGGGCGTCCATGCCGACCAGGTTGCCGGACGGGATCAGCTTCCTGAGGCTGAAATACTCGGAATCGACGATGTCGAAGGAGTTCGGCTGAGTGACGACCCGCTTCGATACCTCGTCGGTGACGACCGGTATGTACTCGATGGTGATGCCGAGATCCTCCTTCACCTTGCGGGCGATGTCGGCGCTCTGGTTCACGGCGGTGCCGAGATAGCGCAGGGTCACGGGCTCGGCCGCGATGATGGAGGGAAAGCCCGTGACGGCGCCGCTGCCCGCGGCGGCGCCGGCGGCCGCGCCCGCGAGGAGGCCGCGCCGGGTCAGGCCCGTCTGCTTCGTCGAGTCGGTCATCCGTGTCTCCCCTGTATGCGACGTGTCAGGCGTCGAGGCGGTGGGCTTCCTCGGCCGACCAGCCGAGCCGGACCTCGTCCCCGGGCGCGAGGGGGAGGCGGGCGAAGGCGCGGTCGCTGAGGATGGCGGTGAGCGGCGTCCCGGCCTCCGTGGCGAGGCTCTCCGCCTCCAGGCCGAGATGGACGGTGCTGCCCTGGTACTCGACCGCGACGACGCGGGCCGGGACGGCGTCCGGGCCGGCCTCCGGGCCGAGCCGCATCCGGTCGGCGCGCACCGCGATGCGCCGGTCGGGCAGGGCGATCACGTTGTGCCCGCCGATGAAGCGGGCGACGAAGGCGGTGGCGGGCCGCTCGAACACGGTGCGCGGGTCGGCGGCCTGCTCGATGCGGCCGCCATTCATCACCACGACGAGGTCGGAGAGCGCCATCGCCTCCTCCTGGCTGTGGGTGACGTGCACGAAGGTGATGCCCAGCTCGGCCTGGATCCGCTTGAGCTCGGCCCGCATCCGCACGCGCAGGAATGGGTCGAGGGCCGAGAGCGGCTCGTCGAGGAGCAGCACCTTGGGGCCGGTGACGAGGGCGCGGGCCAGCGCCACCCGCTGCTGCTGGCCGCCGGAGAGCTGGGCCGGCAGGCGCCCGGCGAGCGCCTCCATCTGGACGAGGCGCAGCATCGCCTCGGCGCGGCGGTGGCGCTCGGCCCTCGGCACCCCGCGCATGCGCAGCCCGAAGGCGACGTTGTCCCGGCAGGTGAGGTGGGGGAAGAGCGCGTAGCTCTGGAACATCATGGCGGTGCCGCGCCGGGCCGGCGGCAGGTCGCCGACCGCCCGCGGCCCGATCACGACGTCGCCGCGCGTCACGGTCTCGTGGCCGGCGATCATGCGCAGCGTCGTGGTCTTGCCGCAGCCGGAGGGGCCGAGCAGGCAGCAATAGGAGCCGGAGCGGATCTTCAGGTCGATGGCGTCCACCGCCAGCGTGGCGCCGTACCGCTTGGTCAGGCCGACGAGTTCGATGTCCATGCGCTCTCCCCCGCGCCGCGCCCGCTTCGCAGGGAGAAGGTTGCAAGGCTCAGGCCAGGGTGGTGCCGGGGTTTCGGCCGATTGCTGCGACGCGGCGATTGCATTGGCCGCGTCGATCCGCTAAAGCCCCACCCGTGTTCGGCGCAACCGCCGCGGCGGGGCTCTCGGGCCTCCCGGACCGGGGCCGAACCGGGGTTTGCCGTTGTAGCTCAGTGGTAGAGCGCGTCATTGGTAATGACGAGGTCGGGAGTTCAATCCTCCCCAGCGGCACCAGACACTTAGCTCAAAAGTCCGCTCTCCTGGATCGAAGCCGGGTAACGCTGCGGGTAACAGCTCGGACCCGTTCTGTAGAAGGCGAATCGGTCCAATTTGCCGCGCCTAAACGAGTGGCCCACCCCACATCCTGTCAGCCTCCGCGCTCGTGAGCGGAACGCCCGCGGCCCAGAGGGGCACCGGAGCCTGCTGCCGCGCCTTGCTGCCGGCGCACCTCTCATCGATGAGGTAGTGCCAACTGGCGGTCGGGTTGCCGCGCGAGATTGATCTCTGGAATTGCGGGTTGTCGGTTCCGCGCAACAGGGCTGCCCTCTCGTGCTTGAGCCACGCCGCGTAGGCGGCCACCAGAATGCCGCCCGTGAGCAGCACTGTGGCGGCGCTGGGCCGGCCTGGCCCACGAGGGTGCCCCTCGGACACGCCGCAGGACCGCAAGGCGTCTGAATAAATCTGCGGCATATCGCATCTGGCTCTCTGATCCGGGATCCGCTTGATCAAAGCGGATCGCGTATCCCAAGCCCGCGCGGCGCCTGAGCGAAGCCGACATCCGCATTGCGAAGCAATCCGTCGGATGTCGTATCCCAAGCCCGCGCGGCGCCTGAGCGAAGCCGACGTCCGCATGGCCGAAAGGGGAGATGGCGGCGCAATCAACCGGATGTCGTATGAGGCCACGAACGGAGGCGGTGAGCGGCAACCGGCCAGGAGTCCGCGTTCGCCTTGTTCGGCTATGCGCCATCTCCGGACCTTCGGTCAGGGCCGCTTGAGGGGCCGCTCGCCACCCGATAGCAGACTTCTCAACGGCCTGAAGATCGCTCAGCCACCCTTTCGCACAAGCCACGATCAGCCTGGAGGCCACGCCTGAGACGAGGACGGCCGCTGCTCGCCACGAGAGCGCCGTCCCCGAGATATCCGTCCTCAGGGCATGACGGGCGGGTGGTAGGTCAGCGTGAAGGCGAGCGCCCATAACAGGAAGAGCACCACCGGCAAGTGGACGAGCAGCTGCAGGAAGCTGAACCCCACGATGTCGCGCGCCTTGAGGCCAAGGATGCCGAGCAGCGGCAGCATCCAGAACGGATTGATCAGGTTCGGCAGGGCCTCGGCCGCGTTGTAGATCATCACGGCCCAGCCCAGATGCACCTTCAACTCGTTCGCCGCCTGCATGACGTAGGGCGCCTCGAGCAGCCACTTGCCGCCGCCGGAGGGCACAAAGAAGCCGAGCACCGCCGAGTAGACGCCCATCGAGAGCGGGTAACTGCCAGCCGTGTTGAAGCTGACGAAGGCGTGGCTGATCACCTCCGACAGCGTGTCGCCCGACGCGTTCTTGGCACCCGTGAGGATCGCGCTGATCGAGGCATAAAGCGGGAACTGGATCAGGACTCCGGCCGTCGCCGGCACCGATTTCGCGACGGCGACCAGAAACCGCTTCGGGCGCCAGTGCAGCAGCAGGCCCAGGGTCAGGAACAGCAGATTGTAGGTGTTGAGGTTCGAGATCGCGACGATCCACGATTGCCGCGCGAATTCCTGCCAGATCCAGCCGCCGGCAATGATGACGAGCAGGATGTTCAGGAGCGGCCAATGCTCCAGCTTCTCGCCGGGCTGCGCGGGCGGATCGAGCTTTTCCTCCTTGGCCGAAACGTCCACGCCGAGATCCTGCGCGGTGACGGCGCTGACGGCTGCCGGGGCCGACGCGTAGGCGATCGCCACCGAGACCAAGAACAGGACCAGCGCGATCAGCATCGACTGCCACAGAAAGATCGTCTCGCTGAACGGGATCACGCCGGTGATCGGCAGCACGTTCGGCGGCAGGCTCTTCGGATTGGCCTGGAGCTGGGCGGCCGAGGAACTCAGGCCCATCGCCCAGGTCGCACCCAGACCGAGATAGGCCGCGGCCCCGGCAGCCCGGTAGTCCATGTTCAACTCCGTCCGGCGGGCCAGCGCCCGCGCGAGAAGGCCGCCGAAGATGAGGCTGAGGCCCCAGCTGAGGAAGGACGACAGCATGGTGGCGGCGGCCACGAGGCCCACCGCCCCACGCCCGGTGCGCGGGATCCGGGCGAGGCGGTCGATCAAGAACTGAACCGGCGGCGAGGTGGCGACGACGTAGCCGCCGATCGTCACGAAGGCCATCTGCATCGTGAACGGAATGAGGCTCCAGAAGCCGTCCCCGAAGGTCTTGGCGACCGCCGCGGCCGGCGCCCCGTTCGCCAGGGCGCCGAGCGCCACGAGGACCACCGCGATCGCCACGAAGATGAAGGCGTCCGGGAACCAGCGCTCGGCCCAGGCGGTGAAGCGAATGCCGAGCCGCGCGAGGGCTCCTGTGGCAGCGGCTCTTCCCTCGATCGATTGGAGACCTGAGGATCGGCTGGTCTGCGCCGATACTGTCTTCATGAGCATTTCTCCCTGGCCGGCCGGTTCGCTCGGCTTTGCCCTAAAAAGGGATAACGCTGGCTGGCGGTTTCCCGACAGCGCGAAAGCGACAGGCGGGGAGCGCGACACCCCGTGCAGCGCGCACCCACGGGACGCGAGGTGCGCGGTCATGGCTCCCGGACGCTGTCGCGGAACGCCTGCGCCTCGGCCCTGCTCTCGAAGATGTGCGGCCGCACGGTGCGGGTGAGGACGTGTCCGAGCTTCACGCGCATGAACGCGCTCGTCGTGGAGCGGGAAACGCGGGTGGAGTAGGTCTGCTCCAGCGCGCGAACCATCTCGGCGTAGGCGTCCGCCACCTCGCGATCAAGCTGGAAGGCATCGTAGTTGACGACCACGGCCATGCGCCGGCCGACTTCCCGGCAGCGCGCCGCCACGGCCTCCTGGATCATCGCGACATCCTCGATCCGACGGACGTGCAGTCCTTCGAGGTTCAGGAACAGGACGTTGCGGTCAGGGTCATCGGCGAGCCGGTCAGCGAGGTTGAGATCGCGCATCCGCTCCCGCAGCCCCATCGCCTGCGCGGCAACGATGCGCGGATCCATCGTGCGCGCACCCTTGATCATCGGCCGGAAGTTCATGTGGGCGAGGGTCTCCCGCTCGACATCGACCCCCGGCGCAACCTCGATCAGTTCCAGGCCGTCCTGGCGTAGTCGAAAGACGCAGCGCTCGGTGACGTACAGGACCGTCTTGTCCGCCGCGACCCGGCCCGAGAAGGTGATCTGCTCGACGTGCTCGTGGAACTTCCTGGCCCGCCCCTCCTGGACGATCCGGAGCTGACCGCTCTCGATCCTCACACCGAGGCCGCCGGCCGTGAAGGTGCCGGCGAAAACGACCTTGCGGGCGTTCCGGCTGATGTTGATGAAGCCGCCGGCCCCCGCGAGCTTCGGGCCGAAGCGGCTGACATTGACGTTCCCGGCCGCGTCCGCCTCCGCCATCCCGAGCACGGCAATGTCGAGCCCGCCGCCGTCGCAGAGCACCCGATCACGTTGCAATCGGGTGCTGCTCTCGATCTTTGATCTTGCCGCATTTTCTGCGACGAACCGGCATCCACTGCGTCGGAAAATGCTCTAAGTGCGAGTCGGTACCCGATGTCGTCATGTCGAGACGTTCCCGCGTCACCGAGCCAGTACACTGAGGGTCGCGTCCGCTATGCTGCTCAGCTTTCCCGGTTTAGTCTCGATGTAGAACCGAGATCGAGGAGGCTCCCATGCGCGCACCAACTCTCGCCACAGCGCTCTTCCTGCTTGCGGGACATGCACTGGCACAGGATAAGGCAGCTATCGATAAGCTGAACGCGGAATTTGAGAGCGCGTTTCGGAGCGGGAATTTCTCAGCAGTAGCGAACATGTACACTGAGGACGCCTACGTGCTCCCATCTGGCAGCCCACTCGTACATGGTCGCGCAGAAGTCCAGAAGTTCTGGACGGAGGCGGGGAAGGTCATCACCGACATCAAACTCACGACGCTAGACGTTCAGCCGCTGGGCGGTGAGGCCGCGCGTGAAGTCGGCCGTTTCGTGCTTAAATTGAAGGATCAGTCAGCGCAGGACGCGTCCGGCAAGTACGTCGTGGTCTGGCGCAAGGTCGGGAACGACTGGAAGCTCTCGACCGATATCTGGAACAGCGACAAGTGAGCACGCCTCGGGCTTCCGTGCGGTCGTGATCTGGCCACGATCGCGCGGCGTCAGCGCGATCCGGCATCGCGTTTTGGATCGAGATTCAACCCTCACTGCCAGAAGCGGCGGCTCCGAATAGGGCCGCCGCATTCCAGTGTGATGCTACGTGCCAATTTTCTCTTGTCGGCCCATCCCAACGCCGCTGAAGTTGCTGCTGCTTGTCCCTGCCGTGGAGGGCTGCCCGGTGCTAGAGGTGGCTCGTTCACCGCCAAGCCCACCGGTGTTCATTGATGAACTCTGCCGGACGCGAAGGTTGTTTTGCACGTGAGTGACGCCTGACACGGACTCGGCTATGTCCTCGGCTCGACGTTTGTCGTAACGGTTGTTGACCGTTCCGTTCAGCGTGACCTCGCGGCCTTGAACCGTGACCTCGATTTCGGTCGCATCTACCTGTCGATCATCAGTCAAGCGGTCATTCACGTCATCACAGATGCGCTCGTCTGATCGCTGGTAGTTGCGAGGACCCCGGCCTCCGTGATGCTGGGCACCTTGGTCGCCCTGTGCGGCATCACGCTCCCGACGACGGGCTGCCTCGTCGTCTCCGAACCACGACGAGATCTCGTCCCCGGCTCGATCAAGGAAGCCACGCTCCCCACGATAGCCGGTCACATCGCGATCATCATACGAGCGGGTGTAATCACGAGAGCCGCCACGTCCGTAGTCGCGTGCGCCGTAATCACCACGGCCGTAGCCGCCCTGGCTCGGGCGATCGGACCGGCCACGGCCATAGCCCTGATCCGCGCCGTAGAAGCCGCCGTAGTAGTCGTTGTCCCCGCCAGTGTACCGGGAGCGATCTTGGCCGCGGCCGGACATGTCGCGGCCTTCGTAGTTGCTGCCCATCCCGCGCCCGAACGCGACATCCATCGCACCGGGCTCGCGTTCGCGCCGACGCCAATCGTCATCGTCGCGGCCGTGCCGGCCTTGGCCGTAGTCACGATCATCGCGACCGTAGTAGCGGTCTTCACCGTAACCGCGGTCGCTGCGGCTGGAGAAACGGTCCCGATCTCGGTCGCCCATCTCACGTGAGCGGTCGCGCTCGTTGCGCCAGCGATCGTAGTCGCTCATGCGCGTCTCCTCTCGCATTTTTCTCCTCCTGCCCCAAGCGCCGCCATTCACGGCTCAGGGTCAGGGGCTCACATGTGGCCGGGTGCCCCCCGGCCGCTGTCAGCCCAACTCCATCCCGATTCGCGCGTTCCAGCTTGGCACGTGCGGTGGGCGGACTTGGCGCAGCGCTGTCGGCGCTCGCGCCCAACGCTGCCTTACAGCCGTCCTTCCCGCTAATGAGTGACGCGTGGGGGCGCTGGCTGGCTCTCAACCAGCCATGTCACCGGGCACGATGCTGCGGAGCCTGAGAGAAGGCGTTGACGTGCAGCGGACGGCGAGGAGTCCGGGGCATTGTCGCGGCATAGGAGCGGTTAACGACGCCAACTTGCGTCCAGCAATGGTCGGGCGAAACCGCCAGAACGCCCGTGGCGATTGGTCGTCAGCCACACTCGCGTGGATCACTGCCACCAGGGTTTCGGGTGAGGCGACGCCAGCTGACCGGGTGAGAAAGCTTCATAACCCCCTGGTAAGATGCCCGCCAAAGCAGCCATCACTGCGTCGCTCACCACTGAACTGAACACCTTCATCGCGGAAAAGGTCGCGAGCGGGCAGTACCGGACCGCCGGTGAGGTGATTCGCGCCGCTCTCCGCTGCCTCGGTCAGCAGAATGACAGGGACGTGCACGTCGAAGCGGCCTACTCAGTGACGACCAGTGAGCAGGCGAGGCCAGCAGCGGCAACCCCGGCCTTCCTCCAAGGTGGCGATATGATGGGCGCGCTCATGCGTCAGCATCCCTGGGCGGCCACACCGCTTGGAGACGCCGAGGCGTGGCCGCACTCGCTCAAGACGCTCATGGGCGTGATGCTCGGGTTGACCCGATCGGTATTTTGGACCGGGCCGAGTGCGAGGCTGCTGCATGGCCGTTGCCATGGGTAGCCGGAAGGCCGAATCCGGACGGCCGAAACCCGACCCGCTGCCCGTCGCCGGGGATGGGATCCGGCGCAGGCGCACCTAGTCTAGCACGGTCGAGACGCCAGCCCGCGAGGCCCTGCCGAGGGCCGATCAACTGGCCCTCGACTGGCGACCGGTTCATGGCGCGCTCGAATGCTTCCGGAAACTGTCCGCAGGCGCCATAACGCGTCCCGTACTTGATCTTATGCGAATGGGCCGCCCTGACGCGCGCGAGGGCCGATACACGCGCCTGACGTAGATAAACAAATCATCGTTGAAGATGAGCTTGCCGAGCCGGAACAAGGCGCCAGCCGTGGTCGTTAGGTGGCTGTAGTCATCACGAGTCCCTGTGACCCGACGCCCGGACAGGTCCTAACCCTCCGGCGGGCGTTCGTGCGTCTGGGCCTCAGTGGATCGTGTAGCGCGGAATGACCGGCAGATCGGTGGCGCCGGCGCCAGCGAGCGCCAGCCTCTTCAGCAAGGTGACGCGTTGGACGGCGGCCTCGCGAGAGAGCCCGGTCTGCTCGCGCCCGCGGGCGAGGTGGCCGGCCTACGGGCGCCCTGGTCGACGGGCCAACGGAGCATCGGGGCGGGCACCTGCCGGCCTCTGGCGAGGCGCAGCCAGGAGCGCCACTCCTCCGAGACCAGGCGCACCACGTTCGTGTCGTTCCGCCAGCCGCTGATCGCGCGCTCCTCGATAGGCACCAAGCCGCGGTGGGCGGCCTCGCGCAGGGCGTTCCGGACCAGAGGGTCTCGCACACGCCCGCGAGCCGGCAGTCCCCGCGCCGGAAGGACCTGTCGCGGACGGAGGTCGTGGCGACGGGCCCCGAGGCGGGCCGCGACCCCACTGACGATCGGGCGGGTCCCGCCTACTTGCCCTTCTGGCCCGCGGCGCGGCGGGACTGGCCGAGGCCGATGCTCTTGGCAAGCTCGGAGCGCTGCGCGGCGTAGTTCGCCGCCACCATCGGGTAGTCGGGCGGCAGGCCCCATTTCTGGCGGTACTGGTCGGGGGTGATGCCGCGGCTGGAGAGGTGGCGCTTGAGCGACTTGTAGGGCCTGCCGTCTTCCAGGCTGATGATCGCGTCCGGCGTCACCGTCTTCTTAATCGGGACCGGCGGAACCGGCTTGGCAAGTTCCTGCGCGGGCGGCCTGTGCAGACCAACCAGCGCCGCGTGCACCTGACTAAGGAGTGTGGGCACCTGGGAAGGCGCGACAGAGTTGTGGGCGACGTACGCAGCTACGAGCCCGGATGTCACCTCGATGAGGTCTGCGCTACCTGCCAGCGCATTAGCTTGACCGGCACTCATCTCAGCCCTCCTCTTCGGTCGGCAGCTTATCGTGCGACTAACTCGCAGAAAATTCAAGGTAAGATCAGGCCGATTCGCAAGCACACAAACGCAACCTAATCTGGCCAAAACTTGCAATCTAAGGTTATGTAGATGACTGGCGGGAGCCAGCGATTTCGGAACGGCGTTGACGACCAGGTCTCGGCGCCGCTCGCGAAGCTTCAGGGGGGCACTGACCCGCGTCGCCAAGGACGACAGCGTCAAGTCGTTCAAGAAGGACTGGACCGAGGTCGGTCAGGCCGTCGAGAAGGTCGGCGGCGTTCCGTGCGCCGGGGGCTGGTGGACGGCGAAGCAGCAGCAACACGCGGTCGACGTGCTGGCGAAGGGCGGCGCCTCGGCGCTGGGCGCGAAGGCCCTGGTGGCGCGCTGTTCGGCCGTGGAGGCCCGCGGCGGCCCCACCTCGGCGAACTCGCGCTCGGGGGCGTTCGGGATCGCGCAGTTCAAGTCCAGGTCGGGCGGCTACTCGCGCCTGCGCGACGGCGAGGTTGTCAACGACCCGCCGCCGGGCCGACCCGCGGCGCGCCGGATCGGCGACGACATGGGGGGCCGGCGCTTCGACGGCGCGGGGGCCTCGGCCGGCGGCAATGGCCACCTGCCCATCACCATGGTCGGGTCCCGACCGGGACGCGCGCCCGCGCCGCGATGGACGACCTGTTCAAGGACGTCTCGATCACCCAGCGCAGGCAGGTCGACATCTCGATCAAGGCGGCGCCCGTCTGGACACTGCACACCCGGATCGGGAGCAGCGGCTGGTCCGCCGCGCGCTTCCGGCGCGGGCTGCCCGAAAATGGGCCTTCGAGTGGTGCTCTGCGAGGCCCGAGCTTGGTCGTCAACCTCGCCCTACCCTGCGTTCGCCTGTTCGGGTCCTCACTCGACGGGCGGCCCCGGACGCGTCGCGCTCTCGATGATCGCCTCCCACGACTTGCCCATCGCGCGCAGGGACTCGATCGAGGGGCCGATCTCGTTCCCGTAGACCCTCACCGTGCGCTCGTAGATGCGGGTCCGGTGCGGCTCGGGGGTCTGCTCCTTGAACAGGGAGGCCAGTCGCCTGCGCTCCGCGTGCATCGCCCGCGCGATGGCCTCGGCGGAGGCGCCGCGGCGGCGCATCTCAGCCGCGTGCTCGCGCAAGTCGCGCACGGCTTGCTCGTACTGGGACCGCAGGCTCATCGACGGTGTGGCCCTCGTGACCGACGCGATCGGACGATCATGCATCGTTCTGCGTCGGCCTCCCACCTGTAGCGGCCCTCCCGCGGCCAAGCCGAACGAGTTTCGGGTTCGGCTCGAAGGCGATGGCGCTTGATCGCCCCGGGTGTGCGGGTGCACGATGCTCCTTAGGTTTTAACCAAACTAGGCTGGCGCGTTCGAGGGGCAGAGCCAAGCCCCTCGTCTCTGACAATTTGCGGGCGGTGGTAGAGCCACGTGCCCCCGGAACCGGCTCTGTGCAGCCGCGCACAGATTTCTGGTTGGCGGGCTTCAGGCTGTCCTCAACACCACGGCGGAGCCCAGCCGGAGAGGCAGCCAACCCGCGAGGGAGATGCCCCATGAACACGTGCCAACAGGACCGCGCTTCAACGTCAAAGCAAATCAGAACGTCAGAGGAGATCGGGCTCTTGACCGATGAAGAACTTGATGGAATTGCGGGCGGGTTCTTCAAGAGGATCTTAGGAATATCATCAAATTCTACGGCAGGACAGAGCGATCCTGTGCAGATGTTTGGCCAAATATCGCAGCAACTGACGAAAGGAACAGACTGAGCAAAACAGTTGCAATAGCAGACTTCTCATGGCGTGCCCGAGCGCAACACGAACAGGACACCCGTGAGCTCGGCGCGGCCGCTAAGGCGCCAACCCTGGTTCTGTTAGAAGCTCTCAATCGTGTTGGGGACATCTTCGGCCCGCTCAGCTCCGGTAGCGGCGGGCCTTTTCTATCCTGGATCAATGTGCGGGCCTGAAGCGGCATCCCTAATGTTGTGCCTATCTGGGTCCCCGTTGGCGCCGGCAAGATGCCCGCGGCCATTTGGTGAACTTAAATCGAACTTAATGCAAAATAAAACGTCGCAGTTTTACGCGCAAGTACAGCCGCATTTAAGAGGTGGTCGCGTTTTATGCTACGGGAGAGAAGGACGCTCCCTATGCTGCGCATACGAAATCGTGCAGTGCTGCGCCTGGAAAGGCTACTTGCCAACCGTGAGGCAAATCAGGATGCCTTTTCCGCACGCCAGCGAAGACCTAAGAAGGGTGCCGAATTAAGATCAGTTCTGGTTATGCCGATCGGCATGCTTCATCTGACAGCGAGGCGGCCGATTTGGATAGCGATCGTGCTGATGGCCGCGTTCATACTGTTAACCCAGACTGACTGTGCCATACGGAGGCGGTACGGACTCCTGTTCTACGGGTCGGACGTGAACACCTGCACACAGCAGGAGGCGTTGAACCGGATCAAGAACATCACCGCTTTCTTGGACACTCGGGCGAGCGAGTTGAGCTTGAGGTAGTTCTCGCCTGAATACGAGAAGGGCAGCGTCCGTGTCCCCCTTAAGCGGTGCGGCCGCCCTCATCCGGCCACGGCACGTCCCACCCTACGACGCGATAACTCGCCGGTAGCGGGCCGGACACGCATGCCCCAGCTGTATTTCGCGTGCAGCCGGGCGTAGACGCCCAGCATGTCGCGCACCACGCCGACCGGCTTCGCGCCGCAGGCCGAGCAGCGCACCCGCAGGGCGATGTCGAGAAAGGGCAAGTCGGCCGGGAAGCGGTCCGTGCTGATCGTCGCCTCGTGGCCGCAATCGGTCGCGTTGCAGTGCACGAAGGCCGTGCGGTCGCCCTCCTCGGACCGGGGCCAGCCGATCGTGGGCGGTGGTATCTCGCGGCCCTGCTCGTCGCAGGCGCGGCGGGGATTGCGTGCGCGTATCAGCCGGCCCCCCGGAAGGACCGTGATCGTCGCTACTCGGCCGAGGCGATCACGACGTGCAACCAGCGGCTCACAGGTGCTTCGAAGTTGCCGGCCGCATCCGCCGTCTGAGTTGCACCAGCAATCGGCTGTGCGGCGAGCAGGGCGATGGCGATGACCGCGTACACGGCGGCGAAGGACAGAACGGTCCTGAGATTGGCATCCATCGCACGGCTTCCTTGGGTGGCGAGCGCTGGACTTGGTGTATGCCCAAAAGGCCAAGCTTTCATCACTCATTCGGGTGAGAGCGCCCTCCATGAGGGTCGGGAGCGAGGGCGTGATTGTCTCGCTCAACCGGCCCGCGCCAGTAGGATGGCCGCGCGCACCGCCATCCGTCGCTGCGCCTCAAGGGCGTTCGTCAGGACCAGCCCCCCGGGCGTGGATGTTCGCAAGGATCACCGCCGCGAGGTCCACGGCGACGCCTTCGGCGATCAGGCGCAGTCCCGGCGTGGGATCGTCGAGGTAGCCGGAGACTGCGGCGTTCACACGCTCGTCGGTGACGGCCTTGGACATGAGGGTGATGTACAGCCCTGTATGCTACCGCCCACCGACGGAAACTTGCGTTTTAGTGACCGCAGAAAGCAGCACTGCTCGCCGCGGTTCCCATGCAGAACATTTCCTCTGACAGGTGCATGATTTCAACATAAGCCTCCCGACCCATTTTCTGCACTGTGGGCCTAAGTACCTCGAACTCGAAATACGCGAAGGCTGCAACGGCAACAAGAGCGGCCCACTGAGGCGCCTCTTTCTTTGGCGACGGCCGTAGATAGTGCACGGACATGGCTCGCCTACAAATTTGTTATAATCAGATTTGCAGCGTGTTCTCCTGGAGTGCGTTGCGCATCAGCCATTTAAAGTAGGGATGCCGAGCCTATCGGGCCAACGACACCTGCTACGCTCATTCTATGGTGTCCCATCTACCCGGGTAGAGCCCATGGAACAGATGGCCGGCCGCCTTGCGGCTGAACAGGGTGAACCGGCGCCGCCGCTGGTGCTCGGGCCGGTCGTGCAGCATGTGCCAGCGCTGGCAGGAGGCGGCGAGGTTGCCGGGCGCGCCGTCGGCCGTGTCGTGGTTGAGGTGCGCCGTCGCCAGGACCACGCGGGTGAACCGGACGGTGTGGAGCAGGTCCTCCGGGAGCATGCGGCTGCGCAGGATGCGGCCTCGCCCGTCGCGCCGCATCTCGGTCGCGGCGTCGAACCAGCGCCCGCCCTGAAGGCGACCCGTTGCAGGTGGGGCCGCCCGCAGCCCTCGCAGCGCCCTCCGGCGGACCGGAAGCGGATCACGTCGGAGAGCTGGGGCCAGTCGATCGGGTCGAAGCCGCGGTGCTCGGGTCGGATCGGCACGGGTGAGATCGGCGCCCTGATCGGCGCAGGCTACGGCGGAGTTCGTGATCCCGCTAGGCCGCCTTCCCGAACTCCCAGACGGTCACGCCGCGGCAGCGCCCGGGCTTGGCCTTCCGCGAGGTCCAGAGGTGTGTCGTCAGGTACGCCTCCGCCAGCTCGAACACCGGGTAGGAGCAGGGCATCATCACGCCGCAGCAGTCGCCCCGGACGATGCCGGCCTGCGGGTGCACCGAGAACAGGGTGAGCGCGTCCCAGCCGAGCCGCGCCGCCTCGGCGCCGAACTCGTCGACGAAGCGGCGGCAGTTCTCCAGGCTGGTGGCCCAGTCGTCCAGGCGGAAGCCGGGGCAGGGCGGCTGGCCGGGGGAGAGGGAGGCGAGGCCGCGGCTCCACGCGCAGACCAGGGCGGCGGGATCGGCGATCGGGCCAGTGGTCCGCATGACGGCCCGATACTCCCCCGAGGTGTAGTGGGGCCTGCCGAGCGTGCCGGCCTACATCGGCCTCGCCACCAGGATCGCCGCGAAGTCGAGCGCCACACCCCGTGCGATCAGCCGCTACTCCACGGGCAGGATAGCCAGGACGGTCTCGGCCTCCACACGGATGCAGAGGGTCCAGCCGTCTCCGAGGTGCGCCAGCACGCCATTGGCTCGCATCTCCCGGATCACGGATTCGGCCGCCTCCAGGGCCTGATCCAGGTTCGTGGCCTCGACCCCCTCCTCGTCCCGGATGGTAGTGACCCCGTCGGCGAGGTCGAAGTAGAAGTGCCGCATGACTAGGTCCTTTTCTGCGAGGACGGGAGTGCGCGGCTCCGTCCGGCAGGCTACGTATCCGACAGCAAGTTAATCCGCATACTTCGTTTATGTAAGCTTAATCCGCGCAACGAAGACTTTCGAAATCAACTGCACGATCACGCATAGGCCGTAACGACTACATGACTTTGGGAACGTTGCGCTATATAGCAGGATTAGGGCAGAATAGGTTGTGTAGTCACACCGACATGTCGCCCTGCCTAAGAGGCTGGGCTCTCTGTTGAATATGCGGGCTCTCTGGCGCCGGGAACCCGATCGATGCGCGACCCGTTCATGACCGAAGCACATGACGCGACTGACAATTCATCAGAGAGAAGCGAGAGAATTCGTGACCATATTAGAAAATTTGTAAGAAAATCGATAGATAAACAAGGGCCGAAACACGAATTCATAGTCGGCGAGATCAAAGATATTTATCGTGTAGTGTATCGATCGTTCCCCGTCATAGGGCCGTTGCGGAGACTGCGGCCCGGCACCAGGCGTGCCCGCATCGGTTCAGGAAGGGTATACCCCTGGCGAACCAGCCCGGAGCTGGTTCAACAGGGCCCGCGTGACCCTTCAACAGGCACGGGCGAAGGCGCAGGGCCTCTGCCGGGGCCGGGCGGAGGACACGGAGCGCAACGCGGGGATCGCCGCGATGCTGTCAGCCGGGATGACGTGGTCTCAGGTTCAGGCGGCGACCGGGTACAATCGGGCTCACCTTGCCACGATCGCCAAGCGGGTCGGAGCGAGGCGACGCCGCTCAGCTGCCCCGCCATGATCGCCGTGACCTGGGGCACCAGCTCCCCAGCGCCCCCTGTGGTCTCCTGCACTCGTTTGCCGAGGAGGTCACCCGGCCGAGGCATGCCGCACCGCCGCGACCAGATCAGCTTGCCCGTTCCGTCCAGCAGCATGACGACCGCGTCAGACTGCGAGAACAGTTCGCAAGCCCGGTCCGCGGCCGCCGCGACTGCCGTCTCCTCGGTGACGGCGCCCAGTTCCTCATGATCGGTCACAACGCTGGCGCCGTCTGGCCGTGGTCAGAGTAACCAGAGCTGGAAGTGCGACGTGGGCGGGCTACGAGACATGGTGCCAGTGTGCTCGCGGTGACACACCGGGGCAAGCTTCTGTGCTGAGTTTGTCGCACAGACCAGGGTAGTTCCACAGCTTACTTCAACGTCCGCGCATGCTCCGGACAGCTTGACCGCTAACATTCCGAGGCACTTACGGCCGCTATTTGCAGCGTGCACAACTTAATTACCGGCCTCAGATGGATGCGGTCTGAGCAAGCCCTAAGCCGCCTATCCGAGTTGCCAAATCACTCAACACTCGATATGGCCAGCCTCAATAAAAAAGAGAGGGCGGCGGTGATTGCGGAAACAATGGCAAGTGTCGGCCTTATTGGCGCGGCGAGCGCAAGCTTCGCTATAATAATGCTGCTTCTTCACTAAGCACGGCGGCGCCTTGTCTCAGTTTTAACCAAATTTTAAGGCGCCCGGTCGGCGCGCTTACCGCCGCGTTCGTCTTCCCTCTTGACCCGGTGTCGCAGCAGCGTGGCTTCAGCAAGCTCAGCCAGCCGGAGCGAACTCGGCGAGCCGTTGCCGGCCGCTATCGCTCCACCGGGGCTGCTGCTCGACGACGTGCCCCAGCAGCTGCTGCTGCGATTTGCCGGCCTGAGCGCCCGGGCCCGGCAGCAGCGTGAGGACGAGCTGGCGCATCGGCTCGACCGTGCCGCTCTCCTGGCGGTTGCGGCATGGCTACGGGCACAGCACGGACCGATCCCGCTTTGCTCAATCCCGGTTCGCCCATCCCCGCCGGAACCGCTCCAGGGCACGCTACAGGCCTCGGTCGGCCGTGCCGAATGACGTGGTCGCAGATCCAGGCGGCGACCGGGTGCCGCCGGGCGCACATCGCCAAGATCGCCCAAAGAGCGGCTCCGTAACCGCGCCTATGCGGATGGGCCGGTCTCACGCGTGCGAGCAGCTATACAACCACTCGCACGGTTGGAGCAGCCTTAGCTTAGGGCGGAGGTTGGGCTAGGAGTGGGGCTGACGCATGTGCGTCTGAGCACATCGGGTGGCGTGTTGGACTTGCATTCTCTCGGAGGGCAATGATGTTGCCTCGGGAGGCTTCTATGCTCAAATCCTTGAAACAGCTCACACTTAGAAAGCCAGAGAATAAATCAAAGTATTGCACTCATAATACCTTGAGCAACGACGAGCTCTCCGAAACCGTAGCTGGATTAAATCCTCAACCTATTCCTCCGGGCTTCTCTGCAAGCAGCAGAGTTAGCAATGTTTTTGGGATTATATTTCAAGACAAGCCTGTCATACCTTTGCACATCCAGATCAAACAATGCGATTAGCTGCAGCGTTCGCGTAAGTCGCCAGCTTGGCGACTTACGCCACCCCGCCCGACAGCGCGTGAAGCAGCCAGGTCGGTCGCACCGGCAGTTAGCTTCGAGACCCAGGAGGCGCATCGCCGACCATGGCCAAGCCGCAGGATCCTCGACCGTGGTACCGCAGCCGTTTCGTGACGTTCATTGCGGGCGGTCTCGGCTGGTTCGCCAGCACCGCCGTCAAGCGATACCTGGAGGCAGAATTTGGATGGGGCGCGGGAACACAGTTCATCGTTCAGGTGGTGGTCGCCGGGCTGGTTGCGATGCTCATCCTGTGGCTCGTCGAGCGAGCGGTGTCGTGACCGCCCTTGCGCGCGGCCGATCGGTCACCGTCCCTGCCACCCTGACTGTGTTTTCTGGCGAGGGTCGGGTGCGGGTGGTGCGGATCAGCGGCGGCCTCCCCAGTGACCTGACCGGCTGGCTTCGGTCCGGGCTGATTGAGAGGATCAGCCCGGACCGAAGGAGTCGGACATGCGGCGAGGTCAGAAGACGAGCGCGGAGCAGGTGATGCTCAAGCTGCGCCAGATTGAGGTGCAGACGGCACAGGGCAAGAGTTGGGCCCTGGCCTGCACGGAGGCGGAGATCTCCGAGCAGAGCTATGACCGCTAGAGCAGCACCCGATCACGTTGCAATCGGGTGCTGCTCTCGATCTTTGATCTTGCCGCATTTTCTGCGACGAACCGGCATCCACTTCGTCGGAAAATGCTCTAGCACAAGGAGTACGGCGGTCTCCAAGTTGATCAGGCCAGGAAGATGAAGGACTTGGAGCGCGAGAACGCGCGGCTGCCGCGGCTCGTGGCCGATCTCTCGCTGGAGAAGCAGGTCCTGGCGGACGTCGCCTCGGGAAACTCATAGCCCCCGAGCGACGCCGGCAGGCGGTGGACGGCATCCGAGAAGTACGGCCTCTCGGAACGTCACGCCTGCCGGATCGTCGGCCAGCACCGGGGCACGCAGCGTTACGTGCCCACGCCGCCGGCCGACGAGGCTGCGCCGACCCGTGCCATCGTCGCCCTGGCGTCCGAGTACGGACGCTACGGCTACCGCCGTGTCACCGCACTGCTGCAGGCAGCCGGCTGGCAGGTGGGCAAGGATCGGGTTCAGCGCATTTGGCGTCGCGAGGGGCTGAAGGTCCCCAGCCGACAGAGACCACGTAGCCGCCGGTGGCTGAACGACGGCTCGTGCGTGCGGCTGCGACCGCTCCACCGCACCACGTCTGGAGCTTCGACTTCGTGCAGGGGCAGACCCACGACGGCCGGAGCTTGCGCATCCTGACGCTGATCGACGAGCACAGCCGGGCGTGCCTGGTTCTGAAAGTGGCACGGCGGATCAACAGCCTCGGCGTGCTCGAGGCGTTGGCCGACGCCATGTGCCTGCACGGCGTCCCCGAGCACGTTCGCTGCGACACCGGCCCTGAGATGATCTCGAAGACGCGACGCAAATGGCTCGCCAAGACCGGCCCGCAGATCCAGTACATCGCGCCGCGCTCTCCATGGGAGAACGGGTTTTGCGAGAGCTTCTACGGCAAACTGCGCGACGAGTGCCTGAAGCAGGAGATCTTCTACGCGTTGAGGGACGCGCAGACCGTGATCGGGTTACGGCAGAACACCTGCAACCGCGTCCGGCCGCATTCGTCCCTGGGCTATCGCCCGCCCGCGCCTGTCACCTTCCCGGATCCGGCCTTCCGGCTACCCCTGGCAACGGCCATGCAGTAGCCTCGCACTCGGCCCGGTCCAAAATACCGATCAGGTCAATTGAGCGGGGAGGGGCAGAAGCGGTAGGATGATCTCGTGCTATGCGGGTCCAAGTGTTCTGGCCAGGGGCATCCAACGTCCCGACCACCATCCCGGTCAGGGTGCTTGCGGCCAATACCGCCCGTCTCCCTTGTCCCGCTTCAGAGCTTTCGCCCTGCGCAGTATCATTCGACCAAGTTAATCGTGTTGGCGTCAGCCAGAGTGCATCCTCGTGCCGGCGGCGCTGAAGCTTGGCTTCGAGACCTTGGAGCGCCACACGCGCAGTACATCGATCCAGGTCGAGCCGTCGGACTCCGCGCCCCTGATGCTGAGCGCGAGGCTTCCCGTGCCACCTCACCGGCCATCCGACCATGACGCAGGAATACGATTTCATCATCGTCGGTGCCGGCTCGGCCGGAAACGTGCTGGCCGCCCGGTTGACCGAGGACGCGGACGTCAGCGTCCTGCTCCTGGAGGCGGGTGGTCCCGACTACCGCTTCGACTTTCGCACCCAGATGCCAGCGGCGCTCGCCTATCCACTCCAGGGGCGGCGCTACAACTGGGCGTATCTCACCGATCCGGAGCCTCACATGAACAACCGGCGCATGGAGTGCGGCCGGGGCAAGGGGCTCGGCGGCTCGTCGCTGATCAACGGCATGTGCTACATCCGCGGCAATCCCCTCGACTACGACGGCTGGGCGCGATTGCCCAGCCTCGCGGACTGGTCCTACGGCGATTGCCTGCCGTACTTCCGCAGGGCGGAGACACGCGACCTTGGGCCGGACACCTATCACGGCGGAGACGGACCGCTCTACGTCACCGCGGCCAAGCCCGGCGGAAACGTTCTGTTCGAGGCCATGATCGAGGCCGGCGTGCAGGCGGGCTACCCCCGCACCGCGGACCTCAACGGCTACCAGCAGGAAGGCTTCGGTCCGATGGACAGGAGCGTCACCGCGAAGGGACGCCGGTCAAGCACCGCCCGGGGCTACCTCGACCAGGCGCGGGAGCGGCCCAACCTCACTATCGTCACCCACGCACTCACCGACCGCATCCTGTTCAATGGCAAACGCGCGAGCGGCGTCGTCTATCTGCGCGGGAACAAGGAGCCGTCCTTTGCGCGGGCACGCCGCGAGGTGCTGGTCTGCTCCGGCGCGATCGCCTCGCCGCAGATCTTGCAGCGCTCCGGCGTCGGGCCTGCCAATCTCCTGCGCAATCTCGACGTCCCCCTCGTTCTCGACCTGCCCGGCGTCGGCGAGAACCTGCAGGACCATCTTGAGATGTACGTGCAATACGAGTGCCGGCAGCCCGTCTCCCTGGCACCCGCCCTCAAGCCCTGGAACCAGCCCGCCATCGGCGCGCGATGGCTGTTCGCGGGGACGGGGATCGGCGCAAGCAACCAGTTCGAAGCGGGCGGCTTCATCCGCTCCGACTCCGAATTCGCCTGGCCGAACTTGCAATATCACTTCCTACCGCTGGCGATCAGCTACAACGGCAGCCACGCGGTGAAATCGCACAGCTTTCAGGCCCATGTCGGCTCGATGCGCTCACCGAGCCGGGGTCGGATCCGGCTCACTTCGCGGGACCCGCACGCCCATCCGAGCATCCTGTTCAACTACATGTCGGCCGACCAGGACTGGCGCGAGTTCCGCGTTGCGATTCGGATCACCCGCGAGATCATGGCCCAGCCGGCCCTTGATCCGTACCGCGGGCGCGAGATCAGCCCAGGCGCGGCGCTACGTTCCGACGCGGAGCTCGACGCCTTCGTGCGCGCCCATGCCGAGACCGCCTACCACCCTTCCTGTTCCTGCAAGATGGGCGAGGATGCGATGGCGGTGGTCGACGGCCGGGGCCGGGTGCATGGGCTGGAGGGTCTGCGCGTGGTCGACGCCTCGATCATGCCGCAGATCGTCACGGGCAACCTCAACGCCCCGACGATCATGATCGCGGAGAAGATCGCCGACGACATTCGCGGCCGGACCCCCCTGCCGCGCAGCCAGGCAGCCTATTTCGTGGCCGGCGATACGCCGCCGCGGAGGAGGCCGGTTCGCGCAAGCTGAGACTTTGCGCTTCGCTGTCGACGAGAGGTGGCTCGGTTCTCTGAACAGCACCCTGAGCGCATGTATCCTGCATCTTCAGGGCGAAGGATCAGCGGGACGCAGCGCGGCGCGGATCGCGTCGAGGCCGTCGGTCAGTGCCGCCGGTCCAGGCTGCAGGATCAGCGGCGACTTGACTTCGGTGATCCGCCCGCGCGCCACCGCCGGAATGGCCGACCAGCCCGGACGGGCCGCGATGCGGCTCGGCACCACCTTCTTCCCGCACCAGGAGGCGAGGATCACCTCCGGTGCGGCCGCGACCACCGCGTCGGGCGACACGATCCTGTCCTTCGCCGCCGCCTGCCGCGCCAGGTCAGGAAAGACGTCCTGTCCGCCTGCGACGCCGATCAACTCCGAGACCCAACCGATGCCGGAGATCAGCGGATCGTCCCACTCCTCGAAATACACCCGCGGACGAGGCCGTCCCTCGGCTTCGGCCGCGACGCGCCCGAGGCGCTCCTCGTAGCCCCGCGCGAGGTCCTCGGCCCGTCCGGGCGCCCCCACGAGGGCGCCGAGGGTGCGGATCATCGCCAGGATGCCGGCCACGTCGCGCTGGTTGAACAGGTGCACGGCGATCCCGGCGCGGGCGAGGTCGGCCGCGATGCCGGCCTGCAGGTCGGAGAAGGCCAGTACGAGGTCGGGCGACAGCGCCAGGATCTTGGGCAGGTCGGCGCTGGTGAAGGCCGAGACGCGCGGCTTCTCGCGCCGCACCCGCGGCGGCCGCACCGCGTAGCCCGAGACCCCGACGATGCGATGCTCCTCGCCGAGGAGGTAGAGGGTTTCGGCCGTCTCCTCGGTCAGGCAGACGATCCGCTCCGGCGGGAAACCGCGCACGACCCTTCTCTCACGCGCTCTGCAGCCTGCGAGCCGCCCATCTGTGCGCGACCTCTTCGCCGGCCGCTTGCAGCAGCACGAAGCCGCCTAAGGCAGCGAGGTTGATGAGAAAGAGGTGTGCGACCACCGAGGGCGCGAACGCCTCCGCGTCGCCTGGCAGCACGAAGCCTGCCGTACACAAGGCGAGTTCGCAAGCCAGGAAGGCGATGACCAACGACGGCAGAATGGCGGGCCATTCGGCTCTCACGAGCCGGGATGTGGCCGCGGCGGCGGCCCAGGCCAGCAGCATCCCCGAGCCGATCGCCAGGCCCCAGCCGATCGTGCTCGGGTCGAGTGGGTAGCCATGTAGGCCAAAGCCGACGGCTTGGTTCGTCAGCCAGACGGCAGTTATGAGAAGGAGACCGGCCCGGCGGGGTAGCCGGAGGGCTGCCCAGGTCGCGAAGGCCGCGAAAGGTGTGGCGCAGGCCAGGGCACTGCTCGCCATCGCCGCGGCCATTACGGGAAGGCCGACGCCCGCGGCGCTCCGATAGTGAGCCACCGCGGCATCCGCCCAATTGGCGCGCCCATGAGGATGTCCAGCCACGTCAGCCTCGCCCGTCAGCACACGCCTTCACCTCTCCTACGCGCGCTGGCCGCGCGATGCACGCCGGTCCACCCGCCCGTCACCCGCGCTTTGATCCGGCGCCGCCGCGCGAGCTCGCTTTTCCGGTAGGCATGGAAGATCGGCGCCGCGGCAGGATGGAAGCCGAATATGGCCCCTATCACCAGCAGCGCGATCATCAGATCCCAGGCGCGCCCAGGAAGGGGTGGCAGCCAGGATCTGGGGTAGCTGTTCCTGGGTGACCCGAGCAGCCCTGAGGGCCCGCAAGGGGAGGGCGTACCAGGGTGAACGCGCAAAGTGCCGAGCGAGCTCGGCGCTTCGATCGGCAGAAAGCCCAGAGTACCGTCCCAACGGCCGTCTCTGGTGGCCGGTGCCCTGCCCCGAGGCGCTGCTAAGCCCTCCATCCCACATCCGAACCGAGCCCGGGCTTATATCCGCCCCTCCCATTGGAGGTTAGACGTGTCGGGGTCGACACCCGCGTTTGCAGGATTCAGCAGTGGCTTGGCCGGTTGAGCGACAGCCCCGGGGCAAGTCGCGCGCCTTAAGCTACTCGATAGCGGCAGATATTTTATTTCTTGCAAGTTTTACGGGTTATGAATATGCAATGAGAATAATAGCGCTCACTGCATCGCGGCTCCGTGCAACACGGATGCAACGCGAAGCCAGCCTTC
The DNA here is from genome assembly GCF_029714205.1 of Methylobacterium sp. CB376. NCBI lineage: Bacteria > Pseudomonadati > Pseudomonadota > Alphaproteobacteria > Hyphomicrobiales > Methylobacteriaceae > Methylobacterium > Methylobacterium sp. CB376. The sequence goes on along the minus strand of NZ_CP121648.1, from coordinate 5,164,334 downwards.
TCAGCGGTCCGGAGGCAGCTCACAGGCCTCCTCTCGTCACGTCGGTCGCGCAATGCGCCGGCTCTCACAGCGCCTCAGGACGGGCGTGGGCGACCATCGACCGGACGTGCTGGCCGGGGGGCAGGGGAGGGCGAACTGCCCACCTTGTCGCCGCCGCTCGCTTCTCGGGCAGTGAACTCCGGCCCAGTCCTGGTGCGTCCGGGAGCGTCCCGGCGTAGCCTGCCGCGTGGCTGCGGAGGGCGAAGCTCATGGGTCCCGCACTGCTTCTTGAGACGCTCGAAGCCCGGATGACTGCGGTCGCCCAAGCCCTTGAGCACTTGACCTCGGGTGGCAATCCCGCGGCCGAAATCGAGAACGTCCGAGCCCAGCTCGTCGAGATCCTGCAGCTCGTCGCGCGTGATCCCGGCATCCATGCCGCGGCGGATGATCTCTGCTCCTGCGCCCGCGCGTACGCCGCAGCGGAGGCGGATGAGCCAGGGGTAATAGGCCGCCGAAAGCGGCTCCTGACCGAGGCGTACTCACAGCTCTGGCACAGGCTCGGAATGGCGCACCTCGGCTCGGATGGTGTGAGAACGGCACCGGAGTGAACGAGTCGGCCGAGCTGATGCCAATACGCCGCGACCAGGGGCGGGTCGACGTGCGACGGCCTGCCACCGTTCACCACCCATTCCGGGTTCGCCCAGGCGGTGGCCGGGCCGGATCACTCCCGGCGTGTTCGGCTATGCGCCACTTCCTGGCCTCCGATCTTAAGTCGCAAAAGGTCGGGTCATGAGGCGAATGCGGACAGAAGGAGGGCCGCTTCACGAAAAGCTAGCCGAGTTCCTGACAGAGCGCCGTGCCACGAACCCGGCCGAGGCCGCGCCCCAATTCAAGTCCCGAGTCATTCGCCGTGTCGCCCTCCACAAGGTGCTCCTCTCACCCGACAATCTGAAGAAGATAGGCAGCCGAATCAGGAATAGGAAATGCTGCGACCGGCTGGAGGATGGTCGCTACGCCAGCAAGGCTGGCTGAGGTCCGCATCCGAGGCAGCGCAAGCCCTTCGGGCGCCGTTCGGGTCGGCACTGCCGCGGGAGCCAGGATCCCCACGATGCGTTGTCCCGTGCGCTGACTTAGGCTTGGCGGACCTCTACGGTGCCCGCCGACCCGGGGCCGCGCTCTACGCCACGGAGCCTCAACCGAACCGATGACCGATACTTCGACGAGCCCGCCGACCAGCGTGGGACCGCGCATCTCGACCGGCGTGGTCGGCCTGGACGATGTTCTCTGCGGCGGCCTGACGCCGAGCCGGCTCTACCTGCTGGAGGGCAATCCCGGGACGGGTAAGACCACCCTCGCGCTCCAGTTTCTCCGCGATGGCGCGGGTCGCGGCGAGCGCACCCTCTACGTTACCCTGTCCGAGACCGCCGACGAACTCCGGTCGGCGGCCGCGACCCACGGCTGGGCGCTCGACGGAATCGAGGTCTACGAGCTCGTCAATGAGATGGGCCTCGACCCCGATGGCGAGCAGTCGATCTTGCACCCCTCCGAGATCGAGCTCGGCGAGACCGTCAAGGAGGTCATCGCCCGGGTTGACGATCTGAGGCCTGACCGAGTCGTCTTCGACAGCCTCTCGGAGCTGCGGCTGCTAGCCCAGAACCCGCTGCGCTACCGGCGACAGATCCTCGCGCTCAAGCAGTTCTTCGCCACGCGGGCCTGCACCGTGTTGATGCTCGACGACCGTACCTCGGAGACGGGCGACCTGCAGCTCCACAGCATTGCGCACGGGGTGGTCTCCCTGGAGCAGGCGCCGCGCGAGTTCGGCTCTGAACGGCGGCGGCTGCGCATCGTCAAGATGCGCGGCATCAAGTTCCGCGGCGGCTACCACGATTTCGTCCTGGAGACCGGCGGCGTCCAGGTGTTCCCGCGCCTGATCGCGGCCGAGCACCGCTCAGCCTTCGACGCGAGGGCGCGCTCGACCGGCTCGGACGAACTCGACCTCCTGCTCGGCGGAGGCCTCGTGCCGGGAACCAACACGCTGCTGCTCGGCCCCTCCGGCGTCGGTAAGACCACGACGGCCATCCGCTGCATGGTGGCCGCCCTGGAGCGCGGAGAGAAGGCGACCTACTACCTGTTCGACGAGGGGCTGGCGACGCTGCTCGCTCGCTCCGCGATGCTCGGCATGGACCTGGCCCCGCATATCGAGGCCGGGCGCCTGACCATCACGCAGATCGACCCCGCCGAGCTCTCGCCCGGCGAGTTCTCCAGCATGACCAGGCAGGCCGTCGAGGAGCGTGGCTCGACCTTCGTCGTGGTCGACAGCCTCAACGCCTACCTGCACGCCATGCCGGGCGAGGAGTTCCTCATCCTGCAGATGCACGAGTTGCTGAGCTACCTGAACCAGCAAGGGATCACCACGCTCCTGGTCCTGGGCCAACACGGCGTCGTCGGCGAGGTGCGCACCGACGTCGACCTGAGCTACCTGAGCGACTGCATCCTGCTGTTCCGGTTCTTCGAGGCGAAGGGCGAGGTGCGCACGGCGCTCTCCGTGGTGAAGAGCCGCGTCAACGCGCACGAGCGGACCATCCGCGAGATGAAGCTGTCGGGGCACGGGATACAGGTCGGGAGGGCGCTGACCGACTTCGAGGGTGTACTCACCGGCTTGCCGTCCTACCGGGGCAGGGTGCCGATGCTGACGGGCGAAGCGCCTGCCGACGGCGAAGTCCGGTGACCGCATCGGTGGCGGACGACGAGCGCGTCCTCATCCTGGCGCCACGAGGGCGCGACGCCCTCGTGGCCGAGCAGGTGCTCACCCGGGCGGGCGCGCGCGCCGCCGCGTGTCCGGACCTGGCGAGTTGGTTGGACTGCCTCTCGGCCGGCGCGGGCGCCGCGCTCGTCACCGAGGAGGCGCTCGGCGCCGAGCCGGCTGAGTTGTTCGCGTGGCTCGACGCGCAGCCCGCCTGGTCGGATTTCCCCTTCGTCGTGCTGGCGACGCGCCAGACCGGGCCGCGCTCCGAAAGGGCCTCCGCGCTGCTCGCCCGGCTCGGCAACGTGGTCCTGCTGGAACGCCCCATCAACGCGGAGACGCTCGTCAGCGCCACCGCCTCCGCCCTGCGAGCGCGACGCCGCCAGTACCAGGCCCGCGAGCATCTCCTGGAGCGCGAGCGAGCCCAGGAGCAGCTTCGGCGCGCCAACGAGGACCTGGAGCGGCGCGTGGCCGAACGCACGGGGGAGGTCGAGGCCGCGCACGAGACCCTCGCCTTCGCACTCGACGCGGCCGGCATGGCGTCGTGGGACCTCGATTGCCGCACCGGCGCGTCGCGGCGCTCGCCCCGCTTCGACGCCGCCTTCGGCTACGTGGATGCGGCGCCACACTGGGACCGGAAGGCCCTGCTCGCCCACGTCGTGGAGGAGGACCGCGATGTGGCCGAGAGGGCGCTCGCGGCGACGGCGGCGACGGGCACGCTTGACCTGGAATGCCGCATCCGGCGCACCGACGGGGCGGTGCGCTGGATCGCGATGCGGGGGCAGGTGAAGCACGATGAGGCCGGCAAGCCCCTGCGCGTCGCCGGGATCCTGATGGACCGCACCGACCAACGGACCACCGAGGAGGCTTTGCGGCAAGCCCAGAAGATGGAGGCCATCGGGCAATTGACGGGCGGGGTCGCCCACGACTTCAACAACCTGCTCACGGTCATCGTGGGCGGCCTCGACATGATGCTGCGCCGGCCCGAGCAGGTCGAGCGGGTCAAGCGCCTGGCCGAGGCGGCCATGGGCGCGGCCAAGCGCGGCGAGCAACTGACCCAGCAGCTACTCGCCTTCTCGCGCCGGCAGATGCTGCGGCCGCAGACGCTCAACCCCAACCGCCTGCTGCTCGACTTCAAGCCTCTCGCCGAGCGCGCCGCGGGCGGGGCCGTCGAGCTGGTCTTCGACCTTGATCCGGCGCTCGACCCGATCCGCATCGACCCTGCGCAGTTCGAGGCGGCGGTGCTGAACCTGATCGTCAACGCGCGCGACGCGATGGAGGGGAGCGAGGGGCACCCCCGCATCGTGGTGACGAGCCGCAACGTCCACCTTGGGACTGGCGCCGTCACCGATCTGGGCGTGCCGCCCGGCCCCTACGTAGCGGTGTCGGTCACTGACACGGGCAGCGGCATCCCGCCTGATACGCTCCAGCGCGTGTTCGAGCCGTTTTTCACCACCAAGGAGGTCGGCAAGGGAACGGGGCTCGGGCTTAGCCAGGTGTACGGCTTCACGCGCAGCGCCAGGGGTTTCGCGCAGATCGAATCGGAGATCGGCAAGGGCACGACGGTTCGCCTGTACTTCCCGCGCTCCACCGACCCGGCCGACGAGGAGGCCGGAATCGGGCCCGTCGGCGCGATCCCACTTCGCCGCGCGGGTGAGGGCGATACGGTGCTCCTGGTGGACGACGACGAGCAGGTGCTCGGGATGGCCGTCGAGAGCTTGGAGGAATTGCGCTACCGGGTCATCGTCGCCCGCAACGCCGCCGAGGCGTTGGAGCATCTCAAGGGTGTGGAGCGCATCGACATCCTGTTCTCGGACGTGGTCATGCCCGGCGGCATGAACGGGTCGCAGCTTGCGGCCGAGGCACAGCGGGTGCGCCCGGGCATCAGGATCCTGCTCACCTCCGGTTACGTGGCGAATCCCGACGAGGGGCAAGTCATCGGCCAGGGCAAGTTGCCCGTGCTAAACAAGCCGTATCGCCGCGACGAGCTCGCCCGCTCGCTTCGGCTGGTGCTCGGGGGCGAGGGCGGTTGAGGCCTTCTCGACGAGAGCACCAGGACACCTCTTGTCCTCTACTCGCCCTCAAGTCGACTTATGAGACCTGTGCGCGAAGCGCTCGAAGACAACATCTTGGGCCTGCCTTGTCCAAAGAGATACCAGGAATGGTAGCTCTCCTGAGTCGCGCACTTCTGCTCGGCCCGGCCCGCCACGATCTTGGCGGCCCGCCATGGCCCGATGCCGGAGACCTCCTGAAGCCGGTCGGGTTCGGCCTCGATGAACTCGAAGGTGTTCTCGCCGAACGCGGCGACGATGCGCTTGGCCATGGCGGGGCCGATCCCGCGCATGTAGCCGGAGGCGAGGTACTTCTCGATGCCCGCGGCGCCGGTCGGCGGGGTGGCTTTCAGGGTCTCGGCTAGAGCTGGAGGCCGTGGGCGCGGTCGGTGATCCAAATTCCTGTCGCCGTGATCCAATCGCCCGCGCCGATCGCGGGCGCATGCCCGACCACCGGCACGAGGTCGCGCTTGCCGCGAGCGTGCACCTTGAGCACGCGGAAGCCGGTTTCGGGCGGGTGGAACGTCACGCGCTCGACCGTGCCCGCGAGGGCCTCGATCGGGCCGTTCCTCTCGACCTGCTTGGGCCGGACCATCTGGTTCGTGTGTCCCCGCGGGACCCATGACCGGCTCCCGCCCCCTCAGCTAAGCAGAGCCACGAGACCACTTCCAGAGCTGGGCCACTGTCATCCGCCCGAACATGGTCCTTGTTTGGTCCCGCTTCCATCCCGGACTTGCGACGAGGTGCCGATCGGTGCGGGCCCAGTGGAGACGCATCGCACCCACGCACTCGTCCATAGCTCTCCAGCGCCCTTGAAGCTTGAGCAAAACCAAAGGCGATAGCGCATGGTGCGAAACCAAACAGCAACCAGAGGTGTTGATCGCCTACTGTGTCGCCGAAGGGCTGAGCGCCCGGGCTGCTGAGAGGTGGATGCGTATGATGTACCTCATGCGTGAGTCGTGCGAACTGATGCTCACGCCAGCCCGCGTCGCCGCAGACCTCGCGAAGCTCGCGTGCGAGAACCCGCTCAACCCTCTCACCTACACGGTAGCCGGCCGTTCGATTGCGGCCTCGTGTGAGATCTTCGAGCGGGCCACCCGCTCCTATCCCAAACCCGCCTTCGGCCTGCCGGCCGCGGAGCGGATCGTGTGGGAGCAGCCCTTCTGCCGGGTCATCGCCTTCGGCGAGCCGTGTGACAAGCCCAAGCTGCTGCTCGTGGCTCCCATGTCGGGCCACTACGCGACCCTGCTGCGGGGTACGGTGGCGGCCTTCCTCGACACGCATCAGGTGTTCATCACCGACTGGACCGACGCCAAGCAGGTGCCGCGCGCGGCCGGGCGCTTTGGGCTGGACGAGTACATCGACTACTGCATGGCGATGTTCGCGGCGCTCGGGCCGGACCTGCACGTCATGGCGGTCTGCCAGCCCTCGGTGCCCGTCCTGGCCGCCATTGCCCGCATGGAGGCCGAGAACCACCCCCTGGTTCCCCTCTCGGCGACGCTCGCGGGTGGTCCGATCGACACCCGTCGCTCTCCGACCGCGGTGAATGAACTGGCGCGGGAGCGCGGCATCACGTGGTTCCGGCAGCACTGCATCCATGCCGTGCCGCCGAGCCATCCGGGCAACGGCCGCGCGGTCTACCCGGGCTTCCTTCAGCTGGGAGGCTTCATGGGTATGAACCTCGACCGCCACCTGACCGCCCACTGGGACATGTTCAACCATCTCGTCGAGGGTGACGGCGACTCCGCGGCCAAGCACCGGGCCTTCTACGACGAGTACCTCGCCGTGATGGACCTCACCGCCGAATTCTACCTTGAGACGGTCGAGCAGGTGTTCATCAGCCACCGGCTCCCGCGGGGTGAGATGCAGCATCGCGGCAAGGCCGTCGACCTCGGAGCGATCCGCCGCTGCGCTCTAATGGCGGTGGAGGGCGAGAAGGACGACATCACGGGCGTCGGACAGACGCTGGCGGCTCTCGACCTCACGCCCAACCTGCCGCCCGAGAAGAAGGCGTACCATCTCCAGGCGGGAGCGGGTCACTACGGCATCTTCAACGGCTCGCGCTTCCAGGCCGAGGTTGTGCCGAAGATCAAGCACTTCATGGAGAGCAGCAGCGAGCGGCCCGCTGAGCGGGGAACGACTTGCGAAGAGGCATCCACGCTCGGGCTCGATCAGGACGAGGTCGACGCTCTCAATCGATCCGTGGCGTTGATCGTGTACAAAGCCCCACACCACTATCCTGTGGCTGGTACTCTGCAAGTTGCGGGGCAGTCCTGAGGCGAGGTCAAGCCAGCGATCAGCCTTTCAGTGTAGAGTGGATGGCTCCTGACGCGAGAGCGGCTTCAGAGAGACTGCCCGCTCTTGCAGATCGTTCAGCCGCTTCATCAAAGCCGTCCGCTTCCGCTCCCGTTTGGTTTGTAGCTGCATGAGAATTCGTTCTTTCTCAGCGCTTGGTCCGGTCCAGTCGTCCAGGCGCTCGCAGTCGAGCTGATAAGCAACCTCAATATCAGCGATGGCGCCCAACGTGGATTGTAACTGGCCTGTCAAATCATCCAGTTCCGCGCCTCTCAAAATATCCGGGGAGTGGATTGACACCGTAACCGCACCTGACAGCTCCAATGAGTGCCGCATCGGCCTTGAGCCGAGCGCCACCAGCATGTTCGAGCCTGCAATAATCACTCCTGACGGGGCGCGGATCGGGGTCGGGTAGGGCATGAACGGGATCAGCGTGCCCTCGGGCCGCTCCAGCACGGCCCACACGTCGCGAACGGGCCGCCCCTCCTTCAAAGCGATCGCCATCGGGCACTGATCGAGCGGCAACTCTGAACCGGCAGGCGTGAATATGCGCCATGAGCCGCACCAGCGGGTGCGGCCAATCTCCGGATGATATCCCCAAAGCTCCGCTGCTGCCCGATTGTAGTACGTCAGCCAGCCGTCAGCGTCCGTCGTATAAATCGGTACGATGGCATCGTCGAACACGTGCGCAACAGGCGGCTCGTAGTTCCAGTCAGCGGTCATGCCTGGGCGGTCCTCCATGCTGAAGCCGGCGGATTTTCGGCCGAGCGGCAGTGGAGCTTTCGTGTGGGGGTGAAATGGTTGCTGGCTAGGTATACGACAAGCGTGCAGAATGTGTGACGCCCGCGGCAGGGTGGCCGAACTCGGAAGGCCGAGCTGCGTCGCCATTCGCCCCCGTCGCCCTCGTGCCGGGACCGAACATCTCAGTTTTGGCCTCTGCCCGGCCGTCATATGGCTAAGCTTATTGGCCGCCATCGACCCCTGCGGGCATGACGGCTCGCGTGGACCTGTCCAAGACCGCCTTCCCGGCCGAGTTGCCGCCAGACCTTGCGCACGCCGTAGACGCAGAAGTTCTCCTCGAACACGCGCCGGATCTCGACCATCAGCGCCGCGTCCGAGCGAGCCCGGGCCGGCAGCCTGTCGGGATCGGCGCGCCGCGCGGCCTGGGCGTAGTACGTCGACAGGGCGATCGGCAGCACGCGGCAGATCGGCTCGACCCCGTAGGCCTCCCGGTGATCGTCGATGAAGGCGATCATGTCCGCGACCGGCGGTCGAGCTCCGCCATCGCAAAATACGCCGACGCCTTTCTGAGGATCTCGTTGACCTGTCGCAGTTCGCGGTTCTCCCGCTCCAGCACCTTGATCGGTTCGCGTTCGTCCGTCGTCGGTCCGGCGCGCTGGCCCTGGTCCCGCTCGGCATGACGAACCCGGTTGCGCAGCGTCTCGCCCGAGCATCCGATCTTGGAAGCGACCGAGCGGATCGCCGCATACTGCGAGCCATGCTCGCCCTGATGGTCGAACACCATCCGCAGCGCGCGCTCGCGGACTTCAGGCGAAAAGGGTGTGCTGCGCTTCGTCATGGCTCCATCCTCTCAAGAGTTGGAGCCTCCGGGAAACCCGGAGCGGTTCACAAGTCCGCTCGTTTCTGTCTAGAGCATTTTCCGACGAAGTGGATGCCGGTTCGTCGCAGACAATGCGGCAAGATCAAAGATCGAGAGCGGCACCCGATTGCAACGTGATCGGGTGCCGCTCTAGACCGCAGCGGCAGCCAGGAAGCAGAGGATGCCCGCTGCCAGCATCACCAGCCCCGGCCAGTTTGCCCGAGGGCTGAAGCCGGCCGCGCTATCCGTCCGGCTCTTGGCCTTGAAGCGCCCACCCCAGAGCGCCGTGAAGGCTGTGAGCAGGAGGCCGCCTATAAAAAGCAGCACACCAGCCCAGACAAGGACCAGCTGTGGCTGAAGGATTGCGGCCGCGCTCATCGCAGGCACTCGTGTTTTGGTTTGGGTCCTCGCGTGACCTACAAGGCCGCTGAACGGCTCGATCAGAACGCCCCTTTCAGCCGGCGCCCGCGCCTCAGCCCTCAAGCAGGAACGAGATTTTCACGGTGGCCCGGAACTGGGTCACCTTGTCGTTCTCCACAACGGCTTCGAACTCCTTGACCCAGACGGATTGGATGCCGCGCAGCGTGCTGGATGCGCGCTCGACCGCTTGCTTGATCGCGTCCTCGTAGCCTTGCGGGGATTGTGCGGAGAGTTCGAGGAACTTCACCACCGACATGACTGCCTCCCTTGCGGGTCAGGCATGTGATGCTATGCCCGGCTCAATAGGGACGCAATCCTCTGTGCATTTACGTGCGGTGGCTTGGCAGTAACGCCGAGGCGCGTCCGTAATGGGGTTATGCGAATAGCAGGCTTCGTCGACGCGACAGCGTTCGGCCTGCAGAACGTGCAGACTACGTTGCGAAGACGATTGTGTAGGAGCCGATTCGGCAGCGCCTTGCCAGCTTAGAGTCCAGCATGCTTTTCTGGCCCGCTTCTACTCTACAGAGCCTTAGCCCACCCGGCGCCCCGCCGTGGCGAGATTTCTTTCGTTATTGTGGATTAGCTCTGAATACGAGATGCAACGGCACTCAGAATATGCTTGACGTACGCCCGTTCCAGTTCCCCCGAAACGTGGATCGTAACCTTTCAGCCCGCCCGGTCCGGCCGCGGCTGGCTTCTCTTGCGACTTCGCCGGCGCGACGGCTGCCGAGCTTCTTCCGGTTCTGAGCATCCGGAATCACCACAGATGTTCAGTCCGCCCGATCCTGTTGTGGCGGGCCTTTTCTAGATTTTGGTTACTAATTGTGGCCTTTAGGCGGTCTGGAAGCTTGCGCTGACCCTGCAATCGCCCGCAGGTCGGCGGCGAATACTGGAAACCTCGTGCTCAGTTCCTCGACATCGCCGATCTCCGCATCCGCTGGCGTCACACCAGGCCAGGCCGTGCTCGCGCCCAGAAACCAACCTTCCTGACCGATGAGCCGTGCAGTGTGGAATACGCCGCCAGGGATCAGCAGTTGAACGCGCTCGCCATTGCGCAGGTTTGGTCCTACAACTGCTCGCTCGGCGGCGCCGTTTGGGTGTAGAAGAAATACCTCCAGGGAGTTACCGAGATAGTAATGGTAGAGCTGATCGTTTTGAATCCGGTGCAGCCTTACGGGCGCTGGTGGTGTGACCATGAAGTACAGCGCTGACCCTAATGGACGCCCATCTCCAAAGGGTTCAGCCAGCCCACCAGGCGCAATACAGCGCGCGCTATGGTAGGTTGCGCGAACACAACCACATGTTGCGTTCGGCTCCAGTCCCAAAAGCGTGACGACGTCTTCGGCACTGAGCGCATCACTCACGGGCATCACTCCGTATTTGCGTTTCCAGGCGCGCCTCAATAGAAGAGGCCGATCGGGTCGAAGCAGCCATAGAAGTAAGGCCTTTCTGCCGAGCGGCTCCGAACCTATCATGGATCAGGGTGTAAAGCCCCCACTGCCAGCTTAGAGCAGCACCCGATCACGTTGCAATCGGGTACTGCTCTCGGTCTTTGATCTTGCTGCATTTTCTGCGACGAACCGGCATCCACTTCGTCGGAAAATGCTCTAGCGCGCCTAACAGAACGGCACGGACGGGCGGCTTGCGCGTTCGGCTGCATGGCCCGTCCGCTGCTCCCTGACGATCTCTGGACTGAGATCGCTCCGCTCCTGCCCTCGCCGAAACCGCGCCCCAAGGGCGCTGTGGCATGCGCCGACGACGCAGCAGGACCGCCAGGCGATCGCCCGGTTGATGCTGGAGCAGGTCGCCGTACGCGTGGACGGCAGCAGCGAGCACGTCGAGGTCGCCTGCGACCGGGCCGGCGGTGCGCGGACCCGCCACGCGCTGGTCCGGCCCGTCCGGCGGTTCGAGCAGCTGCGCGGGTGCGAGCAGGTGCTGGCCACGATCCGCGACCTGCGCGGGCAGGGCTGCTCGGCCGCGGCCATCGCCGATCGGCTGAACGCTGCCGGCTGGCGGCCGCCCGAGCGGGAGGGGTTCGACGCGTCCTGTCAACGGGCTTCGAACCTTCCGCAATTTCGGGCGCGCAATTTTCCTCAGATCGGCGGGCTCGGCGGTCAGGCGATGCCGAGGTGAGCACCTCCATTCTTGGGCGGGCGTCCGCGCCGACGCGGAGGCGGGGCGAGCGGCGGAGCCTGCAGGGCTGCCTTCGAGCGGATGTGCTCGGGCATGAGCGCGGTGTGCTGGCGCAGCCGGTAGCTTGAGCCCTCGATCTGCACCACCACGGCGTGGTGAAGCAACCGGTCCAGCAGCGCGGTCGCCACCACCGGATCGCCGAACACCTCCCCCCACTCTGCAAAGCCGCGGTTCGAGGTCAGGACCATCGCGCCCCGCTCGTAGCGCGCGTTGACGAGCTGGAAGAACAGGTTGCCCCCGCCCGGCACCACCGGCAGGTAGCCGATCTCGTCCACGATCAGCAGCGCCGGCCGGCAGAAGTAGCGGATCTTCTCGCGCAACGTTCCTTCCCGCTCGGCCCGCGCCAGCGTTCCCACAAGGTCGGCCAGGGTGGTGAAGTACACGCTGCGGCCCGCCTTCACCGCCTCGACCCCGAGGGCCACCGCCAAGTGGCTCTTGCCGGTGCCGGGCGGGCCGAGGAAGTGCAGCACCTCGCAGCGGTCCACGAAGCCCAGCTCGGCCAGGGCCAGGATGCGGGTGCGGTCGAGCGAGGGCTGGAAGGCGAAGTCGAAGCCCGACAGCGTCTTGACCGTCGAGAGCCGCGCCATCACCAGCGCGGTCTTCACCCGCCGGCTCTCGCGTAGGCTCAGCTCCTCGCTCAGCAGGGCATCGACCGCCTCCAGCGCGCTGAGTTCGCCGCGCTCCAGCCGCCGCACGGTGGTGTCGACGATCTCCAGGGCGCGCGGCATCTTCAGCCCTACCAGCGTGGCCTTGATCCGCTCGACCAGTGGGGGGATCAGCTCGCCAGTTCCGCTCATGCCGCGTCTCCCCGGTCGGTCCTGGGCACGCCGGCTCCCGCGAGTTGGCGGGCTACGGCGTCGTAGATGGCCAGCGGGCGACGCGCGACCTGGTCGCCGGCGCGCCTGACGACCACCGGCTCGGCAGGGTCTCGTGGCTCGGGCGGGGGAGATCGCGGCCGCCGATGGGCTGGATCGACCTGCGTCAGCCCACGCCCTTCCAGGGGCAGGTGGCAGGCAACGAGCTCACCCGCCTCGTAGATGCGGATCTGATCGGCCAGCACGTGCACCTCCAGGGCGCGGCGGCGGGTGGTGTCGGGCACGCTGTAGAGATTGCCCGCCACCGAGACGAAGCCCTCGTGGGTGACGCGCCGCTCCAGGCTGAGCACGGCTTCGTAGGGCACGGGCGGCAGCGCCCGCAGCTGGCTGCGCTCCTCCGCGAAGGCGTCGGCGACGATCCGCTTGGTCGTGGCGTGCCGGCGGGCGTTGGCCACGGTGTCGAGCCAGTGCCGCAGCTGGTCGTTCAGGTCGTCGAGGTTGCGGAACGAGCGGGCGAGGAAGAAGTCCTCGCGCAGGTAGCGGAACGGGCGCTCGACCTTGCCCTTGGTCTTGGCCCGGTAGGGACGGCAGGCGCGCGGCAGGAACCCGTAGTGGCGCGCGAGATCGAGAAGGCTGCGGTTATAGATGACCAAGCCGTCGGGATCCTCGCCGATCACGGCGGTCTTCATGCGGTCGTAGAGGATCTCGCGCGGGGCGCCTCCAAGGGCCTGGAAGGCGGCGATGTGGCAGCGCAGGACCGTCTGCAGATCCTGGTGGACGACGAAGCGGGCCCAGAGATAGCGCGAGTGGCCCAGCACCATCGCGAACAGCCAGACGATGCGGGTCACGCCCGGCTCGTCGGCGAAGACGACCTCGAAGCGGGCGAGGTCGACCTGGGCCTGCTCGCCCGGCGGGGTCTCGAAGCGGCGCTCGATAGGCAGAGGAGCTGAGGGGCGAAGCAGGGCCACGGCTCGCTTCACGGCGGTGTAGGCCCCTGCGAAGCCGCGCTCCTTCAACTCGCGCCAGAGACGGACGGCCGTAAGCTGCGGGTAGGCGGCCAGGCGCTCGCGCAGGTAGGGCAGGAAGGCGTCGGTGGCCCGCGCGCGGGGGGATCGCGGTCCGTAGACGGGCGGCTCGAGGCCGCGGGCGATGTACTTGGCGACGGTCTTGCGGTCGAGGCCGAGCTGGCGGGCGATGGCGGTGACCGAGAGGCCCTGCCGGTGGAGGTCCAGGATCGTCATGAGTTCCCCGAGGCTGACCACCGCGCCGCTCCCTCCCGCCACGGGGACCAGCTTCGGTGAGACGGCCGCCGCGCGGGCATCCCGCCTCAAACAGGAGGCTCAGGGGCGGCCGGGAGGGTGGGGAAAATTGCAGGCCCACAAGTGAGGAGGATCCAACGCCCGCTCACACGTCCATGGTCCAGCGCCTGGTGTTCCGCTACGGGCTGGGCAGCGGGCGGCCGATCTGGAGCGGCAGCGCCGCGCGCGAGCCCGGCACCGAATGGACCCTGCACGAGGCGGCCAAGCGGCTCGGCGTGCACCGGCACACCGCCTACCGCTGGCTGCAAGACGGGCGCCTGCGGGGGCGCATGGCGGCCCGTGGGACCAGCGCATCCGGATCGTGCGGATGAGCGGCGACGAGCTGGACCAGGTCAGAGCGGCGGCGCTACCGCCAAGCAGCAGGAACCGGACGTAGAGAGGTAGCATGGAAACGCAGTCGAGCGCGTCTGGCTCTCCCTGCGCCAGCGCTCCCTGTCCCATCGGCTCCTAGCCGACTACGACGCCGTCGTGAATGCCTGCTGTCAAGCCTGGACCGCGCTCACCGCCGGGGTCGGACGGCTCCGCTCGCTCACCGCCTACCCCTACCTTGAACAGGTGAAACTATAAGCGCGGCGGTATCAGGAAAACAAATGTCGGGAAAACCCTCGCAATCGGACCTTCCCGGCATGCGCTATGAGGGGCCGCTTTGGGTCATTTTGACCCGTCCGGTCTCGGCTCGGCCGGTGGCTTATGCCGCTACACCTGTGAGCTGATCCCGGATTCGTGCGCCGGCGAAGGAGTGCAGGGGTTCGGAGGTCAGCGCATTGCAACCTTTGCCACGGGACTTTGACGTGACCTCGCAGCAGTCCAGCCGTCACGGCTACCCTGGGTCATCTCCAACGATGACAACCAAGAAAACTGCAAAGATCAAAACTTGATGCCAATTTCATCGCTGATGATACGCTTAAACACTCAATATTATCAATTTATCTGCGTAAAATCTCCATTCGACCACCGGTACAGAACGTAACCGGGAGCAGAAATGTCTCCCTTTCTGTCGAAACCGACATTGCCCAAAATCGTGCCGAAAGTCCCCGATTTAAGGGCACGGTCGACGGCTTTCGGGTCGGTCGATTGCGCGTTTCGGGCGGCTTGGGCCAGCACTTGCACGGCGGTGTAGCCGTACAGCGTGAACCCCTCCGGCTCGATCGACTGCGCACGGAAACGGTCGACCACGGCCTTGGCCTCAGAGCGCCTCCGGGCGTCCGGGTTGAAGGTCATCAGCACGCCGTCCGCCGCGCCGTGCGCGATCGCGGCGAATTCCTTGCTTGCAATGCCGGAGGTGCCGATCCACTGCGCTGAGTAGGCTTGCTCGGAGGCTTGGCGCACCAATGTTCCCATCTCCTGGTGATAGCCACCGTAGTAAACGACGTCGATGCCGGCCGACTTCAGCCGTGTGATGACGGAAGTGTAGTCCCGCTCGCCCGGTGTGATCGCGGCGAACAGGGATTCCTTGACGCCAATCCGGTTGAGGTTGGTCTTCGTTGCGTCCGCGAGCCCGCGCCCGAAGGGCTGGTTGTCGTGCAGGATCGCGACCTTCTTGCCCGGGAAGCGCTCGGCGATGGTGCGGGCCGCGAGTTCGCCCTGCTGGTCATCCCGCCCGCAGACGCGGAAGATCCCAGACAGCCCCCGCTCCGTCAGCTTCGCGACGTTGGCGGAGGGCGTCACCATCACGTCCCCGTTTTCCGCGTAGATCTCGGAGGCGGCCATGGTCGCGCCTGAGCAGACGTGCCCGACGATCAGCCCGACCTTGTTCTGGAGGAAGCGGTTCGCCACAGATACCGCCTGTTTCGGGTCGCAGGCATCATCCTGAACGTCGAGCACAAGCTTCTCGCCGTTCACGCCACCGCTCTCGTTGACGTCCTTCACGGCCGCATTCACGCCGTTGAGCACTTGGTCGCCGATCGCCGCGACGGGCCCGGTGCGCGGCACGACGACACCGACGACCACGTCCGCCCGGACGGCCGTGGACCACAGGAGGGCGGCGAGCACCCACGAACCAGACCGCATTTTCATGGCCATCCCCCTCGATCCCGCCGTCGGTGCGGCGGCTGCCACCGTCTTGGCGACGCGCCGGGGCGCGCCGCCGCTTCCGCGGTCACGCCGCGGGTCTCAACCTGATGTCCAGCCAGCCGAACCGGTCCGCTGTCAGGGTGTCGCCCGCGCCGAGCACGACCGTCGTCGTCTCGGCTTCGATCAGCGCCGGCCCGGTCAGACGGCAGCCGGCCCCCAGCGTGTCGAAGGCGTAGACCGGGACCTCGCGCCAGCCGTCGAAGTAGGCCCGCTGCATCCGCAACGGGGCGACCGGCTGGTCGTCCGCAGGCATTGCCCCGGCGGGATCGACGGCCTCGACACGGCCCACGGCCGCGACCTGCACGTTGACGAGCACCACCTCCTGGCCGGGCGAGGCGTATGTGTAGAGATCCTCGTGGCGGCGGTGGAAGCGCTCGACGAGCGCCGCGACGGATCCGGGCGCCGCGAGGTCCAGTCCCTCGAGCGGCACGTCGACCTCGAAGATCTGCTCGCCGTACCGCATCTGGGCCGACCGATCGAGGCGGATCGGACCGTCGAACCATGCCCGGAGCCGCTCGGTTGCCTCGGCCTCGAGCGGCCGGAACAGGGCGGCGAGCGCCGACGGATTAAGGCCCGCGGTGTCGGCGAGGTGGCTGCGCGCCACCTCGTAGCGCAGGTCGCCGTTCAGCATGCCCCAGGCCGAGAGCACCGAGGCCATGGCGGGGACGATCACGCGTCCCACCTCAATCTCCCGCGCGACCTCGACCGCGTGGAGGCCCGCAGCGCCCCCGAAGCTGAGGACCGCGAAACCGCGCGGATCCACCCCGCGTCGCAGCGTCATCAGCCGGATGCCGTCCGCCATCTTCAGGTTGACGAGCCGGTAGATGCCCGCCGCGGCCTCGTCGCGGCTCGCGCCGAGGCTGGCGGCGAGGCGATCCATGGCGGCCGCGGCGCCGGCCGCGTCCAGCCTGCGGCGGCCACCGAGGAAGTGCTCGGGGTCGAGGTAGCCGAGCAATAGGTTGGCATCCGTCACGGTCGGCTCGGTCCCGCCCTGGCTGTAGCAGACCGGGCCGGGCTTCGCGCCCGCGCTCTCCGGCCCGACCTGCAGGATGCCGCCCCCATCGACGTGGGCGATCGAGCCGCCCCCGGCCCCGATGCTGATGATGTCGAGGCTGCGCAGCGCGATCCGTTCCCCCGCGAGGCCGCCATCCGCCGAGAGGGCGATCGCCCCATCCGCCACGAGCGAGATGTCCGTCGAGGTCCCGCCCATGTCGAAGGGGATGAGGTTGCACGCGCCCGTGAGCGCCGCGACGTGCCGGCTCCCGGCCACGCCGCCCGCCGGCCCCGAGAGGACCGTCGCGGCCGCGAGCCGGGCCGCCTCGCCGAGCGGCACGACGCCGCCCTGCGACAGGATGATGAACAGCCCCCCCTCGAAGCGCACCTCGGCGAGGCGCCGCTCCAGGCTGCCCAGGTAGCGCCGCACGGCCGGGCCGACATAGGCGTTGACGGCCGTGGTCGAGACCCGCTCGTACTCCTTGATCTGCGGCAACACCTCGCTCGACAGGGTGACGTAGGCCTCCGGCATGAGCGCCGCCAGCCGCTCGGCGGTGCGCCGCTCGTGCGCCGGATTGCGGTAGCTGTGCAGGTAGGCGACCGCGACCGCCTCGACGCCCGCGCTCCTCAGCCGAGCGATCTCCTCGTCGAGCGCGGCCTCGTCGAGGGGAGTGACCACCGTGCCGTCGTGTCCTATACGCTCGGGTACGCCGCGGCGCAGGTGCCGCGGCACCAGCGGCTCGGGCGGCGGCATCAGCAGGTCGTAGCGGTTCGGCTTCAGCCCCTCGCGCATCTCCAGCACGTCGCGATGGCCCCGGGTCGTCAGCAGGCCGACCCGAGCGCCCTTGCGCTCCAGGAGCGCGTTGGTGGCGACGGTCGTGCCGTGCACGATGCGGTCGGTCGCCGAGAGCAGGCCCGCGAGGTCGAGGCCGAGGCGGGCCGCGAGGTCGCCCAAGCCCGTCAGGACGCCGACTGACTGGTCCTCCGGGGTGGAGGGCGTCTTGACGAAGGTGAGTGCGCCGCTCGGGTCCACGCAGGCGAGGTCGGTGAAGGTCCCGCCAACGTCGATGCCGATACGATAGGGCTTCGGGATGCGGTCGGTCTCGGGCATGGCGCGGCTCAGGCTCGCTCGTCGGTCATCTCGCGCTCGCGGTCGCGCTGCCGGTCCTCGGGCGCCCTCCGCTCCGGCGGTCCCCAGCCCCCGCCGCCGGCCGACCGCACCGCAAGCCGGTCCCCGGCCGCGATGGAGATGCCGAACTCCTTGGTGCGCAGCGTCCGCTCCCCGTCCTGCGAGACAATCCGGTAGTCGTGCGGCGCGCCGTCCCGGCCGCCCAGCATGCCGGCGGAGCCGTGGCGCGCGCCCTCGCCGGCCGTGTGGGCGTAGGCCGGCACCTCGACGACGAGGTCCATCGCCGTGCCGAGCCCGCCGCGATGCTGGCCGTCGCCGCCGGAGCCCGGCCGGAACTCGTGCGTCTCGAAGCGCAGCGGGAAGCGCGCCTCGGCGACCTCGACGCTGCCGAACTTGATGCCGCCGACCGAATGCCACTCGCCCGCGGCCGACCAGCCGTCCCCACGCGGGGAGGCCCCGCCGCCCGGACGGGCGTGGAACATGTGCCAGATGAAGGGCTTGCCCGTGCGCGGGTTATCGCCCGTGATCGAGATGCGGAAGCGCCGGCTCCAGCCGCCCATGGCCCGCTCGGGGCAGGCGAGGCTCAAGGCCTTGACGATGGCCTCGACGATCTCGTTGGCCGGGTGGGTGGTGCAGAGCGTCACGGGGGCCGCGTCGTCCGCCCAGACCACGCTGCCCTTCCGCGCCGTCACGCTGAGCGGCCGGAAGCAGCCGTCGTTCTTGGGGATGTCGGGGTCGATCAGGTAGGCGAAGGCCATGGCCACGGCCGCCTGCATGTTGGCGTGCGAGGAATTGGCGAAGCTCGCTGATTGCGGGTCGCTCTCGCTCAGGTCGACCGCGATGTCCGAACCGCTCTTGGTGACAGTCGCGACGATCCGGACATCCTCCCGGCCGCGCCCGTCGTCGTCGAGGAAGGCCTCACCGCGGTAGATGCCGTCGGCCCAGCCGCCGACCACGACCCGCGTCCGGCGCTCGGCGCCATCGAGGATGGCCTCGACTGCCTCGTCGACGCGGTCGGCCCCGACCTCCCCGAAGAGTCGGGCGATGCGCTGCTCGCCCAGATGCGCCGCCCCGATCATGGCGGCGAGGTCGCCCCGGAAGTCCCGCGGGAAGCGCACGTTGAGAGCGATGAGGTCGAGCACGTCGTCCCGCAGCGTGCCCGCGTCGTAGAGCTTCAATGGCGGGATGCGCAGCCCCTCCTGCCAGATTTCCGTCGCGGCCGGGTTGTAGGCGCCGTGGGTGGCGCCGCCGATGTCGCTCATGTGGGCGCGCACGACGGCCCAATAGCGGCGCACGCCCTCGCCGAAGACGGGCACGAAGGCGGTGACGTCGGGCAGGTGCGAGCCGCCGGTCGACGGATCGTTGAGCAGGACGACGTCGCCCGGCCGGACGGCGCCCTGGAACTTGTCCTCGACGGCGCGGACGGCCCAGGGCAGGGCGCCGACATGCACCGGGATGTGGTCGGCCTGCGCGATCAGCCGGCACCGGGTGTCGCAGATCGCGATCGAGAAGTCGCGGCTCGCATTCAGGATCTGGGAGTAGGAAGTGCGGAGCATCGCCTCGCCCATCTCCTCGACGATCGCCGACAGTCGGTGCTGGACGACGGAGATGGTGATCGGATCGAGCGGACGCGGCACGGTCTCAGATCTCCTCCGTGGCGGCAGGCGCACGTGGCACGGTGCTCGGTCGCAGGCCGGTCGCCACGAGGTCCACCTGGGTTCGGATACCAGCGCGCTCACCAACATTTAGCTCGATCCACCGTTCCTGCAGGAACGGTTTTGGGACGCTAGACGCGCGGGAACTTCCGGGAGACCGCGGGAGCTATCCTGGCCGGGCCTTCGCGCGAACGTCGCAGCCAGCGCTGTTCGGCAGCTTCTGGCTCCGGGCAGCTTGTTGCAGAGGCGAGAGCTGAACCCTTGGCACCGGGAGGACCGCTCCACGCACTCCCGCTCGAACTCCGGCGATTCACGCAGCCGAGCGCGACAGGCGCGGTCCGACGGGCCGCGTTCGACCTGTCCGCCGGGCACGCACGACCCGCGTCAAGCCTCGTCCCGCACGGTGTTGCGCAACGTGCCGACCTTCTCGATCGTGACCTCGACGACGTCGCCCGGCTTTATGAAGACGGGTGGGTTGCGGGCATAGCCGACGCCGGAGGGCGTGCCGGTCAGTACGACGTCACCCGGTTCGAGTGTCATCGCCTCGGTGAGGATCGCGACGATCCGGGCGACCGGGAAGATGAAGTCGTGCGTGTTGCCGTCCTGCATGACGTGGCCATTGAGAGTCGTTGTGAGCCGCAGCCCGTCCGCCCCGTCGGGCAGCTCGTCCGGCGTGACGAGGTCCGGCCCGAAGCCGCCCGTTCCGTCGAAGTTCTTCCCCATCGTCCACTGGGTCGCCCTCCGCTGGTAGTCGCGGATCGAGCCCTCGTTGAACACCGAGTAGCCGGCGATGATGCCGCAGGCTTCATCCAGGCCGACGTGGCGGGCTTTCCGGCCGACCACGAACACGAGTTCGCCCTCGTAGTCGAACTTGTCCGAGCAGCGCGGCCTGATCAGGGGCTCGCCATGCGCCACGAGGGAGTTGGCTCCGCGCATGAACACGTCCGGGTAGTCGAGCGGCTCGGCGCCGCCCTCCCGGGCATGCGCGGCGTAGTTGCGACCGATGCAGATGATCTTGCCGGGCCGCTCGATCAGAGGTCGGTAGCGGAGCGAGCCCTCGTCGAGCCGGGCAGCCCCGGTGGCAGCCCCCGCGGCTTTCTTCGCACGGTCCATGAACTCGGGTCCGCCCGCCACGAGCCCGCCCACCCCGTCGGGAAGGCCCGGATCGACCATGCGCAGATCGTAGAGCCCGTCGTCGCGCCGGATGGCGAGCGTGTCGCCGCCACTGGTGCGGATGGAAGAATAGCGCATCGGAACACCCCTTGATGCTGTGAGAACCTCGCTGGCCGCGCTCCCGGACTGCTCGCGAACAGAGGATCATCCGCGCGGCCTCATCGCATGGCGCGACAGACCGCCTCCGGCAGCGGTGCCGTCGACAGCATCGAGGATGGCAGCGGCCGGCTTGGTCCAGACGAAGGGCTTGGGCCTGCCGTTGTGCTCGGCAATGGTGCGGTTGATCGCGGCCTGGAGCTCGACGATCCCGCTGAAGCTGCCGCGCCGGAGCCGACGTCGTGTGGGGGCGGAGAAGGAGCCCTCGATCGCGTTCATCCACGAGGCCGAGGTCGGGGTGAAGTGGAAGGTCCAGCGCGGATGCCGAGCCAACCACGCCCGCACCTTCGGGTGCTTGTGGGCGGCATAGTTGTCCAGGATCACGCGGATCAGCTTGCCGGCCGGCACCGCCGCCTCGATGGTGTTGAGGAAGCGCAGGAACTTCTCGTGGCGGTGACGCTGCATGCAGCGGCCGATCACCGTGCCGTCCAGCACGTTCAGCGCGGCCAACAGCGCGGCCAACAGCGCGGCCAACAGCGCGGCCAACAGCGCGGCCAACAGCGCGGCCAACAGCGCGGCCAACAGCGCGGCAATGCCGTGCCGGACGTAGTCGTGGGTCTGGGTCTCGGGGCGACCGGGCGTCACGGACAGGCTCGGGCGGGTGCGCTCCAGCACCTGGATCTGGCTCTTCTCGTCAAGCGGGAGCACCACGGCGTGGCGCGGCGGATCCATGTCCAGGCCCACGATATCCTCGACCTTCGCCGCGAAGGCAGGGTCGGTGGAGCGCTTGAAGCTGCGCACCCGATGCGGCTGCAGGCGGTGTGCGTCCCAGCTGCGCTGGACAGACCGCAGGTCGTCGGAAAATGCTCTAGAAGCCCTATTGGACCTCGGCAAAGCACGCGATCGGACGCCCTGATCGGTCCGGGGCAGGCGCCGGTCGGCCCCGGCCCCGGCCCTTTTTGTGTTGCTGGGGCGATCATCGGGCGGAATTGACACAACGCAAGTTGCCTCGGCGACGCGCGCGATAGACAAACAATCTAGCGCTAGGCAGTCTCGCCCCACAAGAAGCGGGGGAGACGGCTTGCTCGTGCGATCATTCGCCGATGATGAGGGAGCGTCCGTGCGGGTCGGGGTGAATGCCCAAGAAGACGCCCGAGCACGTCACCGTCGCTGGCGGCGCAGGCTCCTGCACGTCCGCATCCAATGCCGCCGTCGCTCATGGATCCTGGGTCGAGCCATCATCAGCCGGAACGGCCAGCGCGGTCTTCCGATCAGCCCGCCATAGCCCGCAACTCAAGCCGACGTTCGTCCGAACCGACCGCCAACTCGGTTGCATTCGCTTGAGTTCTCACCAGGCCCAAGCCTGCAATTCGATCTAGACTCTGCATCACGTAAGGCTTGGCCGCTGCATTAATCTCCGCAGAAACCGACCCACCGGAGAGCCGTGCTTCGTCATGTCTCTATTTCCGATCCGATACGCAGGGCGCAGCCGATTTGGCGGCACAGGATTCTACATATTAAGGTGTCAGCCATGACGTCCATCGATCTTGATAAGCTTCGGGGCGCCAGAGTGCTCGTTTTCGGCGCGACTGGGTTCCTGGGCCAGCATCTCGTTCGGGCGCTTGTCAGCCGCGGAGCCCGCGTGACTGGAGCGTCTCGCAGCGCAGATCCGGGGCATCGAAACCTAGGCGCCGAATGGCATCGCTGCGACGCGAGCGACGCCGAGCAGGTTGCGGCGGTGTTCCGGGCGGTGCGGCCCGACATCGTCTATCAGCTCACGAGTGACAGTCGGGGAGGCCAAGAACTCACGTTGATCCCCGACAGTCTACGCAACGACGTCATTGCAACAACGAACGTGCTGACCGAAGCGACTCGGCACAGCATCGGACGCATGGTGATGACAGGCTCCCTCGAGGAGCCGAAGGGCAGCGCGGACGACGCCGTGCCATCGTCCCCTTATGCGGCCGCCAAATGGGTGTCCTGCGGCTACGCCCGCATGTTCGCGTCGCTTTACGAACTTCCGGTGACCACTCTGCGCCTCATGATGACATACGGACCTGGGCAGAAAGACTATAAGGTCATCCCCTACACCATACAGACTCTCTTAGAGGGAAGGACAGCCCAGCTTTCTCAAGGCGATCGTCTGCTCGATTGGGTTTATGTAGATGATGTAATAGACGCGTTCTTGCGCGCAGGCATTGCTGATCTGTCCGATGTCAAACCGATTGAGATCGGGACCGGGAAGGCAACCCGATTGTGCGATCTGCTAAAAATTATTGGCGAACTTATGGGCAAGCCTGACCTACTAGCCTTTGGGAACGTCCCGAACCGCTTGATGGAGCGCGAACAGATCGCAGATCCAATCGACGCGGCCAAGAAACTCGATTGGTTCGCGACAACACCTCTTCGGCAGGGCCTGCTCTCCACGATCGAAGCCATCCAAATGCGAGGTGGCCTTCTCTTGGCGGTGTGCCTGTCGTGCTGATCGCTGCACGTCGCCGGAGGGCGAGCGTCCGGCCCGACCCGATCGGACCCTCCGCGGCCCCGTGCCGAATCTCCTACGGGGTTTCCCGGTACCTCGACACCTACATCTGCGCGGATGCAGCGAACCACTTGCAGTGCTCTCTACGAGGTCGAACTGGTTGAGATTCTTCCACTGCCATCCCGTGACTCCGCTACGGGCGTCGAGATCATCCTTGGCATCTGAGAAGCCGGAGATCGGCGTTGTGACCGTTGTCGTCAACAGGAGGTCGCTTCCACGACGCACGGTCGCGAGTGCGCGCAGAATCGCAAGCGCGGGCGCACTTGGATGAACCACATGCGGCTTGCCGTTCTTCTGCCGGTCTGCCGGCATCGTCCATGTTGAGCGCTCAAGATCGATTTCGGACCACCGCATGCCCGCGACCTCATTGCGGCGCTGTCCGGTGAGCACAAGCAGCTTGATAAGCGGGCCGAACGGGTACGGCATCGCCGCCGCTGCTGCGTACACCGCCCCTACCGCGTCCGCGTCAAGCCACCGGTCGCGCTCGGGCTTCGCGGGGGCGAGCGGGAGGTTGTGGAACCGGTTGGCCGTCACGAGCTCGGCCTTGATGACCCACTTGAACATGGCCCGACAGCCGGCCCCAGTCGCGGCAATCGAGGCATCTCGGGAGGGCTCGGCACGGGCGGCGGCATTGCTAGCCTCGCCGTTCCTTGCGAGGTGATCGCCCTTGCGTGCGGCATCAAGCGCCCGCCTCACGTCCGCCCGCGTCAGCGACGCCGACGGGCATGTCAGCAGACCGGGCAGCGTACGCTTGATTCGCGCCACCATGTCCCGCCGGTACGTCTCCCGTCCGTGGCTGAGATGCTTCCGATCCCAATCGCCGATCAATGCCTCAAGTGTCAGGGCCTCCGCACGGCGCTTCGACGAGGTCGGGAGTTCAATCCTCCCCGGCGGCACCATCCATTCAGCTCGAAATACGATCCCGGTCCCTGGGACGGCCGCCGCGGCGACGGCGGCTCCCTGAGGCGGCGAGGATCGTGACGGCCCCAATCGACGGCCTTGAGGCGTCCGGCGAGGTCGGCCGTCAGGAGGATCGGCGAGGTGGTCGCGATGACCCCGGCGGCCTCGGATTGCGGCCTAGCTCCTCGCATTGATGAAATTCGTCCTAATTCGACTCTCCGGACAGCATTTCTGCAGCGAGCAGGCCTGGATCCTGCGGTTATTTTGCATTCAATTACAATTTTACGCATTTCACATGGATATGTTTCACGGCCGGTCTCGGTGGATTGGGCTACCGGCATGGAATGTGTTGCTCAAAAAAGGTTGTCATTCGCCAGCCGCTGGCTCGCAATCGGCACAAGATTAGTCTGGCTTGCCTACGGCAGCTTGCGAGATCGGCTATCGGCTGTGCAATTGCGTCAAGAACTTCGAAAGCCCGGCTGTCGCCAATCGCCGACGCGAAAGGCCAAGGTTCGCACGAAAGAGGGCTCGTGATGTTCAAGCTTCTAACCGGTGCCGCTGCGCGGCTGAGCGCCATCTCCAGGTCGCAGGCCATGATCGAGTTCGCCCTCGACGGCACGGTGCTCACCGCCAATCGGAATTTCCTGTCCGTCCTCGGCTACGAGTTCGACGAGATCAGGGGCAGGCCTCACAGCCTGTTCGTGACCGAGGCTGAGCGGGACAGCGCCGCCTACGGGCTGTTCTGGGACGCCCTGCGCCGCGGCGAGCCGCAGACGGGCGAGTACCGGCGCATCGGCAAGGGCGGCCGCGAGGTCTGGATCCAGGCGTCCTACAACCCGCTCGTCGGCCGCGGCGGCAAGCCCTACGCCGTGCTGAAATGCGCCGCCGACGTCACGGCCCAGAAGCTGCGCAACGCCGATTTCGAGGGCAAGATGCGCGCGCTCGACCGCTCGCAGGGCATCATCGAGTTCGCCCTCGACGGCACCATCGTCACTGCCAATGGCAATTTCCTGACCATCGTCGGCTACGGTCTCGACGAGGTGAGGGGCGGCCACCACGCGATGTTCGTCGATCCCGCCGAGCGGCAATCGGCGGATTACACCCGCTTCTGGGAGGCGCTGCGCCGGGGCGAATTCCAGCAGGCGGAGTACAAGCGCGTCGGCAAGGGCGGCCGCGAGGTCTGGATCCAGGCCACCTACAACCCCGTCGCGGACGCGTCCGGCCGCCTCGTGAAGGTGGTCAAGGTCGCCACCGACGTCACCGCCGCGGTGACCGAACGCCTCGAGCGCGCCCGCCTGCACAGGGCCGTCGACAGCGACCTCGACAGCATCGCGACCTCCGTCTCCCAGGCCTCGCAGCAGGCGGTCGGCGCGGCGAGCGCCGCCGAGCAGGTGTCCGGCAACGCCCAGAGCGTGGCCGCCGGCGTCGAGGAACTCGCCGCCTCGGTGGGCGAGATCAGCGGGCAGGTCCAGCGCGCCCTTCAGGTCGCGGGCCGCGCCGTCGCGCAGGCCGACGCGACCTCGGCCGTGGTCGGCGGCCTCGCCGCCGCGGCCCAGCGCATCGGCGAGGTCGTCGATCTGATCGACAGGATCGCCGGTCAGACCAACCTGCTGGCGCTCAACGCCACGATCGAGGCCGCGCGGGCCGGGGAGGCCGGCAGGGGCTTCGCGGTCGTCGCCGCGGAGGTGAAGACCCTCGCCGCGCAGACCACCAAGGCGACCGAGAGCATCGGGGCGCAGATCGCCCAGACCCAGGGCGCCGCGCGCGAGGCCGCCGCCGCCATCGCGGGCATCGGCGCGACCATCGGCGAGGTGAACCAGATCTCGGCGGCGATCTCCTCGTCCGTCGAGCAGCAGGCCGCCGTGGCCCAGGAGATGTCCTCCAACATGCAGGCGATGACCTCGGCCGTGGCCGACATCTCCCGGAGCATCGGCGTGATCGCGTCCTCGACCCAGCGCGTCAACGAGGCGACCCTGCAGGTGCGCGAGTTCTCGCGAGGCTTGGCCGCCTGAGCGCGGCCGATGCCGACGCCGGAGCGCCGCGAGGCGACGGGGCGGTGGCGGAGCGCCTGCGCGCCACCCCCCGCCGGCGCGCCGCTCACGCGTGCTTGCGGCGCCGCTTGCGGGGGGCGGCGGGCTTGGGATCGTTGGCGGCGATCGCCGCGCGGCAGGCCGGGCTCAGGCTCGTCCGCTTGCTGATCAGGCAGGCCTTCACTCGGCCGGCATCCGGGATGTGCTCGCCGCACAGGCTCATCGCGTCCGGCGTACAGGCTTGCTGCTGCTCCGCGGTGCCCTGCGCGAGGGCCGGAAAGGCGAGTGCGGCGACGGAGATCCCGACGCTGGCAGCAATCATCTTGATGGTCATGTCTCCCCCGGGTTGCCGCACGCGTGACGGCCGACCGGAGAATACGAAGCCGAACCGCAAAAGCTACGCTGCCCGGGCGCGCGGGGACGTTCGGAGCGTGATAGGGACGCGAGCGCAACACCTCTATGCAGAACGATACCGTCCTGGCGCGCCGCTATACTTCTATCCCCGGCGAGAGCGGCGTTCTCCGAGCCGACCGCCTCACGGCGGGGCGGGTTCGCCGCCCAGTGCCTCGGTCAGGGCGATCCGGGCGCGGTTGACGCGGCTCTTGGCCGTGCCCACCCGGCAGCCCATGACGCGGGCGGCGGCCTCGTAGGAGAGCCCCTGCAGGGCGGTGAGCAGCAGCGCCTCGCGCTGGTGCGCCGGCAGCCTGCCGACCTGCTCCCAGGTCTCCCGCAACGCGACGCCGTCGTCCTGATCCGCCGGAACCGCGAGGCGCTGCGCCGCGCTGCCGTCGGCATCCTCGACCTCGCGGCGCCGCTTGCGGCACGTCGTGTAGAACTGGTTGCGCAGGATGGTGAACAGCCACGCCCGCAGGCAGGTGCCCGCCTGGAAGCGCTGCTGGTGCTGCCAGCCGCGCAGCAGCGTCTCCTGCACGAGGTCCTCGGCCTGATGCGCGTCGGCCGCCAGGGTCATCGCGAAGAGCCGCAGGGCCGGCATCGCGGCCAGAAGCTCGTCCCGGAACGAGTCACGGGGCGCCTCGGCCCGGGCCAGGGCGTCCTCGAGCCGCGCGACGAGATCGAGCAGGGCGCGGGGCTGCGGCTCGGCCACGAAGGCCGCGTAGCCGGCGCGCAACCGCCCGCCGAGATCGTCGCGCAGGAACGGCGGCAGCACGGGAGGAACAGGCGAAGCAGCCTGCACCTCGCCGACAAGGTCAAACGGCACGCGCTTTCCCTTCCGACAATAGTCTCTACTACATAAACAAGTATGTCCCTGCCGCTCAGGTTCCGATGGACTGTTCGTTCGCGCGGCCGGCGCAGCTCGGAGGACTACGTAGGGGCCGCATGCGGCGCCGGATTCCTCGCGGTCCTGATCGCCGCGGCGGAGCGGCGCCCGCGAGGCGCCGCCGTCACGGCCCGGAGGGCTGGCCCGGCCGCTTCATCCCGCTCCGCCGCGACCAGACGAGCTGGCCCGCCGCGTCCAGCAGCATCACGACGCCCTCGGACCGAGAGAACAGCTCGCAGGCCCGATCCGCCGCGGCGGCGACCGCCACCTCCCTGGTGGCGACGCCCAGATCCTGGTGATCGGTCACGACGCCGACGCCGTCCGGTCGCGGCCACAGGAGCCAGAGCTGGAAGTGCGACGTGGGCGTGCTCCAGGACATCCCACCAGTGTGCTCACGTTGACACACTCGTGGCAATCTTCTGTGCTGATTTCACCTCACCTTTCGACCCCGATCTTCAGCGCACTGCAATCCTGCGCCCGACCGGGCCAAGCTCGGCCGTCAGCCGGCCGAGGCACTTAGGCCGTCGGCCGACGACGGGACGGACTGCCTTTCCGGTCCGCGTGGCGCCTCCGTCCAGCCGTCCGTGGTGTTGGCGGCCCAGTTGCCAAACCCGTTCGAGCCCGGTACGACTTGTCACAATTCATCGCGAGGCTGAAATGATCGTTGAGATGATTGCAACTGCAGGTCTCATTGGAACGGCGGGCGCAAGTTTTGCTATGATATTGCTGTTCGTGCATTGAGCGCCCTGGCCTTCTCTCTTGATTTAATAGAAGCTTAACCGGCTCGGAAGGAGCGACGGTGGTGGCACAGGTCTGCTGCCGCGGCCGCCTGCCGCAAGGCCGTGCCGACCGATAAATCAGATCACCGCAAGCCCAAGCCGCCGATGGCCCCAGCGACCTCCGCGATCCGGACCGACCCGCAGGAGACGCCGATGGCCCAGGCGGTCCCGCCGGGGCTGCTCCTCGACGACGTGCCCCAGCGGCTCCTCCTGCACTTCGCCGGACTGAGCGTCCGGGCCCAGCAGCTGCGCGAGGACGAGCTGGCGCGTCGGCTCGACCGCGCCGCGCTCCTGGCGGCCGCCGCGTGGCTGCGTTCCCAGCACGGGCCGATCCCGCCGCGCGCGGACCGGCTCGCGCCCGCCACGGCCCGACGCGTCGTCCGGGACGCTCTCGACGCGAGCCGGGCGGTCCGTCCGGCCGCGGAGATGGGCGCGGCCACGGGCTGACGGGCCGCCCGCGGCGAGCCCGCCGCGGCGGCTGCCGGGATCAGCGGCCGAGGGTCGGAAAAGCCGTCCGGTAGCGGACGGGATGATACCAGCTCGTGCGGGCGCGCCGGAACGCATCCTGAATCCGGCTGAGATGCGCCTCGATGGTCTTGGTGCTGATCCTGCTCGACACATGATCGTCGAGCCGGTCGAGATCACTCGCCGCGGAGGCATCGTCGGACGGAACCGTGAAGAGAAATGCGACTGTGAGGAGGCAGCATGCTCTCATGGTCTTTCTCCCTGACGATTGGTGCTCCGAATGTCCGGTCCATAGCCGAAGGTCACGCTCGCCTGTTTCTGCCTCGCAGAAACAGGCGTCGGTGCGCCAGAGCACAGGGCAGGGCCGACGACGCGGCGCCCGCCCCGCGGACCCCGTCCGGGTGATCCGCGCCGGGCCTCCCGCAGCCGCGCCGAAGGCGCCCGCCGGCGCGCCGAAGGCACCCGCCGGCGCGCCGGGCCCGGACGGCGACCGGGTGTGGCGGCACACGGTCGGTCCCTGCGGGGCGCCGTAGGAAGGGTGTCAGGCACGCCGCGCCGTTCCGCCGCGAGGCCGACCACGACCTTCGAACCGATCCGAGGCAGGAACGCCATGAGGACCATCATCCTGAGTGCCCTCGCGGCCTCGCTCTGGGCCGCGAGCCTGGGCGGCGCCTCCGCGGCGTCCCCCAACACGGGGGGCGGCACCATCTGCGGACCGAGCTGCTATCCGAAAACCGACACCCGGCCGTGGCCGCCTCGGCCGGTGAGGCCGATCAAGCGGACGGGCCGCCTGAATTGCGGGTCCGGCTGGTACGCGTCCGGCGGCCAGTGCTACCCGCGGCTGCACTGACGGCCGCGAGAGGGCGACGCCCGCCCGTGCGCCTCGCCCGCGCCGGGCCGCGCGTCAGGGCTCGGCCCGCGGCCTGCCGGCCGGCGCGGCGCGGAGGAAGGGGTTGCCGTCCCTCCACGGCGCGAACCGGAACAGGCCGACGGGGTCGACGCCCTCCAGGTCGGACGGGGCGAGGTCGCGGGCGATGACCACGACGAAGGGCGCTGCGCCCTCGCCGGGGCGGCCGAACGGGCGGGGCGGCGAGAACAGCGTCCCGACGCTCTCGACCAGGAGCGGGCGCTCGGATTCCGCGACGCGCACGAGGCCCTTGAGGCGCAGCAGGCGGTCGCCGAGCCGGCCCGCGAGGTTGTCGAGCCAGGCGGCCAGGTCGTCGTAGGCGAGGGGACCGGCCGGCCGCCCGAGCCGCACCGCCACGCGCGGATGCGCCCCGCCCGACACCGGAAGCGGCGTCGCCGGCTCGCGGCCGGGATGGGCCAGGGGCGCGAAGGCGGCCGCCACGGCGGCGCCGCGGTCGGGGTCGGTCACCAGTTCGGCGAGCGGGTTCAGGGCGGCGCTCTCCGCCCGCGCCGCGTCGCGGCGCGCCTCCGGCACCGCGTCGAGCTTGGTGAGGACGATGCGGTGGGCGGCGGCCCATTGCGCCGCCGCCTCCTCGAACCCGGTCGTCGCCCATCCCCTCGCGGCGTCGTAGGTCGCCACCACCGCCACCCGCATCCGGAGGGCGGCGAGACTCGCGAGCTGGCGCAGCACGGGACCCGGCTTTGAGAGGCCGCTCGTTTCCAGGACGATGCGGCGCAGCGGCCCCGACGCGTCCGGCCTCTCCGCGGACAGCAGGGCCTCGACGGTCCGCGCGAGGTCGCTCGTCACCTGGCAGCACACGCAGCCGTTCGACAGCATGCTCATCGGGACGTCGCCGCCCGTCTCGCGCAGGATGAGCCCGTCGAGGCCGATTTCCCCGGCCTCGTTGACGATGATCGCGGTATCGGCCGCCTCGGTGCGGCCGAGGAAGTCGCGCAGGAGCGTGGTCTTGCCCGAGCCGAGGAAGCCCGTCAGCACGACGAAGTCGAGGCTGTCCGTCACGCGCCCGGCGCCTGCGCGGCGGCGTACCGGGCCGGGACCGCCTCCTCCCAGGTCGCGCTGACGAGGGCGCGCACGTCGGCGAGGAGTTCGGCCGTGTCGTAGATCACCCCGTCCTTGATCGTCTTGGCGAGCCCGCGGTGCCAGGTGGCGCCGTTGGTCGCCTCGTCGAGGCGCAGCGCGCCGGTCCCGTACAGGAGCTTGAAGTCGGTGAGCGGGTTGTGGTCGTGCACGAGCAGGTCGGCCCGCTTGCCCACCTCCACGGTGCCGATCTCGTCCTCCAGCCCGCACAGGGCCGCCCCCTGCGAGGTCGCCGCGCGGATCACCTCCAGCGGGTGGAACCCCGCCTCCTGCAGCAGCTCCAGCTCGCGGATATAGCCGAACCCGAAGATCTGATAGATGAAGCCCGAATCCGAACCGGCGCAGACCCGGCCGCCGCGGTTCTTGTACTCGTTGATGAAGGCCATCCAGAGCCGATAGTTCTCCTTCCACTCGATCTCGTTCTGGGTGGACCAGCGATACCAGTAGGAGCCGTGACCGCCGCGCTGCGGCGTGAAGTAGTCCCACATGGACTTCCAGGTGTACTCCTTGTGCCAATCGGCTTGGCGCGCCCGCATCAGGTCGCGGTTGGCGTCGTAGATGGTGAAGGTCGGCACGAAGGTGAAACCGAGTTCGAGGAACTGCTCCAGCACCTCGTTCCACTTCCTGGATCCGGGCTCCGCACCCTGCCTGAACATCTGGCCGGAGACCGAGAAACGGAAATACTCGTCATTGTAATCGTAGTCGAGCGGGAAGTTCTGGACCACCCTGTCCTCGAACAGGGCCTCGGGCAGGCCGTAGTAATGCTCGGCGCTGGTGAGGCCCCACTTGGCGGTGGTGAGCGCGTTCATGCGCGTCACCGCCATCTGGGCGTGGTGACAGCCCGCGCGCAGGCCGAGCTGGCGGCACTCGTCGAGGGCCGCCTCCATGATGGCGGGCGGCGCCCCGAAGAACTTGACCCCGTCGGCCCCCCGCTCCTTCAGCCTGCGCAGCCAGGCCCGCCCCTCCTCGGGCGTGTGGACCAGCTTCAGCATGTCGTTGACGGCCGGGAAGTAGCTGTAGGCGAGGAGCCGCGGCGCCGCGATCGTGTTCTCGGCCGAGCGCCGCTTCTGGTCGAGCATCCAGTCGAGGCCGTTGAACGAGCCCATCTCGCGCACCGTGGTGACGCCGTGGGCGAGCCAGAGCTTGTAGACGTACTCGACCGGCGGCACCCAGCCGTTGGCCGCGTGGTAGGCGACGCCCGCATGGGCGTGGCAATCCACGAAGCCGGGCGTCACCCACTTGCCGCGGCAATCGATCTCGTGGTCGCCCGGGGCGGGCCGGTTCGCGCTGGTGGCGAGGTTGCCCGTCACCTTCTTGAGGAGCGTGATGCGGCCGTTCTCGACCACGATGTCGGTCGGGCCGATCGGCGGGGCGCCGGTGCCGTCGATCACGGTCGCGCCGCGCAGGACGAGCCGCCGATGCGGCCCGATCCCGCGGTCGCGCGCGGTCGCCGGGACCAGCGGCGGCTGGCCCGCCCTCGCCCGCTCGGCCGCCAGTTCGTTGCCGGGCAGGGTGCCGGCCGGGATCGCCGCGTCGGTCATCGGGTCTACTCCAGTCGAGTCAGCGGGCGTAGCGGCGGCCGAGGAGGGCGGTGCCGAGCACCGTCAGGATCAGGGTCGCGGCGAGGAGGATGAAGGCGAGGGCGGCGCCGAACGGCCAGTTCATGCCCTTCGAGAACTGGTCGTAGACGGCGGGCGCCATCATCTTGAACTGCGAGCCGCCGAGCAGCACGGCGGTCGCGTAGGTGTTCATGCACAGGATGAAGACCAGGACGCAGCCCGCCACCGTGCCGGGCAGCGCGAGCGGCCACACGACGCGGCGGAACACCGTGAGCGCGCCCGCGCCCAGATTCGCCGCCGCCTCCTCGACCGCGCGCGGGATGCTCTCGATCACCGAGGCCAGGGTCAGGATCATGTAGGGCAGCACGACCGCGATCGTCCCGACCGCCACCGCCCCGGGCGTGTAGATCAGCCGGAGCGGCTCCGCGGTCAGCCGCAGGCCCTGGAGCCCCGCATTGATCAGCCCGTCCTGGCCCAGCAGCCCCATCCAGCCCGCCGCCCGCACCACGTTGCCGACGAGGAGCGGGATCAGCGTCAGCACCGTGACGAGGCTCTTCCAGCGGCTCTCCATCCGGGCGAGCCGGTAGGCGGCCGGGAAGCCGAGCGCCAGCGTCACCGCCGTGCAGGTGAAGGCCATGACCAGGGTCGTCGCCATCACGCCGCGGTAATACGGGTCGGCGACGGCGTTGAGGTAGTTCTGCGCCGTCGTCGCCTCGATCATCAGCTGGGTCGGGCTGTACTGGTTGAGCGAGATGCGGGCGAGCAGCACCATCGGCCCGATCAGCAGGGCGCCGACGACCAGCACGGCCGGCAGGATGAGGGCGATCATGGCGGAGCCGGCCGATCAGGCCTTGAACTCCTTGTTCCAGAAGTCGGTGAAGGCGGCCTGCTGCTGCTGCATGTAGGCGTAGTCGAGGGGGTGGAGCTTGGCCTGCTGGGCCTCGGTCAGGCTGATCTGCCGGGCGAGATCCTCCGGCAGCTTGGCGTCCTTCACGGTCGGCACGTAGCCCATCTTGGCCGCGAAGGCGACCTGCGCCTGCGGGTCGAGCATGGCGTTCAGGTACTTGAAGGCCCCGTCCTTGGCGCGCGAGTTCTTGGGCACGCCGGCCTCGAACAGGATCGGCACCGCGCCCTCCTCGGGCACCGCCATCTCGACCGGGATGCCGGCCTGCTTCCACATGAAGCCGCGCGCCAGCCACATCGGCGCGAGCCAGACCTCCTCGGATTTCAGCGCCGCCGCCAGGGCCTCGTTCGACGGGTAGACCTTGGGGTCGAGCTTCCTGAGGTCCAACAGCGCCGCCTTGCCCTTGGCGAAGTCGCCCATGGTGCCGCCCGCCCCGATATTGGCGCCGGCCATGTTGTAGCTGTAGAGGATGTCCGAGAAGCCGACCCGCCCCTTGTACTTCGGGTCGAACAGGTCGGCATAGCTCTTCGGCGGCGCGCTGACCTTGCTCGGGTTGTAGAGCACCACGAGCGCCGAGTAGATATGCGGGATCGAATGCGGCTTGCGGAAGACGTCCAGCACCGCCGACAGGCGCGGCACCGCGCTGGCCGGCACCATCTCCAGCACCCCGAGCTGGCTGAGCACGTAGCTGTCGATATCGTTGATGCAGGCGACGTCCATGCTGCCGCGCCGGCTGGTCTTCTCCGAGATCAGCTTGGTGCGGCGCGGATCGTTGTTGGCGATGTCCTGCGAGACCTCGATCCCGAGCGGCTTGACGAGCGGGATGTCGATGTTCTGCTGCAGCAGCGCGCCGTAATCGCCGCCCCAGGTGCCGACCACGATCGAGGAGGTCTCGGCGAGGGCGGGCCGGGCGCGGGTGCCGGCGAGCGCGAGGGCGGCGCCTCCGGCGAGGATGGTGCGACGGGTGATCATCGGGCGGGGGCTCCTGCGCTGTCGAGCGGGATGACGCGGGCGGCGTCGGCGGACCAGGTGATGCGGACGGGGTCGCCCGCCGCGAGGCGGCGGCGCGGATCCGCCGGGAGGGGCGTGGGCGTGACGGCGACGATCGCCTCGCCGGCGAGGTCGAGGTGGTACTCCGTGCGCGCGCCCAGGTAGGTCAGGGCCTTCAGCGTGGCGGCGGAGCCGGCCTCGCCCGAGCCCGGCGAGACGGTCACCCGCTCGGGCCGGATCGCCAGCATGCCGGCGCGGGCGCCGCCGTCCGGCGCGCAGGGCACGGCGGCGCCGCTGCGCAGCCGGAACAGGTCCGCGCCCTCGCGCTCGCCCGCGAGCAGGTTGCAGCGCCCGACGAACCCGGCCACGAAGGTGTTGGCCGGGCGCTCGTAGAGATCCTCGGCGCTGCCGACCTGCAGGACGCGGCCGTGCTCCATGACGACGAGCCGGTCGGCCATGGCGAGCGCCTCGTCCTGGTCGTGGGTCACCATCAGGGTGGTGAGGCCGAGCCGCCGCTGCAGGTCGCGGATCTCGAGCCCGACCTCGGCGCGCAGCTTGGCGTCGAGGTTCGAGAGCGGCTCGTCGAGCAGGAACACCGCCGGGCTGACCACCAGGGCGCGGGCGAGGGCGACCCGCTGCTGCTGCCCGCCCGAGAGCTGGCGCGGCAGCCGGTCGGCCAGCGCGTCGAGCCGCACGAGGCGCAGGGCCTCGGCGACGCGCCGGTCGCGCTCGGCCCGCCCGACCTTCCGCATCTCCAGCCCGAAGCCGACATTGTCGGCGACGCTCATGTGCGGGAAGAGCGCGTAGGACTGGAACACCATCCCGGTGTCCCGGGCGTAGGGCGGCAGCCGGGTCACGTCGCGCCCGCCGATCAGCACCCGGCCCCCGCTCGGCTCGACGAAGCCCGCGACCATGCGCAGGGTGGTGGTCTTGCCGCAGCCCGACGGCCCCAGCAGGGCGACGAGTTCGCCCTGGCGGACGTCGAGGTCGACGCGCGCGACCGCCGTCGCGTCGCCGTAGCGCTTCGAGACGCCGTCGAGGAGGAGCGTGCCCATCACACCACCCGGGAGAGCTTCACGAAGCGGTCGGTGACCAGCATCAGGATCGTCACCATGGCGATCTGCGCGGTCGCGACCGCGGCCAGCGTCGGGTCCATGCGGAATTCCAGGTAGCTCAGCATCGCGACCGGCAGGGTGGTGCGGCCCGGCCCGACGAGGAGCAGGTTGAGTTCGAGATTCTCGAAACTCGCCACGAAGGAGAACAGGGAGGCGGCCACGATGCCGGGCCGCAGCATCGGCAGGGTGATGCGGCGGAACACCGTGAGCGGCCGGGCGCCGAGATTCGCCGCCGCCTCCTCGGCCGCCCGGTCGAGGCCGGCGAGGCTCGCGCCGACGAGGCGCACCGTCCACGGGATGGTGATCAGCACGTTGGCCGCCACCAGGCCGCCGAACGTGGCCTTGATGTCCATGTCGAGCCAGTCCTCGGCCCGCAGGTAGAACATGTAGAGGGCCGAGCCCGCCACGATCGCCGGCACCGCGAGCGGCGCGAGCAGGAAGGTGTTGATCAGGCCGCGCCCCGGGATCCTGCCCCGCACCAGCGCCAGCGCGGCGGCGGTGCCCAGCGGCACGCCGATCGCCGTCGCGGCGAGCGCGATCTCCAGCGAGGTCGCGAAGCCGCGCGCGAAGTCGCGCTGGGCCCAGGCGTTGACGTACCAGCGCAGGGTCAGGGCGTCGGGCGGGAAGGTGACGATCTCCTGGTCGAAGAACGAGATCGCGATCACCATGGCGATCGGCGCGAAGATGACCGCGTAGGCCAGGATGACGGCGGCCAGGAAGGCCGCCCGGCCGAGCCGGACCGAGAGGCCGGGCCTCGCGGCGAGGGCCGGGGCGGAGGCGGGGGAAAGGGATGCGACGCTCATGGGGACGCCACCGGTTCCGCAAGACGGGTGCCACGCGGGCCGGTGAGCCTCGGACCGACGCGCCGGCTCATGATACAGCCTCCCGGCCCGCGGCGCGAAAGCGCGGGCCCGCGAAGGCGGCGTCGCCCGCCGGGCCGGCGATCAGCTGCGGCAGCAGGGATTTCCAGGCCTCGATCATGTCGCGGTAATAGTCCGGCTCGGGACGGAGCACCGTCTGCACGCCCATGCCGCGCACGAGGTTGACGGTGAGGTTGAGGATGATCCGCGCCTCCCGGGGCGGCCGCCGCTCCCCGTCGCAGAACTCGACCCAGATCGCGTCGAGGGCGGCGTGGAAGCGCTGCACGACCGGGATCAGGCCCCGGCGCAGGGCCGGATCGTGGCGCGCCTCGGTGATCATCTCCATCGACAGGTAGAAGAAGCGGCCCGAGAACAGCTGCCAGAGGAACTCGACGAAGTCGGCGAGCGGCAGCGCCCCGCTGCGCACATCCGCCGAGACCGCCTTGATCTCCGCCGTGCCGTCCGCGAGCAGCACCTCCATGGCGGCCAGGATGATGTCGGCCCGGGTCGGGAAATGGTGGAGCAGGGCCCCGCGCGAGACCCGGGCGCGCTCGGCGATCTGCTGGGTCGTGGCCGCGTGGTAGCCGACCTCGAAGATCTCATCGAGGGCCGCGCGCACCAGCCGCTCGCGGGTGGCGACGCTCCGCGCCTGCTGCTGGCGTTCCGTCCGCGACACCGACTCTCCCCGCCCGGTTGCGCGCCGGAGGCGCCCGCTAAAAAAACAAGCTTGCCTGTTTTTTTCGCTCTGTCCAGTCTGCCCGCGGCGGAACGACGACCCCGGAGGGCGCGATGGACGATTACGCGAACCGCAGCTACGGCGAGATCCCGGTCGGATTCGGCGCGAAGCCCGGGATCGTGGTGGTGGACTTCCAGGTCGGCTTCACGGATCCGCGATACCCGCTCGGCGGCGCCCCCCTGGTGGCCCGCGCGGTCGAGAACACCGCGCGGCTCCTCGACGCCGCCCGGCGCGCGAACGTGCCGGTCGCGGTCTGCAACACCGCCTATCTCAATCAGCGCGAGATGCCGTACTGGAAGATCACCGCCGTGCGCGACACGTTCCTGCACGACCACCCGAGCGTCGCCCTCGACCCGCGCATCTACCGGCCCGATTACGACCTGATGGTCACCAAGAAGGGCCCGTCGATCTTCTTCAACACCGGCGTCTCCGACTACTTCACCAAGGAGCGGGTCGACACCGTGATCGTGACGGGCTGCAACACGAGCGGCTGCATCCGGGCGAGCGCGATCGACAGCTTCAGCTACCGCTACCGGACGATCGTGCCGGAGGATTGCGTCGGCGACATCGAGGAGGGGCCGCACCGCGACAACCTGCGCGACCTCGGCCGGCGCTACGTCGACGTCAGCGACCTCGCCACCGTGCTCGGCTGGCTCGACGCCTGGCGGAGCCGGAACGCCGCCTGAGGGCCTCGCCGCCCCGCCCCCACCCGCACAGGGTCCAGCCCGAGAGGGACCAGCTCATGAGCCCCGACCTCGTCCTCTTCCGCAACGCGCGCGTCCTCGACGGCCGCCACGATACGGCCCTCGACGGCCACGACGTGCTGGTCGAGGGCGGCACGATCCGCGAGGTGTCCGACCGTCCCCTGACGGCCGAAGCGGCCCGGGTGGTCGATCTCGCCGGGCGCACGCTGATGCCCGGCCTGATCGACTGCCACGTCCACGTGATCGCGACGATCCCGGATCTCGGGGCCAATGCCGACCTGCCGGATTCGCTCGTCGCCCTGCGGGCGGCGCGGATCATGCACGGCATGCTGATGCGCGGCTTCACGACGGTGCGCGACCTCGGCGGCGCCGATCACGGGCTGGCGCTGGCGGTGCGCGAGGGGCTGATCGCGGGGCCGCGGCTGGTGATCTGCGGCAAGGCCCTGTCGCAGACGGGCGGCCACACCGATTACCGCGGCCGCTTCCACGCCCGCGACGTCTCCCACTACGCCACCAAGCTCGGCGCGATGGGGCGGGTCTGCGACGGGGTCGACGCCGTGCGCCGGGTCGCCCGCGAGGAGATCAAGGCCGGCGCCGACTTCATCAAGATCATGGCGAATGGCGGCGTCTCCTCGCCGACCGACCCCATCGCCTTCCTGGGCTACTCGGTCGAGGAGATCCGCGCCATCGTCGAGGAGGCGCGCAACGCCCAGACCTACGTGGCGGGGCACCTCTACACGGACGAGGCGATCCGGCGGGCCGTCGAATGCGGCGTGCTCTCGGTGGAGCACGGCAACCTCGTGACGCCCGCGACCGCGCGGCTGATCCGCGAGGCGGGCGCCTTCGTGGTCCCGACCAACGTGACCTTCGACGCGCTCGCCAAGGAGGGCGCGGCGCTCGGCCTGCCGCCGGCCTCGGTGGCCAAGATCGAGGACGTGCGCGAGGCCGGCCTCGCCGCCCTGGAGACCCTGCGCGAGGCCGGGGTGATGATGGCCTACGGCACCGATCTCCTCGGCGAGATGCACCGGCACCAGTCGGAGGAATTCGTGATCCGCGGCCGCTGCCTGCCGGCGATCGAGGTGATCCGCTCGGCGACGGTCAACGCCGCCAAGGTGGTGCGCCAGGAGGGCAAGCTCGGCGTCGTGGCGCCGGGGGCGCACGCGGACCTGATCGTGGTGGACGGCGATCCCCTCGCCGACCTCTCGCTCCTCACCGGCCAGGGCCGGCACATGCCGGCGATCATGATCGGCGGCCGCTTCGTGAAGGACGCGCTCGCGCGCTGAGGGCGCGGGCGCCCGGAGGCTCAGGCCCGGGCGAGGGGCAGCGCGATCCGCGAGGGCGCGTCCGCGCCGAAATGGACGCGCAGGAGCGGCGGGCGGCCGTGCGGGATCTGCCCGCAATGGTCCGCATCGGCCCCCGCCAGCGAGACGCGGATGCGGCTGCCGGCCGCGAAGCGCCAGGCCGTCGGCAGGAGCGGGATGCGGATGCGCTCGACCCGGCCCGGGACCAGCGGCGCCGCCTGCGCGCGGCGGAAGGTCCGGAACGGCCACGTGGTCCGGTAGCGCTCCGGCGCCGGGGCCTCCGCCCGGTGGAGGGCCCGCAGCAGCCCCTCGGTGACGTAGCGCTCGGCCCCGTCCGCCTCGATCTCCGTCAGGTAGACGAACAGCCCGGCATCGGGCTCCGAACTCGACAGCCAGAGATCCGCGAGCGCGTGGCCGATCAGCTCGCGGTCGGCCGCGAGCGGGGCGGAGGTGAAGCTCAGCATCCGGTCCGTGCGGCCGGCCCAGTCCGCGTAGTACTCCGTGCTGTTGATGCCGGCGATGCGCTCGTAGCGGGTGCCCCGGCCGGTGCCCGCCGCGAAATCGACCCGGTGCTCGGCCGCGCCCGACGCGCCGGGTTCGGCGAGCAGGCGCGCCTCCGCCCCGAGATGGAGGTCGGTCGTCTCCGCGACCGGCGGCCAGGACGCGGCCTCCCGCCACGCCTCCGCGTGCATCGCGTAGACGTGCACCGGCGCCTCGGCCGCGAGGCCGGTGTCGCGCTCCGCGAGGTAGTGGTCGAAGAAGCGCAGCACCTCGCCGAGATACGGGAAGCGCGCCTCCTGGCTCCTGCGCCAGGGCGAGACGTCGATGCGCGCGCCGTGGTCCCAGGGCCCGAGCAGCAGGTGGCGCGGGTTGCGGTCGAGGGTGAGGAAGCGGGAGACCGCCCCGTTCATGTAGCCGGCCCCGTCCATCCAGCCGGAGACCGACAGGACGGCCACGTCCGGCCGGATGCGGTCCGAGACCGCGTAGGGGCTGAACGAGGCCGAGCTGAAGCCCGGATCGTAGGGCAGGGGCTCCTCGCGGAACCGGAATTCCGGCATGAACTCGGTCTGGCGGAAATTGCCGAGATGCTCACGGATCGCCTGGGCGAGCAGGATCCCGTCCGGATCCTCGTCGACCGGCTGCGGCCCGGCGAAGTCCGGGTTCGCGTAGTAGACGAAATTCTTCAGCAGGTCGCGCCGGTCGTGGTCGAGCCCGACCATCAGCTCGTCGTAGACCCGCGTCAGCTCCTTGAGGGCGATCCCGCCCGGGAAGTAATTGTCGCTGTAGGTGTCCCAGACCGAGAAGAGCGGCGCGATCGCCTTGACCGCCGGGTGGCCGGTGCTGGCGAGGAAATCCGCCGCCGCGCCCAGATAGGACACGCCGGTGGCGCCGACGCGGCCGTTCGACCAGGGCTGCGCCACCACCCAGTCGGTGATCTCGCGGCTGTCCTCCCGCTCCTTCGGCGAGCGGAAGCTGTCGCGGGTGCCGAAGCTCGCGCCCGTCCCGCGCACGTCCACGATCACGACCGCGTAGCCGCGCGGCACGAACAGGTCGCGGAACTTGCCCGAATTCGGGTTCGCCTCGCCGCGCGCCCCGGGCCGGAGCTTGAAGCGGCGGTAATAGGGGGTGAAGAGCAGGATGGTCGGGAAGGATCCGGGCGCGCTCCCGCCGTCGAGCGGCCGCGGCAGGTGCAGGTCGAGGGCGAGGCGGCAGCCGTCGCGCATGGTCACGTAGCAGGATTCCGGCGCCGCCGGCTGCGCGAAGCAGGGCGGGCGCGCCTCCAGGTAGGCGCCCGGCGCGACGCGCCACGCGGACGAGCCGGCCTCGTCGGCCTCGGTCGATGCGGACATGCTGCCTCCTGCTGCGCGCAACCTTAGAGCCCCGGCCGCGGCCCGAGGAGCGCGCCGGCGGTGCGGCAGCCCTGCGCCCGCGCCGAGGCTCCGGCGCCCGCCCCGGTCTATTCTCGCCGCTCGACCCGATCGAACCCGCCCACGCCCCGGAGCCCCATGTTCACCACCCGCCCGGAACTGCGCGGCACCTTCGGGGCCGTCGCGAGCACGCACTGGATCGCGAGCGCCGTCGGCATGTCGGTGCTGGAGCGGGGCGGCAACGCCTTCGACGCCGTCGCGGCCTGCGGCTTCGTGCTCCAGATCGTCGAGCCCCACCTGAACGGGCCGGGCGGCGAGGTGCCGATCATCCTGAAGCCGGCGGGCTCCGAGCCGGTCGTGATCTGCGGCCAGGGCGGGTTCCCGCAGGCCGCGACGCCCGCGCGCTTCGCCGCGCTCGGCCTGTCGCAGGTGCCGGGAACCGGACTCCTGCCGGCCGTGGTGCCGGGCGCCTTCGACGCCTGGATGCTGCTGCTGCGCGACTACGGCACCTGGGGCGTGGGCGCGGTGCTGGAGGCGGCGATCGGCTACGCGGAGAGCGGCTTCCCGGTCCTGCCGCGGGTCGCCTCCTCGATCCTGGCGGCCGAGACCCTGTTCGCCACCGAGTGGCCGAGCTCGGCGGCGGCCTGGCTGCCGGGCGGGGCGGTGCCGCGCCCCCGCACCCGGCTCCGCTCGCCCGACATCGCGGCGACCTACCGGCGGATCGTCGCCGAGGCGGAGGCGGCGGGCGGCGGCCGCGAGCGGCAGATCGAGGCGGCCCGCGACGCCTTCTACCGCGGCTTCGTGGCCGAGGCCGTGGACCGCTTCTACCGCACGGCCGAGCTCGTCGATTCGAGCGGTCGGCGCCATCGCGGCCTCCTCGCGGCCGAGGATCTCGCCGGCTTCGCGGCCCGGCGGGAGCCGACCGTCTCGCGCGCCTATCACGGCGTCACGGTGCACAAGACCGGGCCCTGGGGCCAGGGACCGGCCCTGCTCGAGAGCCTGGCGCTGCTGGAGGGATTCGACCTCGGCGCGATGGACCCGGCCGGACCCGACTTCGTCCACACGCTCGTCGAGTGCATGAAGCTCGCCTACGCGGACCGCGAGGCGTTCTACGGCGACCCGGACTTCGTCGAGGTGCCGCTCGCGACGCTGCTGTCGGATTCCTACGCGGATGCGCGCCGCCGGCTGGTGACCGACCGGGCCTCGGCGGAGCTCCTGCCGGGGGACCTGCCCGGCGCGCGGGAGCGGATCGCCCGCGTGCTCGCCATGGCCGGGCGCGAGATCCCGGTCGGGATCGGCCACGGCGAGCCGACCTTCGCGCCCCTGCCGGTGGAGTGGGGCGACACGGTCCACGTCGACGTGGTCGACCGGCACGGCAACATGGTCTCGGCGACGCCGTCCGGGGGCTGGCTGCAGAGCTCGCCCACCGTGCCGGGCCTGGGCTTCTCGATCACCACGCGCGGCCAGATGTGCTGGCTCGAGCCGGGCCATCCCTCGACCCTGCGCCCCGGCGCGCGCCCGCGCACCACGCTGACCCCGACCCTCGTCACCCGCGACGGGGCCGGGTACCTGGCGATGGGCACGCCCGGGGGCGACCAGCAGGACCAGTGGACCCTGGCCGTGCTGCTGCGCCACCTGCACCACGGCCTCGACCTGCAGGCGGCGATCGACCTCCCGCTCTTCACGAGCAGGCACGTCCCGCAGAGCTTCTATCCGCGCCTGTTCGAGCCGGGCCGGCTCCTCGTCGAGGAGCGGCTCGGGCCGGAGGTCATCGCCGAACTGGGCCGGCGCGGGCACGATCTGCGCGTCGAGCCGCCCTGGTCGCTGGGCCGCGTCTGCGCGGCCGGGCTGCGCGACGGCTTCATCGTGGCCGCCGCGACGCCCCGGCTGATGCAGGCCTACGCGGTCGGGCGCTGAGGGCGGGGAATCCTCAGCGGCTCGTGTTCGGGGCGACGATGCGGCTGGTGTTCCCGGCCACGATGCCGGCCCCGTGCTCGGAGATTAGCCTCGCGCCGCCGCGGAAGAACGTGTTCGAGAACCAGCTTGAGATCGATCCCCAGCTGAGATTCAGTCCCGCGCCGCCGACCACCGCGTCGAGCTGCGCCTCGTCGATCGCCTCGCCGGCGGCCTCCACGGGCAGGAACCGGTATCCGTTCTGGCTCGCTTCGACTGTCAGCGAGAACGGGAGGTCGATCCCGAACTCGGTCTTGATGACTTGGTTCGGGTCGGCCAACATCGCGTGACGAAATCTTTCATCAGTGTTGAACCGCGTCGCAATCGCTTCCTGCTGCTGCGCGTCCATGATATTGGCCTCCGCTCTTCAACGTGGATCGGTTTAGACTGTCAAGCTTGATATCCCAAGTGTGCATTCGCGGTCTGACGCAGCGTCTGCGCAGTCTTGCCGGCCCCATCCCCCGGGCGGCATTGCGTCCTTCGGCGGCGAGACCCGGGTCGGAATCTGGCCGCGGCGATGTCCCGCGCAAGGCTATTCGTCCGCCGCGCTCCAGGGCTTCAGCGGGTTGCGCCGGGCGAGCGCCGCGCAGGCGAGCGCGACGGTCAATCCCGGGCCGCGGCTGTAGGGGCGCGTCCAGTTCTCGGCGGCCCTCGGGTCCACGCCCAGTTCGGCCAGGGCGGTATCCTTGTCCCAGCCATGGAGCTTACGCACAACCTCGAGCCATGACACGAAATCAAAGGATGTCATACCGGCTCCTCTGGATCGGAGGGGATAGCGTAGCCAGAAGATTGCCGGCGGCAACGCGCTCGTCCGGGGTGATCTCGATCGGTGGTTGATCAATCCGTGCGCGCGCGCACGGACGCCGGGGGGCGCCGGTGGCAGGGTCGTCCCGTCCAGCGTTGGACGTTCTTCATCCTCCCAGACTTCGGGCCGCCCCTCGGGGCGGCCTCTTGTCGTGGAGGGCGGGAGCGCGCCGCGCAGGCCCCGGCGCCGGGGCTACTGCGCCAGCAGCTTGTTCCTGATCAGGTAGCGCAGACCGCGCTCGAAGGATTCGTCGGTGTCGCCCCGGATGTCCACGCTGTAGCCCCGCTCGGGCGCGGCCGAATCCACGTCCTTCACGTAGACGTTGATGTTCAGGATCAGGTTGGAGACCTTCTGGACCTCGCCGGTGATCGCCACCTCGGCCCCGGCCTTGCGGGCGAGGTCCTCGGCGCAGCCGTTGCAGTGGCGCAGGTCGCTCTTGGCGGCCTCCTGCGCCACGGCCGCGAGGGGCACGGGCGCGTAGCGTCCGCTGTCCTGGAGCGCGGCGCGCAACTGCTCGGTGAGGCGGCCGAGCCGCCCGAGATCCGCCTCGGTCGGCGGCGAGGCGCCAAGATTGCCGAACTGGAAATCGAATACGGCGGCCTTCCGCGGGGCGGCCACCGCGGCGCTCGCCGCGCTGGCGGCGATGGTCAGGGCGGCCGCGAGCCTCGCGACGTGGCGGATCATGCGATGTCTCCCGGTTCCGTCTCCTCCTCATCGCGGGACGGGGCGCCGGGTTGCACCGCGCCGGTCACCGGGCCTCCGCGTCGAGCGCCGCGAGCGCCTCGGCCATGGACGGCCGCCCCGCCGCATCCGGGCCCGTGCAGGCCCCCGCCAGGGCGGCGAGCGCGGGCGGGACCTCGGCGGCCGGCATCCGGGCGAGGAGTTCGTCGAGGAGGATGCCCCAGGCCCGCACCTCCACCCGCGCGAGCGCGGCCCCCGCCGCGCCGGCCGGCAGCACCGAGGCGGCGCCGAAATCGCTCAGCACCGCCTCGCCCCGCGCCCCGTCCCAGATCACGTTGTGGGCGTAGAGGTCGCCGTGCATGAGCCCGCCCGCGTGCAGGTGGGACGCGGCGGCCGCGATCCCGCGCGCGAGGCGCCGCGCCGCCGGCCCGGTCAGGCGCAGGTCCGGGGCGTAGACGTCGCGGCTGCAGCTCTCCGGGCTCGGCGGGCCGGCGAGGACGCGCCATTCCGGCGGCAGCAGCCGCAGCAGGAGCCCCTGCGCGCCCTCCGGGTGGCCGTCGAGCCGGCCGAGGGCCCCGGTCAGGTGGGGATGCGCGCCCGCCGCGAGGCAGGCCGCCATCTCGCGCTCGGGCAGGCCGTCGCTCGTCATCGCGCCCTTGAACAGCTTGAGCGCGACCGGCTCCCCCGGCGCGCCCGCGGCCCTGCGCCAGAGGGCGCGGTGGACCACGCCGGAGGCGCCCTCGCCCAGCCGCGCCTCGCAGGCGAGGGCCGACCACGGCACCCGGGGCACGCGCGCCGCC
Source organism: Methylobacterium sp. CB376 (assembly GCF_029714205.1). Taxonomy (NCBI): domain Bacteria; kingdom Pseudomonadati; phylum Pseudomonadota; class Alphaproteobacteria; order Hyphomicrobiales; family Methylobacteriaceae; genus Methylobacterium; species Methylobacterium sp. CB376. The sequence continues at coordinate 5,119,524 of NZ_CP121648.1, read as the reverse complement.
CCGGCCACGGGCTCGCAGGGATTGCCCGACCACGCCAGCCAGGCGAGGCGGGGCAGGGCGGTGAGCCAGGGCGGCAGCGCCTCGAAGCGGTTCGCCGCGAGCCGGAGGAGTTCGAGAGACTCGGCCCCGGCGAGCGTCTCCGGCAGGCTGCGCAGCCGGTTGCCCGCCAGCATCAGCTTCTGCAGCGCGGGACGCTCGCCGAGCGCCGCGGGCAGCGCGCCGAGGCGGTTGTCCGTGAGAATGAGCCAGCGCAGCCGGGGCGGCAGCGCCTCGCCCGGCACCTCGCGCAGCCCGCAGGCGCGGAAGCCGACCTGGCTCAGGGAAGGGCAGTCGCCGAGGCTGGGCGGCAGCCGCTCGAACCGGTTGCCCGAGCAGAACAGCACCCGCAGCTTGCGCAGGCGCCCCATGCCGTCGGGCAGGCTGGTCAGGGCGTTCCCGCCGAGGTCGAGCACCTCCAGGGTGTCGGCGAGGCCGAAGATCTCGTCCGGGACGGCGGAGAGGCCGCCGCCGAGGCGCAGCACCGTCGCGCCATCGAGGTCGCCGCGCCGGAGCGCCGTCAGGGTGTCGGAGGAAGGGGCAGCGGTCATGAATTCTGTCGGCGCGGGAAGGTCGGGCGCGAGGCTTGCCGGAGGATGACGGCGAATTCCCGGTGCGGGCGGAGCCGGCCGCACTCGGCAGGGGACGGCCCCGTTCCGATCGCCCGACAGGCAGTCGCGTCCGACCTCCTCGTGTGCAATGATCCGCGGCGGAAGCGCGGGCGGGCCCGCGCGGAGGGGGATGGAGCGATGGAGTTCGACCTGTATCTCGAGCGCCCCGCCATCCTGAGGGCGTGGTACATGGGCGGCAGGCTGCGGGACGCGCGCGGCGGGACCCTGGAGACCTGCGTCTGGCAGACCCTCGCGCTCGTCAACGGCCCGATGGGCGACCTCCTCGCCTCGTTCGAGATCGAGTGCGGCTACAAGGTGCTGCGGGCCCCCGAGATCCACGCCATCGCGCTGCGCAAGGGCTGGGTGGAGCGGACGGCCGCCCTGCTGGGACTGTCGGCGGCCTTCCGAGCGCACCCGGTCCGGTGAGCGCGAGCGGGCGTCCCGGACCCGGATTCCCGCGACGGGCGGCGGCCGTCGGACACGTAGCCAAGCTCCTGGCGGCGCTACCATTTTCTTCCGGGCCGGCGCGCCCCGTGCGATAATCGCGCGGTTCCCGATAGGGAGGTCGACCATGATGCGCGTCCTGGCCTACTCGACCATGCTGGTCATCCTGCTCACCGGCATCGCGCTCGCCGGCTCGGCCGGGTGAGGCGGGGCAAAGCGGTCCCACGGGGGCGCACCGCGCGACGAGGTCGGCCCGGGGATCGGCGATGCGCGGGTCGAGGCGGCGCGGCCGCGCCTGCCGCGAGGCCGCCGCGGGGCGATGCGGTGCCGCCGTCCTGCCCGAGCGGTCGCGAGCTGGGCCAAGTCTAGCCGCATGCCGCGGCTAAGGCCTATCGATCGGTATTCCAGGAATCGTCCACGTCAGAGCCCCACGCGCCATGACGTCGGATCGTCGGTGGGTCCGAGCTCTGGCGGGTGACGATCTCGGCGACCCACACCGGGCGACCGCTCGTCACCCTGGTGAGCTGTCCGGGCATCCCGGTCACGGTCGCCGCGAGCGGGACCATCCCGAACGAGGGGCAGTCCGGGCGCCGCGATCCCGTCCCGGTGGGCCGGGGATCACGGTGGGACGCCGCCGGCGCGGCGCCCGGCGGCGTCACTCCGCGGAGATCCGCGCCTGCTCGCTCAGGAACGCGTCGAAATACGCCACGGTGCGCGCGATGCCGGCGCGCAGGTCCACCTGCGGCTCCCAGTTCAGGATGCGCCTGGCCTTGGCGATGTCGGGTCGGCGCTGCTTGGGATCGTCCGGCGGCAGCGGCCGGTGCACCAGCCGCGAGCGCGACCCGGTCACCTCGAGCACGATCTCGGCCAGTTCCCGGATGGTGAACTCCCCCGGATTGCCGATGTTGATCGGCCCGGTCACCTCCGGCCCGGTCGCCATCATCCGCAGCATCGCCTCGATCAGGTCGTCGACGTAGCAGAAGGAGCGCGTCTGCAGCCCGTCGCCGTAGAGCGTGATGTCCTCGCCCCGGAGCGCCTGCACGATCAGGTTCGACACCACCCGGCCGTCGTTCGGATGCATGCGCGGGCCGTAGGTATTGAAGATTCGCACCACCTTGATCGGGAGGTTGTGCTGGCGGTGATAGTCGAAGAACAGCGTCTCGGCGCAGCGCTTGCCCTCGTCGTAGCAGGAGCGGAAGCCGATCGGGTTGACACGCCCCCAGTACTCTTCCGGCTGCGGGTGCACCTCGGGGTCGCCGTAGACCTCCGAGGTCGAGGCCTGCAGCACCTTCGCCTTCACGCGCTTGGCCAGGCCGAGCATGTTGATGGCGCCGTGCACGCTCGTCTTGGTGGTCTGGACCGGGTCGAACTGGTAGTGCACCGGCGAGGCCGGACAGGCGAGATTGTAGATCTCGTCCACCTCGACGTAGAGCGGGAAGGTCACGTCGTGGCGCATCAGCTCGAAATTGGGCTCGTCGAGCAGGTGCCGGACATTCGCGCGGGTTCCGGTGAAGAAATTGTCGAGGCAGAGCACCTCGTGCCCCTGGGCGAGCAGGCGCTCGCAGAGATGCGAGCCGAGGAAGCCCGCACCGCCGGTGACCAGGATCTTCTTGATGTTGCCGTACCGCATGGTCGGGTCTGATCCGATGGGGTGACGCGCGGGCGCGCAGGCCGGCCCGAAGCGTGGCGGGACAGGGCCGCGCCACCCTACCGGGGCGTCCGCCCCGCGTATAGATGAGGCGCGGTCGCCCGAGTCGGATGCTCTGCGCAAAGGTCAGCGAGTCGGTCCGACCCGACTCCGCCCAGTACGAGCCGGACTAGGATCGCCTCTTTAACCGAATTGCTGAGGAGAAGATGGTGCCCAGGGGCGGAATCGAACCACCGACACTGCGATTTTCAGTCGCATGCTCTACCAACTGAGCTACCTGGGCGCGCCGGGCTGCGGGGCAGCGGCGATGGCGGGGGTATAGTCAGGCGAAGGCCGCCTGTCCAGCCGTCTCGTGCGGGTTCTTCGGCGATTTCGAAGCCGCCGAAGAACGGGGTCTCAGCCGCGGCGCCGGGCGGGGCGGCGGGGCAGTTCGGGCGTGCCGTCGAGGGGCTCGACGCGCAGGTCGGCCGAGCCGCTGCGCCCGAAACTGTCGGCGAAGTTCGCCGCGGCGCCGCCGCGGATCTCGAACTTGGTCTCGCGATCGAAGATGCGGATCGCTCCGACCTCCTCGCGGGTGATCCCGCCGCGGCGGCAGAGCATCGGCAGCAGCCGGCGCGGGTCGGCATTGTCGCGCCGGCCCACGTTCAGCCGGAACCACACGCTCGGGCCGAGCGCCGGCCGCGGGCCCTCGCGCCGGGCCGCGGTCGGGCGCCCGCTCGCGAAGCCCGGATCCGTCACCTCCTCGGGCGCGGGCAGGCGGGCCCGGTAGGCCCGCACCAGGGCCGCCGCGAGATCCTCGGCGGAGCGCTGCGCGAGCAGCGCCTGCGCCATCGCCCGGTCCTCCTCGCTCGTCTCCTCGGTGAGGAGCGGGTCGACCAGGAGCCGCTCCTGGTCGAGGGCGCGGATCTCGTCGGCCGGCGGCGGCCCCGACCAGACCGGCACCACGCCCGCCTGGGCCATCAGCTCCTCGGCCTTGCGCCGGCGCGAGCCCGGGACCAGCAGCACGCTGATCCCCTTGCGGCCGGCCCGGCCGGTGCGGCCGGAGCGGTGCTGCAGCACCTCGGCGTCGTGCGGCAGCTCGGCGTGGATGACGAGGCCGAGCCCGGGCAGGTCGATCCCGCGCGCCGCGACGTCGGTGGCGACGCAGACCCGGGCGCGCCCATCCCGCAGGGCCTGGAGCGCCGCGTTGCGCTCGCCCTGGCCGAGTTCCCCCGACAGCGCCACCGCCGCGAAGCCGCGCTCGGTCAGCACCGCCTGGAGGTGGCGCACCGCGTTGCGGGTGTTGCAGAACACGATGGCGGTGCGCGCCTCGACGAGGCGCAGGGTGTTGACGACGACGAGCTCGGTCTCGCGCGGCAGGATGCGCACGGCCCGGTACTCGATGTCCGCGTGGCCCCGCCGCTCGCCCGCCACCGCGATGCGGCGCGCCTCGCGCTGGTAATGCTCGGCGAGCGCCACGATGCCCTTCGGCAGGGTCGCGGAGAACAGGAGGGTGCGCCGCTCGACCGGCGTCGCGCCCAGGATGAATTCGAGATCCTCGCGGAAGCCGAGGTCCAGCATCTCGTCGGCCTCGTCGAGCACCACGGCGCGCAGCCGCGACGGATCGAGATTGCGCCGCTCCAGGTGGTCGCGCAGGCGCCCGGGCGTGCCCACGACGATGTGCACGCCCTCCGCCAGGGCGCGGCTCTCCCGCCGCGGGTCCATCCCGCCCACGCAGGAGACGACCCGCGCCCCCGCGGCCCCGTAGAGCCACGCGAGTTCGCGGTGCACCTGGAGCGCGAGTTCGCGGGTCGGCGCGATCACCAGGGCGAGCGGGGCGCCGGGGGCGCCGAACGCCTCGGCCTCGCCGAGCAGGGTCTCGGCCAGGGCGAGGCCGTACGCGACGGTCTTGCCCGAGCCGGTCTGGGCCGAGACCAGGAGGTCGCGGCCCGCATGGTCGGCCTCGAGCACGGCGGCCTGGACGGGAGTGGGCTCGTCGTAGCCGCGGGCGTCGAGCGCCCGGGCGAGGGGGGCGGGGAGGGGAGGAAAAGCCAAAGCAGGGACGTCCCAGGTGACGACGCGCGGGCAGGACCGCTCGAGGAAGCGGAGTCACGCCCGAATCCGGTCACGCCGCCCGAGCGGCCCCGACCATCGCGCGCAGTCCCACGGGTCATGAGGAGGATGGCCGGCACGTAGCGCGTCCGGCGCCCCGGGTCCAGCCCCGGCCGGATCATTTACGGCCCGTTAACCTTAATGAGATCTCTTCTGCGTCAATCAGTTCCAGGAGACGCGGCGTGTCCGAACCCGCCTACAAGACCTCGTCCAGCCCGGCGCGCCAGCCCGCGGGACCGCTGCGGGATTGGCTCGCGACCCTCTCGCGCATCGACGGGGCGGCCGCGCCCGCCCGCGCGCCCGAGCGCGCCGAGCCCGAGCTGCGCCGCTCCACCGAGGCCCCCGCGGCCTGGGAGCCGCGCATCGTGTCCACGCCGCCGGCCCCCGCGCCCGCGCCCGCGCCCGAGGCTCCGACGGAGGACGAGGACATCGCCGCCCTGATGGCCGAGAACATGGTCCTCAAGGCGCGCCTGAAGAGCGAGGCGGACCGCTACGAGGAGCTCCAGGCGATCATCGCCGAGGAGCTGCGCGCCCTGCGCCACCACGTCGAGAGCGAGATCAAGCGCACGGACGAGCTGCGGGCCGAGCGCGACCTGTGGATGGCCCGCGCCGAGGCCCTGGCCCAGCCGCTGTTCCAGAAGCGCTGAGGGCGCGGCCCCGCGGCCGGGACGCCGCGCCGCCTCATGCGACATCCGGTTGATGGCTTCGCCATACCCGATTTCGGCCATGCGGGTGTCGGCGTCGCTCAGGCGCCGCGCTCAGGCACCGCGCAGGCTTGGGATCCGGGATCGGCTTCGATCAAGCGGATCCCGGATCAGGCGGGGCGCGCCGCCAGCGCCGCCCGGATCCTCTCCGCGTGGGCGGCGAGCACGGCCCCGTCCGCCATGCCGCGGGCGTGCTGGCGCATCGGCACGCCCTCGTGGCGGGGCAGGATGTGGACGTGGAGGTGGAACACGGTCTGACCGCCCGCCGGCTCGTTGAACTGGCTCACCACCAGGCCGTCCGCCGCGAAGGCGGTCTTCACCGCCGCCGCGACCGTCTGCACGGCGGCGAAGAGCGGGCCGAGCGAGGCCGGATCCGCGTCGAGGAGTCCCCGGCTCGGGGCCTTGGGCACCACCAGGGTGTGCCCGTCCACTTGCGGCATCACGTCCATGAAGGCGAGGCAATGCGCGTCCTCGTAGACGCGGTGGGCGGGGATCTCGCCGCGCAGGATCCTGGCGAAGACGTTGTTCGGGTCGTAGGCGGGCGTGGTCATGAGGGCTCCGCTGAGCGTTGGGTCGCCGAAGGGATCACCGGTCGGGCCGCAGCGGTGATGCGGCGGCGGGAGCCGGAGCGGGACGGCGTGCGGCCGCTCCGCTCGAGCTCTCAGGGAGCCGGCGTCACAGGCCGGCGGCGGCGCGGCGCTCGACGAGGCGGGCCAGGTAGGCGGCGCCGAGCGGGATGATGCTGTCGTCGAAGTCGTAGGCGGCGTTGTGGAGCGCCGCACCCGCCTTCGCCCCGAGCCACGCATAGGCGCCCGGAACGGCCAGCAGCATGTCGGCGAAATCCTCGCTTCCCATCTTGGGGTCAGGGTCGTCCTCCACGCGCTCGGGCCCGAACAGCTCGCGGGCGACCGCGAGGGCGGCCTCGGTCTGCGCCTCGCTGTTGCGCAGGACCGAGAAGACGTCCCGGATCTCGACCGCGATCTCGGCGCCGAACGCGGCGGCGAGGCCCGCGCAGGTCTCCCGCAGGCGGGACGCCACCATCGCCCGGACGCGGTCGTCGAAGGTGCGGATCGTGCCGGCGAGGTGCGCCTCCTCGGGGATCACGTTGTAGGCCGCTCCCGCCTGGACGCGGGTGATCGACAGGACGGCCGACTGCACCGGGTCGGTGTTGCGGCTCACCACCGCCTGCAACGCCTGGACGAGCGCGGCCTGGATCACCACCGGGTCGACGCCGCGATGCGGCTGGGCCGCGTGGGCGCCCCGGCCGCCGATGCGGATGTCGAAGAAGTCGGCCGCCGCCATGGCCGGCCCGCGCCGGATCGACAGCTGCCCGTGCCGCCCGTTCGGCTGGTTGTGCAGGCCGTAGACCTCGTCGCAGGGAAAGTGCGCGAACAGGCCGTCGGCGAGCATGGCCCGGGCGCCGCCGAGGCCCTCCTCGGCGGGCTGGAAGATGAACACCGCCGTGCCGTCGAAGTCGCGGGTCTCGCTCAGGTACTTGGCGGCGCCGAGGAGCATCGCGGTGTGCCCGTCGTGGCCGCAGGCATGCATGGTGCCGGGCCGCGTCGAGCGGTAGGGCAGATTCGTGGCCTCCTCGATCGGGAGCGCGTCCATGTCGGCGCGCAATCCGATCCGGCGCGACGAGGTGCCCCGCCCGGTCAGCACCCCGACGATCCCGGTGCGGCCGACGCCGCGATGCACCTCGATGCCCCAGGCTTCGAGCCGCTCCGCCACGATCGCGCTGGTGCGCGTCTCCTCGAAGCCGATCTCCGGGTGAGCGTGCAGGTCGCGGCGGATCGCCACGAGTTCGTCGAGGTGGGCGGTGATGCGGTCGAGCGGGGACATGCGGCAGTGAACCTCCCTGATCCGGGGCCGGGCATCCTTGGCGGGCGATGCCGGCTTGTCCAGGGGCCTATTCCCGCGGCCGCGCCGTCGCCTCGCGAGCGCCTCGCGCGTCTTGCGCGCCGGGCGGGCGGGCGCCGGGGAACAGCAGGGCCCGCAGGTGCGCCGCCGCCTCGGGCTGGGCGAGGTCGCGGGCGAGCGCGTCCTGCAGGTCGCCGCAGCCGAGGAGGCGGGCGGGGGACGCAAGGGGCGGCGCCGGGGGCGGATCGCGCCCGCGCCGTCGCGCCCCTCCAGCGCCCGCCCCAGGAGGGCGCGGGCGCTCTCCGCCGCCCGCGGCTCGCGCCGCCCGAGGATCTCGGCGGCGCTCACCAGGTCGGCCTCCCGCACCAGGGCCGCGCATTCCTCCGCCTCGTCGGGGTCGCTCGCCCGCGCGGCCCGGAGCAGGAAGCGGCCGAGATCGAGGAGCACGGCGTCGGGCGCGCCGGCCAGCACCTCGGCGATCTGCCGGGCGGCGTGGAGCCGGATCACGTCCTGCCCGTGCGCCTCGCTGCGGCCCTGCCGGTAGGCGTCGAGGTAGCGCGCCGCCACCGCGTCGAGGCGCGCGGGTGCTCCCTCCGCGAGGGGGCGCATCAGCCCGACCGCGCTCAGTACGGCGGCGCGCGCCCCCGCGAGGGTCGGGTCGTCGTCGAGGGTCGAATCGGGCAGGCGGTCCGCGCCGACGATCCCCGTGACGGCTCCGGCCGCGCGCAGGCGCTCGGGCGTCGGCGTCCAGACCTCCTTCGGCGCCACGCGCAGCGCCGCCTCCACGAAGTCCGGCGACAGGCCGGTGCGCAGGTACGCCCGGCGCTCGGGCGCGCTGTCGATCGCCAGGATCTCGCCGAAGATCCCGGTCTCGTAGGGGGAGTGGAAGCCGAGGCGGGCCTCCGCCATCAGAAGGCGCTCCCGCCCGCGCAGGAAGGCGAGGGTGCAGGCCGAGACGCAGTAATCCGGCACGTAGGTGGCGAGGCCGCGCGCGGCGATCGCCTCCCCGAGCGCCAGCCCCTCCTCGACGAGGCCGCCGTCGCTGGTGAGGTGGATCCGCTCGACCCGGGGATTGGCGGCGAGCAGGGCCGCGAGCCGCGCCCCGGCCCCGGCCGTCAGCGTGCCGGAGAGGCGCACGTCGCGCCCGCCCGGCCCCAGCGCGAGCAGCGTGTCGGGGATGTCCTCGGGCGGGCCGAAGCGCTCGGCGAGGCCCCGCGACAGGGCGGGATAGACCTGGGTGGCGAGCGCGAGGGCCGCGCCCAGCCCGAGCCCGGCGAGCCCGAGGGCCGGGCGCCGGGCCGCCCGGCCGAGCAGCCCGGCGAACCCCGCCGCGAGGGCGGCCGCGCCGCCCGCCAGGAGCAGGAGCCCGGCCGCGCCCTCCGCGAGCAGACCGGAGGTGCCGTCGAGACAATTGGCGAGGTGCGCCACCGCCCCGAAGGTCACGCAGGCCGACGCGGCCGTTCCGACGCGCCGCCGCACTTCGCTCTGCCCCATGGCCCGGCCTCGCCGTCGTCCTCGTCAGGCGCTCATTCTCGCCGCCCGCTGTCGAACGAGAAGAAGGCAAGTTTCCGACCAAGGCCTGACCGAGGCGGGAACAGCAGCGCAGGAGAACCGCATGTGCGGTCGCGGCGCATCATCCGACCTCCGGTTGATGGCTTCGCCATCTCCGATGTCGGCCATGCGGATGTCGGCGTCGCTCAGGCGCCGCGCACAGGCGCCGCGCAGGCTCGCGATCCGGGATCCACCTTGATCACGCGGATGCCGGATCAGCCGGAAGATCGGTCTCCTCGACGCGGATGACGGGGGAGGGACCTTGCCGCGGCCGCGCTACCGTGCCGCGGACCGGGACCAAGCTTGGGCCCATCGTTGCCGGGAGCGGCGGAGCCCGGCAGCCGCAACCGGCGCGCGGCGCGGGCGGCTCCTGCGCGGCAGGGTTTCCGTAACCATGGCCGGGCGATGCTCCGCCCGCGTCCGCACACGAGGCCGGCCATCATGCGTCGTCAGCTTGTCCCCCCGTCCGGGTCGGCCCGGCCCGTGCTGCCGCTCGCCGCGGCGGCCTGGCTGCTCGGGGCGGGGGCGGTGGTCGCGCAGGCGCCGCCCGTGCCCCCCGCCGCCGTCCCGGTGCCCGCCGAGGCGTCCGCCGCCTCCGGGGCGCCCGCGCCGGACCCCGCCAAGGCCCCGCTCCCCGAGGCGGGCAGGGCGGCCGCGCCCGCCGGCCCGGTCGCGGCGCCCGGCCCCGCCGGCGCCCCCGCGGCATCCGCCCCGGCCGCGCCCGCCGCCGAGGAGAGCCCCGCGCCCGCCAGGGAGGCGCCGCGGCGCGCCTCGCGCGAATTGCCGCCGCTCGTCCTCGCGCCGGTCTCCCAGGACCCGACCCCGACCCTCACGCCCGCCACCTTCCTCGACACGCTGCGGATGGCGGACCGCTACCAGGCCATCGTCCAGGCCGGCGGCTGGCCCTCCGTCCCCGCCAGCCTGTCCCTCAAGCCCGGCGACCGGCATCCGGGGGTGCTGGCCCTGCGCCGCCGCCTCGCGGCGACCGAGGATCTCCCGGCCGACGCGCCGGTCTCCGACCGCATGGACGAGGCGCTCGTGGCGGCGGTGACGCGCTTCCAGCACCGGCACGGCCTGCCCGAGACCGGGCTCGTCGGCGCCATGACGGTCAAGGCGCTCAACGTGCCGGCCAGCGTGCGCCAGCGCCAGCTCGCTGCCTCCGCGGCGCGCCTGATGGGCTCGCGCTTCCCCTTCGGCGAGCGCTACGTGGTCGCCAACATCCCGGCCGCCGCCGTCGAGGCGGTGGAGCGCGGCGCCGTCGTGCGCCGCTACGTGGCCGTGGTCGGCAAGCCCGACCGCGCCTCGCCGATGGTCGAGACGCGGATCACCAACGTCAATTTCAATCCGACCTGGACCGTGCCGGTCTCGCTGATCAAGAAGGACATCATCCCGCACATGCGGAAGGACCCGGGCTACCTCGCCAAGATGCACATCCGGATGTTGGACGGGCAGGGCAACGAGGTGCAGCCGACCGCGATCGACTGGTCGACCGAGAAGGCGGTGAACTACACCGTGCGGCAGGATCCGGGCTTCGACAACTCGCTCGGCCAGGTGCGGATCGACATGCCGAACCGCCACGCCGTCTACATGCACGACACGCCCTCGAAGAGCCTGTTCACCCGCACGATCCGGTTCCACTCCTCGGGCTGCGTGCGGGTGGCGGAAGTGAAGGGGCTGGTCGCGTGGCTGCTCGAGGGGACGCCCGGTCCCGGCGGGCCCGGAACGGTCTGGGGCCCGATCGAGATCGAGACCGGGATCGCGACCGGCGAGCGGCGCGACATCAAGCTCGCCAAGCCGGTACCCGTGACCTTCGTGTACCTGACGGGCTACGCCACCCCGGACGGCCGGGCCCATTTCCGCGACGACGTCTACAACCTCGACGGCGCCGGCCCGGAGAAGCCGGCGCCCGACGTGGCCACCACGGCCGCGATCGCGCCGAGGCCCGCCGCCAGGGCCGCGGCCGCTCCCGCGCCCGCCGGAGCTCCGGCGCCCCTGGCCGCGCCGAAGCCCGGTTCGGCGCCGCGCGCGCAGGGTCCGGCCCCGCGCGCGCAGGGGTCGGCCGCGACGCCCCGGACCTGATGCCGCACGGCCAAGTCCGGCGGCTCCCCTGCGGAACCAACCGGCCGCGCTCGAATTGGCGAGCGAACGGCGCGCTGCTCGCGGCGCGCAGATCCGGAGACTTTCCCAATGGCCCGTTCCACCAAGGCCGCCGCGGCGCCCATCGGCCGCGCCGCGCAGCCGAAGACCGCTGCCTCCGACGCGCGCGTGCGCGTCACCGCCGAGCGGCTCAACACGCCCTCCGACCTCTCGCCCGAGGCCTCCCGGGAGATCGCGGAGGGGCTGACGGTCCTGCTCTCGGACTTCCTCGCCCTCTACCTCAAGACCAAGAACTTCCACTGGCACGTCAGCGGGCCGCATTTCCGCGACTACCACCTGCTGCTCGACGAGCAGGCGTCCCAGATCCTCGCCGCGACCGACGACGTGGCCGAGCGGGCCCGCAAGATCGGCGGCACGACGCTGCGCTCCCTCGGCCAAGCGGCCCAGAAGGCGCGGATCGTCGACAACAACGCCGATTACGTCGACCCGCTCGACATGCTGGCCGAGCTGCGCGACGACAACAAGGCGACGACGTCGCGGATGCGCGAGCTGCACGACCTCTGCGACGAGCACAACGACGTGGCGACGGCGAGCCTGATCGAGGAGTGGATCGACCAGGCCGAGGAGCGCACCTGGTTCCTCTACGAGGCGAGCCGCCGCGGCGGCGCCGACGGGCACTGAGGCTCCGGCCCGGACGGCGGGGCCCCCGCCGGCCGCCCGGGCGCACGTTGCGCCCCCTTCCGTTTCCCGGAACAATGCGGGCGGCCCGCCCCGTGAACCGGACCCCCCTTGAGCGACACCCTCTCTCCGCGCCAGCACGACATCCTGGCGATCGCCCGGCAGCAGGGCCGGGTCAGCGTCGAGGATCTGGCGGTCCGGTTCGACGTCACCCCCCAGACCATCCGCAAGGACCTGAACGAGCTCTGCGACAGCCGCCTGCTGTCGCGGGTGCACGGCGGCGCCGTGCTCTCGAGCGGGGTCGAGAACGTCGCCTACGAGGCCCGCCGCCTCGTCGCCCACGCCGAGAAGCGGGCGATCGGCCTCGCCGCGGCCAGGCTCATTCCCCACGGCGCCTCGCTCTTCATCAACATCGGCACGACGACCGAGGAGGTCGCCCGCGCCCTCGTCGAGCATGAGGACCTGCTCGTCATCACGAACAACCTCAACGTGGCGACGCTTCTCTACCGGCACCCGCGGATCAGCCTGATCGTCGCGGGCGGCCCGGTGCGGCGGGCGGACGGGGCGGTGATCGGCTCGGCGGCGGTCGACTTCATCAACCAGTTCAAGGTCGACTACGCCGTGATCGGCGCCTCCGCGATCGACGAGGACGGCGCGCTGCTCGATTTCGACTACCGCGAGGTGCGCGTCGCCCGCGCCATCATCGACAATTCGCGGCGGGTGATGCTGGTTGCCGACAAGCTGAAGCTCGACCGCACGGCGCCGATCCGGGTCGGGCATGTCGGCGAGCTCGACGTCTTCGTGACCGACGCGCTGCCCTCGCGTCCCCTGCGCGAGCTCTGCGACGAGCACGGAGTCCGCGTCGTCGAGGTCGGGACCGATCTCCCGGAGTGACCGCTCGGCCCGCCGCGCAACCTGGTCCGCCGCTGCATGACGCTGGGTTGGAACCAAGCGGTAGGAGCGTCGTTGTCGGGCCGAACGGACGAGCGCGGCGGTGCGCGGGCCGTGACGCTGCGGCGGCCGCCCCTCGTCCCGAGACCAGGCAGAGAAACCGGAGAGACCCGATGAAGACCAAGCTCGCGCTCGCGACGCTCGCCGCCCTCGCGGCGACGCCCGCTCTCGCCCAGATGGGCGATTTCCGCGAGATGGCGCTGATGTCGAACGCCTTCGAGGTGCGCTCGAGCCAGATCGCCCTCGACAGGAGCCGCAACCCGCGGGTGCGCGAATACGCCCGGGAGATGATCCGCGACCATCGCGCGGCGAACGTGGCGCTGCTCGGCGGGCGAGAGAACGTGGCCCGCGCGACGGGCATCGGCGGCCTCGTGGCGGCGCCGTTCGAGATCGCCGGCGGCGCGGTCGGGGCGGCCACGGGCGCGGCGGCCGGGGCGGTGAGCGGCACGCTGCAGGGCGGCCCGGTCGGGGGCCTCGAAGGGCTCGGCGCCGGGGCGGCCCGCGGCGCCCGGGCGGGGGCGGACCTCGTCGACGGCGACGTGACCACGACGGCCGCCACCAACGTGGTGCCGCTGAGCCCCGAGCAGCAGGCGATGCTGGCCGAACTCGCCCAGACTCCGCCCGGTCCGCGCTTCGACCGCACCTACGCGCGGATGCAGGTCCAGTCGCACCGGATGTCGATCGCGGCCCACCAAGCCTATCTGCAGTCCGGCCCGAACCCGGCCCTGCGCACCTACGCCCAGCAGGTGCTGCCCTCGATGGAATCGCACCTCGCCATGGCCGAGCGCCTGCCGGGCGCGCGCTAGAGCATGGTTCGACGAAGCAGCATCTGCTTCGTCGAGGACAAGGCGGCACAATCAATGACCGAGGGCAGCGTCCGATTGCAACCTGATCGGGCGCTGCGCGAGGCGGCCGCGGCGCACGGACGGCGGGCCGCTCGGCCCGCCGTGCAGGGTCAGGCGGGATGCGCCTCGGCGAGCGCTCCCACCCGCGACGGGGCCCCGGACCGGACCTTGCCGGCGAACCCGCGGCGGCGCTGCGCCTGAGGGCAGAGCAGTGCCACGTGGCAGCCCCCGAGAGAGCCTTCGGCGCCACCGGCCCGGGACGGACCGACGCGCGGCACGACGGCAAGCCACCCGTCGTGAGATCATGTACGCTCAGATTTTACTGAGTTGGTCCCTGCTGATCACACCGCAACCTAGATCGTATTTGCCATCCAGTGTATTTTGATAGGTTCACGCCGTGGCGCGCTATCTCTTGGAGACCTTCCTTCACGCTGCAGTTGATATGCCTTATCATATTGTTCAGATAAATATCCTGTTCATATTCATTGCTGCGCGGCTCCTACAATACTCTACCCTTTCCTGCGGAACCTCTATCCCACCGGCGTCCAGGCCATCACCGCCGCCGCGCGGGACGCTGCCGGCGCAGCCCTCGCCGCAGCCCAGATCCGCCTCTACCAGGCAGGCACCCCGCTCGGCGGCACGGTCTCGGCCGGTGCCAACGGCGCCGTCTACGCGATCCTCCCGGCCGGTACCCTGCCATCCTCCGGCATCCGCATCGGCGCCACCATGACGCCCGCCGGCGCCGACACCGCCGCCGGGCTCCTCGCCACCGACGACGGCTCCTTCGACCGATCCCTCCTCTCCCTCGGCACCCTCTCGGCCGGACTGAGCCGGCAGATCACCGCCGCCACCACCTATGGCGGCCTGCGCGCCGGCCTCGCCGCCACGTTCGGGGCGGGCCTCCTCACCTCCCTCGACACCGCTCTGGCGTCGTCCTCGACCCGCATCAGCGCCCACGGGCCCTCCTTCACCCTCGACGGCGCCGTCGCCTCCGGCGGGGACTTCGCCGTGACCACCACGGCCGCCGGCGCACCCATCACCCTGGCGGCCGCCCTCGATGCCGGCCGCAACGCCGTCACCCTCGCGGCGGCCGGAGCCGTCGCCCAGACCGCCGGAACGCTCACGGCCGGCACGCTCACGGCGAGCGCCGCCGGCGGCCTCGCCCTGGGCGCGGCAAACCAGGTCGGGAGGCTCGCTCGCCTCACCAACGCGGGCAGCGGCGACCTCGCCTTCACCAATGCGGGCGCCCTCACGATCGGCACCGGCGCGGCCGGCGACGGGGTGAGCAATCCCGGCGGAACGGTGACGCTGATCGCGGCGGCCGGCAGCCTGACCCTGGCGACCGGGGCAGGAGTGCGGGCGGCCGGCGATGTCGCGCTCGCGACCTCCGGCGCCTTCGTCAACCGGGCGGGCGCGGAGGCGGTGGCACGAGCGGCGGGCGCTGGCTGATCTACTCGGCCGATCCGGCCGGCGTCAGCTTCGGCGGGCTCGACAGCGGCAATGCGGCGCTCTGGAACTCGGCCGCGGGCGGGCGCGTCACGCCGGGCGGGAACCGCTACGTCTTCGCGGCGCAGCGCATGCTCACCGTGACGACGGCGGATGCGGCCAAGACTTACGGGGAGGACGCGACCGCGATCGTGGCCGGCGCCGACCGGATCACCGGCTTCGACCCGGGCGTGGCCGGGGCCAATCGCGGCGACGACGCGGCGAGCGCGGTCACCGGGGCGCCGAGGGTCACCTCCCCCGAGGCGGGCGCGCCGGCCGGGGTGGCGGGCGGCCCCCTACGGGATCGTGGCGGCGGGCACGCTGGGCTCGCCCGCCGGCTACGGCTTCGCCTTCGCGGCGAGCGGGCGGCTGACGGTCGCGCCGGCGACCCTGACGGTCACGCCGGAGGCCGGCCAGTCCAAGGTCTATGGCGGCGCGGATCCGGGCCTGCGCTACGGGGTGACGGGCCTCGTTGTGAATCCGGGGCTCGGCCTCGACGACAGCGGGCTGAGGCTCTCCGGCGCGCTCGGCCGCGCGCCGGGCGAGACAGTGGCGGACGGCCCCTACGCGTACACGCTGGGCTCGCTCGCGGCAGGCGCGAATTACACGCTGGCCCTGGCGCCGGACGCGCCCCGCTTCGCCATCACGCCGCGGCCGCTCACCGTCGTGGGCGGGCCGGTCAGCCGGGTCTACGGCGAGGCTAACCCGGCCCTGAGCTACCGCGTCGGCGGCATGGGCCTGGTGAACGGCGACGCGCTCGCCGGTGCGCTCACCACCGCGGCCGACGGCGCCAGCAATATCGGCGCGTACGCCATCGGGCAGGGCACTCTCGCCGTGTCCCCGAACTACATCCTCATCTACCGGGGCGCCGACCTCACCGTGACGCCGCGGCCGGTGACGCTGACGGGGCGCAGGACCTATGACGCCGCCACCGGCTTCGGCACGGGCACGCTCCAGGTGGCAGGCGCCGCCGATGGAGAGCGCCTGACGCTCGTCGCGGGCAATGGCCGTACGGCGGCATCGGATGCCGGCCTCTACGCGGGCTCGCCTCTGGCCGGACTGGTTCTCGCGGTCGCGGGCGGCAACGGGCTCGCGTCGAACTACCGCCTGCCCGCGAGCGGCACGCTGACGGTGACGCCTGCCCCCGTCGTCGTGTCGGCCCGCTCCGGCGCCTCGATCTATGGCGAGCGCCTGACCGATCCGGGCTTGGCGGCCAGCGGTCTCCAGGGAGGGCAGGGCGTCGAGGTGTTGACCGGGCTGTCCAACAGCTTCGGCATCACGGCGCGGACCGGGGTCGCCGACAGCCCGGTGACCCTCACGGTCGCCGGCACGCTCACCAGCCAGTGCGTCCGCGCGCCCTCGTCGTGACTCCGGCTTCCCTCACGCGCGCCTAAGGCGACGCGAATCCGGCTCTGACCTACACTGTGCGCGGCCTCGTCGACGGCGACGGCCTCTCCGGTCATCTCGCCACGGCCGCTACCGCGCAGAGCGAGCCGAGGAACTACACCATCACGCAAGGCACCCTTGATGCCTCGCCCAACTACGTCCTCGCCGCCGAAGCGTTCCTCGACGTCCTGCCGCGGCCCCGGCCGGCAGGGTTCGTCGCCCCCGACGCCACCGGTCTCGCCAGCACCGTCGAGCGCGCCGCGCGCCAGAACCGACCGATGATCCTGTCGGCCCCGCGCCACGGGCCGGATGCTTCCGCGGCCGGACCCCTCCGGGACCTCCGCTTCGACGCCAGCCGCCCCTGCGCGTGGCAGAAGGGCCGCTGCCGCCCGATCCCGCCGCAGGCGAACCTGCGCCCTTCGCCGCGCTGAGAGGCCGGGCGCGTCGCCATCGCGGCGCGCTCGCGCCTGGTCGGAGCGACCCATGCGGTTCACGTTTGATACGAAATCCGATTGATTGCTTCGCCATCTCCCATTTCGGCCATGCGGATGTCGGCTTCGCTCAATCGCCGCGCGGGCTTGGCATACGACATCCGACGGATTGCTCCGCAATGCGGATGTCGGCTTCGCTCAATCGCCGCGCGGGCTTGGCATACGACATCCGACGGATTGCTTCGCAATGCGGATGTCGGCTTCGCTCAGGCGCCGCGCGGGCTTGTCATACGTTTCCCGGAAGTGAGCTTCCGGGAAACGTATGTAGGGTCAGCATCGGGTTCGGCGCGGCCGTTCGAGGCCGCCCGCGGCAGCGCGTGCGCGATCGAACGACCTCGCGCTGTTCGCACGAACCCGCGCAGCGCTCGCCGACTCCGCCGTTCGACGTCGACGAGGCTGGCCCTTCGGGGCTTGGACCAGGCGCAGATTGCGTGCCGAGCGCCTCTGCACCGGACGGCCCCGGACCACACGGGGCCGGCGGAGGCTACTCCAGCTCGTCCCCCAGCACCTCCTTGGCCCAGCGGAAGGCGCCGTTCGCGGCCGGGACGCCCGCGTAGACCGCGGCCTGGAGCAGCAGGGCCTGCAATTCCGCCGGCGTGACCCCGTTGCGCAGGGCCGGGCGGACGTGGAGCTTGAACTCCTCCTCGCGGCCGAGCGCCACCATCAGGCCGAGCGTGACCAGGGAGCGGGTCTTCCAGGGCAGGCGCGGGTCTCCCCAGATCTCGCCCCAGGCAATGCGCGTGATGAAGTCCTGCCAGGGGCCCGCGAAGCTGCCGGCCGCCGCGAGCGAGCGGTCCACATGCACCTCGCCGAGCACGCCGCGCCGGTTCGCCAAGCCCTCGGCGAAGGCCACCGCCCCGGTCGCCGCCCCGGCCGCGCCGCGATGCCGGTCCAGGAAGGCGAGGAGGTGCGAGGCCGTCGCGTCCGGCCGCTCGACGGCGAGGAGGTGGCGCGCGCCCGGCAGCACCACCAGCTCCGCGTGGCGGATGCCGGCGCAGATCTCCTCCGACTTGGCCGGCGGCGTCGCGGGATCGTCCCGCCCGGCAATGACGAGGGTCGGGGCGGTGATGCGCCCGAGCCCGGGACGCAGGTCCATCCGGCCGATCGCGTTGCAGCAGACCGCGTAGCCCGCCCGGTCGGTCTCGACGAACTGGCGCCGCACCGGCTCGACCGCGCCCGGGCTGGTGCGCGGGAAATCCGGGCTGAACCAGCGCTCCATCGTGGCGTCGACGATGGCGGCGGTGCCCTCCGCCCGCACGGTCGCGGCGCGCTCGTTCCAGCTCTGCTCGCTCGGCATCTCGGCGGCGGTGGCCATCAGGGTGAGGCTCAGCACCCGCTCGGGCGCCCGCATCGCCAGCGCCTGCCCGGTCATGCCGCCGAGGGACAGCCCGACCACGTGGGCCCGACCGATGCCCAGCGCGTCGAGGAGCCCGAGGAGGTCGTCCGCCAGATCCTCGACGGCGATGGGCGCGTCGCGCGCCGGCGAGGCGCCGTGGCCGCGCGTGTCGTAGCGCAGCACCCGGTAGCGGCCGCGCAGGTGGGGCACGAGCGGGTCCCACATCGCCATCGCGGTGCCGAGGGAGTTCGAGAAGGCGACGACGGGGGCGCCGCTCGGTCCCGAGAGCTCGTAGTGCAGCCGGGTGCCGTTCGCCTCGATCAGGGGCATGGGATTCGTCCTGTCAGGGGGAGAGGAGGGCGGCGTAGCGCGCCGCCTCGGCGAGCGCGCGGTCGGCCGTGCGGGCGCCGGCGCGGATCGCCGGGGCGAGGTCGAAGGCCGGGCCGAGATCGATGCCGGCGGTCTCCGGCCGAGCGGCCAGGACCTCCGCGAGCGTCCCCCGCCCGTCGCGCACCGCGCCGGCCGCCTCCTCGACCAGGCGGTGGCCCGCCTCGGCCCCGAGCGCCGGGGCGAGCCGCGCCGCGGCGGCGTCCGCGAAGAGCAGCCCGCGGGTGAGGTCGAGATTGGCCCGCATCCGCCCGGGATCCGGAACCAGCCCCTCGGCGAGGGCGCGGGCCTCGCGCAGGGCCCCGGAGGCGAGGCCGAACAGGCAGGGCAGGGCGTGCCACTCCGCGTGCCACGCGCCGGCCGGGCGCTCCTGCGCCGCCGCCATCCCGTCGAGGAGCGGCAGCACCTGTCCCTTGGCGGCGCTGAACGCCGCGAGGATGACGGTCGAGGAGACCGGGTTGCGCTTGTGCGGCATGGCCGAGGAGCCGCCCCGGCCCGGGACGTGGGGCTCGGCCACCTCGCCGACCTCGGTGCTGGCCAGGAAGGCGACGTCGGTCGCGAATTTCGCGAGCGCCCCCATCACCAGCGTGAGCCAGGTCCCGGTCTGGGCGATTCGGGCGCGGCGGGTGTGCCAGGGCGCCGGATCGTAGCGGAGCGCGAGTTCGCCGGCGAAGCCCTCGCCGACCGCGTCGGCCTGCTCCTTCAGCCCCGCCAGGGTCCCGACGGGCCCGCCCAGGGAGGCGGTGAGCACCTTGCCGCGCAGGCGCGGCAGGTCGCCCGCGAGTTCGGCGACGCCGAGCGCCCAGATCGCCGCCTTGGCGCCGAAGGTGACGGGCGCCGCCTGCTGGCCGTAGGTGCGCCCGACGCAGGGTGTCTCGCGGTGGCGCCGCGCCAGGTCGGACAGGCCGGCGAGGATCGCCAGCAGGTCGTCCCGGACCAGGTCGAGCGCGTCGCGCAGCTGGAGCACGAGCGCGGTGTCGGCGATGTCCTGGGTGGTCGTGCCCTTGTGAAACCCCGCCTCGAGGGGGGCGGGCAGAGCCGCCTGCACCGCCTTCACGAAGGGGATCACCGGGACGCCCGAGAGGGCCGTTCCGCGTCCGAGGGCCACGGGATCGAGGGAGGCGGGCGGGATCGCCTCGAGGGCCGGCGCGAGGGCGTCCGGGACGAGGCCGAGGGCGGCCTCGGCCCGGGCGAGCGCGGCCTCGGCGCGCAGCATGGCGGCGACCCGCGCCTCGTCCGCGAAGACGGTCCGCATCGCCTCCGCGGCGAAGAGGGGACCGAGCAGGGCGGAGTCGAGGGCCGAGAAGGTCATGCGATGCCTCCGAGCGGGCGGGGAGCCTCCCCAATTAGGCCAGGGGCCGCGCCGGCGCAGCCCGGTTCGGGGGGCGCCCCACCGGCGGGACCGCGTCGGCCGCGCCCCCGTCGGCGGGCGGGCCCGCCTACGCCGCCGGGCGCAGGTGCAGGATGGCGCGGGCCTCGGCCGGGGTCGCCACCCGGCGCCCGTGCCGGCGCACGGCCTCGGCCGCCAGCCAGACCAGCTCGGCGTTGCTCGCCGCCAGCCGGTCCTTGGTCACCCGGATGTTGTCCTCAAGCCCCGTGCGCACCGCCTCCGCCCCCCGCGCCAGCGCCCAGTCCATCACCCGCGCCTGCTCGCGCCCGATCCCCGCCGCCGTCCAGGTCGCCTGGGGCAGGATCCGCCGCGTCTCGGAAAGCAGGATGTCGAGCAGGTGCTCGTCGGCCGGCATGGCGTTCTTCACCCCCAGCACGAACTGCACGTGGGGCGCCTCGTCCATCAGCCCCGCCTCGATCAGCCGCCTCGCCCCGTGCAGGTGCGAGAGGTCGAAGATCTCGATCTCGGGCCGGATGCCGTAGCGGCGCATCTGCCCGGCAAGCTCGGTGACGAGCGCGGCGGGGTTCTCGTACACGATGCTCGGGAAGTTGACCGAGCCGGTGGAGAGCGAGGCCATGTCGGGGCGGTGGACCAGCGAGAGGCCGCGCGCGGCCGGGTCGCGGCCGCGCCCGCCGGTGGAGAACTGCACGATCATGCCCGGGCAGTGCTTGCGCACGCCCTCCTGGACGGCGGCGAACCGGTCCGGGTCGGAGGAGGGGCTCTCGTCGTCGTTGCGCACGTGGATGTGCACGAGGCTGGCGCCGGCCTCGTAGGCCTCGTGGGTGGACTCGATCTGCTCGGAGACGCGGGTCGGGACGGCGGGGTTGTCCGCCTTGCGCGGCACCGAGCCGGTGATCGCGACCGCGATCACGACGGGGCGGGATGGCTCCGCGGGGTTCATGGGGTTCCTCCGGTTGCTGTCATAGGACATCCGACGGATGGCTTCGCCATGCGGATGTCGGCTTCGCTCAGGCGCCGCGCAGGCTTGTGATACGGGACCCGCTTTGATCAAGCGGATCCCGTATCAGACGTCGAAGAAGACGGTTTCCTGGGGGCCCTGGAGCCGGATGTCGAAGACGTAGGTCGGCAGGTCGCGCGCCTCGCGCCGGGCGATCAGCGTCTCGCGCCGGGAGCGCTGCTCGATCAGTCCGAGCACCGGATCGTCCGCATTCGCCTCCGCCTCGTCGGGGAAGTAGAGCCGGGTCTGCAGCCCGATGTTGATGCCGCGGGCGGCGATCCAGAGATTGATGTGCGGGGCCATGGGCCGGTGGCCCATTCGCCCGGCGACGGGGCCCGGCTTGATCGTCTCGAAGGTCCAGATCCCGGTCTCGAAGTCCGAGCCCGTGCGGCCCCAGCCCCGGAAACTCGGATCGAGGGGCTTGCCCTCCTGCTGATCGGCCGGGTGATTGTAGCGGCCGGCCGCGTTGGCCTGCCAGATCTCCACCAGAACGTCGCGCACCGGCTCCTCGGCCCCGTCGAGGACGCGGCCCGCGATGCGGATGCGCTCGCCCTCGGTGGCCGGGCCGACCAGCACGTTCGAGAAATTGGTCTCGAAGATGTCGAAGCCGGCCTGGTGCGGGATCAGGCCGATATGCACGTAGGGTCCCGCGGTCTGCGAGGCCGTCTCGCTCAGGCGCTCGAAGGGCAGTCGCATCTCAATTCCCCTGCAGCTTGTTCTCGAAGAGCGTCTGCTGGCGCCCGCGCAGGACGATGTCGAAGCGGTAGGCCAGCATGTCGAGCGGCACCGCGGATTCGAGGTCGAGGGGCGCGATCAGCCGCTCGGCCGCGGCGCGGTCGGGGATGCCCAGCACCATCGGGTCGCGCCAGATCAGGGGGTCGCCCTCGAAATACATCTGGGTGATCAGGCGCTGGGCGAAGCCGGAGCCGAACACCGAGAAGTGGATGTGGGCCGGGCGCCACGAGTTCAGGAAGTTGCGCCACGGATATGGTCCGGGCTTGATGGTGCGGAAGTAGTAGTAGCCGTTCTCGTCGGTGAGCGCCCGGCCGCAGCCGCCGAAATTCGGGTCGATCGGCGCGAGGTAGCGGTCGTTGCGGTGGCGGTAGCGCCCGCCCGCATTGGCCTGCCAGAACTCGACCAGGGTGTGGGGCACGCCGCGGCCGTTCTCGTCGCGCACGAGGCCGTGCACGAGGATGCGCTCGCCGACCGGCTCGCCGTCCTTCGCGTAGTTGAGGATCAGGTCGTTATCGAGCGGGCCGAGCTCGCCCTGGCCGAAGACCGGGCCGGTCACCTCCGACAGCGACGATTGCAGCGAGATCAAGGCCCGCTGCGGCGAGCGCAGCACGCTCGTCTTGTAATCCGGCGTGTAGGCCGGCGGGTGGATGCGCCGGTCGCGCTGCAGGAATTCCCGGTCCAGGGCCGTCATGGCGTCTCCTCCTCCCCGCGCCCGATCGCGCGCGGGACTTTCTCGACAGAACGCGCGCCGCGGCCCATCGCTGCGCCGCGCCCGCGGGGTCGCTCTCCGGGCCATCACCCGGAGCGCGCGGCGTCGCGCGCCCGCCCTCCGGCGAGCGCCCCGAGATAATCCGAGAGCGGGCCGAGGGCGGAGAGCGTGGCGGCGGCCTCCAGCAGGTCCGGGGCCAGCGCGTCCCGGCAGGCTTCGGTCAGCCGCGCGCTCGGTCCGGCGATGCTGACATTGCCGAGCGCCCGCCCGCTCGCCGGATCGACGATGTTGGCCGCCATCGCGGCGGTGCCGGCCGCGTGGGTCTCGTGGACCCAGGCATAGCCGCGGCGGCGGGCGGCCTCGACCAGGGCGAGGAGGGCCGGGAGCGTGCGCGGGGCGTTCGGCCCGGCCGTGCCCGGCGGGCGGAAACCCTGGCGCAGCACGAGCGCCACCGCCTCCTCCTCCGGGAGGTGCGCGAGCCAGACGATCCCCGTGGAGGTGGTCGACAGGCTCGCCTCCGCCCCCATGTCGCCGTCGTAGCGCAGACCCGTGCGGGCGCCCTGGGCCTTCGCCACCCAGACGAGGCGGGGATAATCCACCACCGCGAGGCGGACGAGTTCGCCGCTGCGCTCGGCGAGACGGTTCAGGACGGGCTGGGCCACGTCCACCACGCCGGACGCCGCGAGGTGCTTGAGGCCGAGCGTCGCCAGCTTGGTGGTGAGCAGGTAGCGGCCGCTGTCGGGATCCTGGGTGGCGTAATCGTAGGACGAGAGGTCCGCGAGGAGCCGGTGGGTGCCGCTCTTCGGCATGGCGAGCGCGTCGGCGATCGCCTGGAGGTGAAGCCCGCGCGGGTGGGCGGCGAGCAACTCCACCAGATCAAGGATCCGTCGCAGCAATCCGGCCGCCATCCCGCCCTCGTGATTGGAACGTGGTTCGGTAATTGAACGCAGTTCCAGTTTCTGTCAAGCGGCGGAAGGGGCGCCGGTCAGGTCACGACGGAGGGCGCGCGCCGGCCGGTGCGGGCGGCGATCCCGGCGATCGCCTCGGCGGCGGCCGCGACCGGGGCGAGCACCTCGGTGGTCGGAAGGTCGTGCCGGTCCGGGTTCGGCTCGAAGCGCTCCAGGTAGATGCGCAGCGTGGCTCCGACCGTGCCGGTGCCGGAGAGGCGGAAGACCGCGCGGGCATCCTCGCGGAACAGGATCCGCACGCCCTGGCGGCGGGTCACGGAGCCGTCGACCGGGTCCGCATAGGCGAAGTCGTCCGCCGCCTCGACGGTGAGCGGGCCGATGCGGCGGCCCGGGAGATCCGGCAGGGCGTCGCGCAGGGCCTGCATCAGGCCCTCGGCGGCGGCCGCATCCACCTCCTCGTAGTCGTGGCGGGCGTAGTAGTCGCGGCCGTAGCTGGCCCAATGCTCGCGCAGGATCCGGTCGGCCGGCTTGCCGGTCGCCGCCAGGATGTTGAGCCAGAGCAGCACGGCCCAGAGCCCGTCCTTCTCGCGCACGTGATTCGAGCCGGTGCCGGCGCTCTCCTCGCCGCAGAGCGTGATCCGGCCGGCGTCGAGGAGGTTGCCGAAGAACTTCCAGCCGGTCGGGGTCTCGAAGGCCGGGATGCCGAGGCGGGCCGCGACGCGGTCGACGGCGCGGCTCGTCGGCATCGAGCGGGCGACCCCGGCCAGCCCCGCCGCGTAGCCCGGCGCCAGGTGGGCGTGGGCGGCAAGCACGGCGAGGCTGTCGCTCGGCGTGACGAACAGGCCCGGCGCCACGATCATGTTGCGGTCCCCGTCGCCGTCCGAGGCGGCGCCGAAATCCGGCGCCTCGGGCCCGTGCATCAGCACCATCAGGTCGCGGGCATGGACGGGGTTCGGGTCGGGATGGTGCCCGCCGAAATCCGGGAGCGGCTCGGCGTTGACGACCGTGCCCGCCGGCATGCCGAGGCGGCGCTCCAGGATCTCCCGCGCGTAGGGCCCGGTCACCGCACTCATCGCGTCGAAGCGCATCCGGAATCCCGACCGGACCATCGCGGCGATGCGGGGCAGGTCGATCAGCGTCTCGATCAGGGCGACGTACTCGGCCACGGGATCGATCACCGCGACCTGCGCGTCGCCGACGCGGCACTCGCCGATCCGGTCGAG